>JBFYZU010000268.1:0-5158 GCA_041309365.1 Myxococcota bacterium
ACGGCCGCACAGAGACACGAGGCCGACGTGGTGGAGATCATCCCTTCGGCGGACGGCTCGCACGCCTACTACACGGCGCTCGAGAAGGAGGAGAGGCAAGCCCTCTACCACGACGGCACCCGTCTCACGGAGATCAACTTCCTCGAGCAGCAGGTCGTTCCACCCACCGGGCCGCATCACGGCCTCGTGATGCACCGCGAGAATCGAGAGCTGGCCGTGCTGGACGGAACGCTGGGCCCCGAGTACGACGCTGTCGCGCGGCTGTCCTACGGTGGGGACGGCGTCTGCCACGCCTACGTGGCCTCTACCGACGAGGAGCAGTTCGTGGTCCTCGATGGCAAGGAACTCGAGCATTTCCCGGCCATCGACGATTTCATCGCCCTCGCGCCGGACTGCTCGCGTGTCGCGTACGCGACTCTCAGGTGGGACCCGGATGGGGGATATACCGCCCGCGTCGTGATCGGCGACGAGAAGGGTCCCGAGTACGAGCACGTCAGCGACCTGAGCTTCTCGCAGGACGGCGCTCGATTCGCCTACGTCGCGAAGCAGGACGGCAGGAGCTTCGTCGTGAAGGACGGCAGGAAGGACGGCAAGGACTACTTCCGTGCAAGATCGACGACCTTCTCGAGCGACGGATCGCACCTCGCTCACATCGGATTCGAGGGCAAGGAGGTCGGTGAGGGGCGCGCGACGCATCTCGAGGGCAAGTGGTTCATCGTGCGCGACGGCGTGGCGGGCGAGCCTCTCGATGACCTGGAGCCGCGCCGTTCGGATTCTCTCGAGGTCAACGGTCGGTTCTCCCATGACGGAACCCACCTCGCGTGGGTTGCCGATCGCGCCCTCGGCTTCAGGAGCGGCGACAGGAACGTGACGGTCATCCTCGACGGCGCGCCAGGGCCATTCTACGTGAACGTCTCCGACCTCTTCTTCACCCCGGGCTCGGATGTCCTCGTCTACCGCGTCCTCGTGTTCGAGAAGGAGGTGACGGGCCTCGCCTCGTCCACCATCAGCTACAGATACGCCTACGTCATCGGCGGACGTGAGGGCCCGTTCTTCGACGACGTTTCCGCTCCCGTCGTGGACGAGGAAGGCAAGCGGTTGCGCTACCTGGCGCAGGAGGGATCGAGGGTCTACCTCATGACCGTCGAGCTGTAGGGCCGGACGCGGCGCCTGCAGGCCGGATCGAGGGGCCACCCCGCGATCAGTCGTCGCGCACATGGCTTGCGTGACGGCGCAGGTGCGCGATCAGGACCTCGTCGACCTCCTCGAAGACGTCCTCGGGGAGATTCAGGGGATTGGCGCCGACATGCAGCCTCTGGAGCCGCGGCAGCGCGCCGAGCCCCGCCGGCAGGCAAGTCAGCGCGTTGTCGAACGACTCCAGCGTCTCGAGCGAGACGAGCTAGCCCTGTCCTGGCTACTTTCCTCATCCGACCTGTACTTTCGCAACCTTGGACGCCAGCGGTCGACAACCGTTCTACCCGGTTTCCCCGGCAAAGAGATGGTGACGCACATCATCGTTCGGTGCCATGCTCGACCTCCAGTCGATCATCGAGCCAGGAAGAAGAGCACGCTGGGACAGATCATCCGCATCGCCAAAGCCACCATCACGCGTTGCCTGAGATCGACCGACCGCATCGTCGAGAAGCTCATCGAGCCGGTCGCGGTATCGGTCGTGGCTGGCGTCGTCCAGGACGCCGTCCGATCCAAGACCGAGCTCATTGCCGAGAATGCGATGCTCCGTCAGCAACTCATCGTCGCACGCCGCTCGATCAATCGTCCAGCCCTTCGCACCTCCGACCGGCTGCCCATGGTCCTGCTCGCGCGGTTCAACCGGGCCTGGCGAGGTGCCCTCCATCTCATCCAACCCGACACCCTGCTTCGCTGGCACCGTGACCTGTTCAAAACCGTCTGGCGGCGGAAGTCCAGGACCACCCGCCGGGATCCGCGGATCCCTCAAGACACCATCGACCTCATCAAAATGATAGCGGCGGAGAATCCGTGGGGCGCCGAACGCATTCGCAAAGAGTCGCTCAAGCTCGGCATCAAGGCCAGCAGGCGCACGGTTCATCGCTACATGAGGGGAATCCATGACCCGAAAAAGCCACCCCAGGGTTGGAAGACATTCCTCGACAACCACGCCAGGGACGTCTGGGCCTGCGACTTTTTCCAGGTATTCGACGCCTTCTTCAACCCCATCTTCGCGTTCTTCATCGTCGAGCACGAGAGCCGACGGGTGGTCCACTTCAACGTCACCAGGTCGCCCAGCGACGAATGGGTGGCCCAGCGGTTGCGGGAGGCGACGCCCTACTGCCAGGGGCCACGCTTCCCGATCCGAGACAACGACGACAGGTTTGGGGTGAAGTTCAACGCGGTGGCCAAGGCTTGCGGCACGAAGGTGATCCGTACCGCCGTGAAGGCACCACTCATGAACACCATCTGCGAACGATTGCTCGGCTCTGTTCGTCGAGAATGCCTGGACCACATCCTCATTCTTGGCGAGGATCATCTGCGCCACATTCTTCGCGAGCACGTCCGGTACTTCGCCGAGGCGTGCCCGCATCAGGGCTTGAACCAGCGCACCCCCGCATGCGTAGCCGGAGAGACTCATGACAAGGCCGAGGCCGTCGGCCCACCGGGAAACATCATCTCCATCCCTGTGCTGGGCGGGCTGCATCATGAGTATCGGCGAGCGGCATAGATGCGTAATCCATCGAAATCGCGGCCGGATGGGCCAAGTAGCCAGCACAGGCCTTCGGATGCGATTGTGGCGAAGGACAAGCCTTGCAGCACCGGAGAACAGCGAGTATTCTACTGCGGAATGGGAAGTGAAGTGATAGAGGCAAGGCCATTTGGGAAATCCCGGATGAGACGTGCCATCACGATCGCGGCACTGGCCACAGCTCACGTGACCGCGTCCGGCTGCTGGGGCAGCATATCCTACAGCGGCGGGGACGCGACCGACGATCCCGACACCGGCGTCGATGGTATCGAGGATTGGGCCGGTGACACGGTCCCCGATGGGGACTTCGACGCGGTCTTGCCGGACTCGCCGGAGGACGTCGTGCCGGACTCGCCGGCCGACACGCTCACCGATCTGCCCGCGGACGTGCCGCCCCCGGATCTCCCCGCCGACCCGCCTGTGGACGTGCCGCCAGAGCCTCCCGTGGATCTCCCGGTGGATCCGCCGGCGGACTTCGTGCCGGGCGACGGATCAGTGGGCGAGGCATGCGCGGCGATCGGGGACTGCGCGCTCGTGCCGAGCGACACCGCCTTCTGCATGACCGACATGTGGGGGTTCATCTCCTTCCCCGGCGGCTACTGCACGGGCTTCTGCGGCAGCGACGCGGAGTGCGGGCCGGGCGGCGGCTGCGACGTCGGCCAGTGCTTTTTGCGCTGCACGTCGGATGCCGAGTGCAGGGCGGCCGAGGGCTACACCTGCCACGCCATCCCGTTCATCGGCCCGGACACCTACTGCCTCCCGGGGTGAACGGTCGCTGGCCTCGACATTCTAGCCCCTGTTCCGGTTCGAACCCACCAACGATCCCGACTGGAACGTTTATCGACAACGACAGCCAATTCAATGTGTCGAATGACATGGAAGGTATCGCTACAAGAACGGTCGAGCCGGCGCGCGCCGGTGCTGCCCGACAGTTTTCTGCCGTCGTCCTGACTGGGCCTGGGCAATCGGGAAAGACCACGCTGAACAGGCAGGACCCGGATCTCTCCGCTCCCGGTTCACGCCGCCCTCACCACGGCGCCTTTCCCGGCTCTACCAGCTAACCGTCGAACCCAACCAAGTGGCCTTCGGATGCGATTGTGGCGAATAACAGGACCAGATGGTGCAAGACGAGGCGTTGATCGATGGCGAACCGGACAAGCCCTGCTTGCCGTGCGGCGCGCCCCATCGTAGAGTGGGGCACGAGATCCCGATGCCGTGCAAAGGACTCTCGCACAACGGGGGGAACGGCATGACGACCGCAGCGTTTCGAGGAGCGAGGTGCCGAAGATGAGAGAGTGGACGGTCATCGCCGCCGCCTGTGCGGCAGGCGTCGTGGCGGCGTGCGGGCCGAAGCCCGGGCCAGAGGTCGTAAACGCGTGGGAAGAGGCCCACCAAGAGGCGTACACGGAGCCGCAGCCAGGTGTCGCCTCGCAGTTCGACACGCCGGACAGGAGCGAGGCGGGCGAGAGCTTCGGCATCGAGATCGAGAGGACGTACAAGGGGGTCGACGAGGCGCACCTCATCGCCGTCGCGGAGGGCATCCAGCCAGACCGCAACGAGGTGCTGACGGCCATCGGTCCGCCCGGCATGCAGGCCGAGGCAGGAGTGGAGCCGGACGCTGCCCTGTGGTGGTTCGCGACGTTCGACGGGATCCGCATCCCGTGGGCCATCACGGCGGACGCGCTGGACTACTACGTGATGGTCATCGAGGCGTTCGAGAAGGGGGACTTCTCCTCGTCCAAGGGTATCACCATGCTCAAGGCGTTCCTCAGGTACGAGGCGTCCGTGGAGAGCCTCGAGGAGTACCAGCTGGGCGGGGTGAAGCACGAGAACGTGCAAGTCGTGCACATGGAGCTGTCCTGGTCGCAGTACTGCGGCCCGGAGTGCGCCATGGGGTTCTTCAAGAAGCGCACGGTGGTGTTCGACGACCAGGGCAACGTGGTCGCCGTGCTGGACGACGGCCTCACGCAGTACGTGGTGAGCTGAGCCTCACGCCCGGCAGGCCGACGAGTTGCCGGTCGGTGATCCCGCGTGTATATTCTCGCATTCCCAAGCAAGGAGCCGGACAATGACAGGCATGAACATCGGGACGTGGTCGATCCTTCTCGGTGCCGCACTGGCATTCGGGTGCGGCAGCAACGGCGGCAACACCGTGACCGACACGGACACGGGCACCGACGTGACCACGGACGTCGACGGGACGACCGACCCTGACGAGGACGGTGATGACGTGCCCGCGGATGGAGTGACCGACACCGGCGAGGACGTGCCCACGGACACGCCCACGGACGGCGTGGAGGACACGGCCGAGGACACGGACACGGATTTCCCGGCAGACGTCGTGGAGGACACGGACCTGGACACGCCCGCGGACACGAGCATCGACACGGGCCTGGACACGGGCACCGACACGGGCACCGACACGGGCCTGGACACGGG
>JBFYZU010000269.1:0-3009 GCA_041309365.1 Myxococcota bacterium
CAGGAGCGGACATTACCAGATCTACTTCACCAGGATCTCACACGAGGGAGTCGAGCTGATTTCGGACATCGTTGTCAGGCCGAGCCCGTATTCAAGCGAGAGCCCGACCATCGCCTGGACCGGCTCGGAATACGGCGTGGCATGGCATGACAACCGTTGGTACAACTCCGATATCATCTTCTCTCGGCTCACACCGGCGGGAGAACCCCTCTCGAGCGAGATCAGGATATCACACGCAGAGGGCGTGTCCTTTTACCCGGCAGCGGTCTGGTCGGGAAGCGCCTACGGGCTGTTGTGGGCGGACGACCGCCTCGACAACTTAGAGATATACGCAGGTATCGTCGCCTGTGACTGAACGCAAGCAGGACATCTTTTCCCACCTCTCCACCATCCCTTCCCTCGGAGCGTGCCACCACAGTCGCCCTCATCCGCCTCCCGGAGTCGCTCCGGGTGGAGTGATTCCTGTCCGGCTCGACCAGGATGTCGATATCGCTCGGATCGTGGAGCTCACGGGATTGCGCCTGCCGCGATGCCGACGATACTGACCGGGAATGGTGCCTCATCCAGGGATGCCCGACCCCGGGCCGCATCGTGGCACGCTCGCCGCGCTTCTGCACGGCCTCGAGGCGATCGAGGACGAGCCGTGACCCAGGCACTGGAGCGCAGAGCGGTGCAGGTTTACGCCCGCGCGGCGGTGCGTGCGTGGGAGTACCGCCAGCGGCATCACGCCCGGGGAGTGTGGGGGAGGCTCAGGCGCCTGCTCGCCTTCTCCAGCAAGGCCTACGCGATCTAGGACGATGAAGCGAGGAGGCTCGCCGGCGAGGGGTACGTGACCGATCCCGTGGGGCGGGAGCTCGAGCCGACCAAGGTCATCGTGTCGATCCCGGAGGACCGGTTCTCCATGATCCAGGGTGCCCGCGAGCTTTCCGTCGGGCTGGGACCGGAGCTCCTGGCCTCCCGGGCGCTCGTCCTTGTCGCCTTTCCCTTGCCCAATGCCGCAGGCAAGCCCCCGACCAGGGGGGCCTGCCCCGTCTTCCTTTCCGTGCCCGCCGGCGCGCCACTCTCCCGCCAAGGCCCATGCCTCGATGGCATGTCTTCACACGGATGACATCTTTATATAGAGTACCGATCCATGGAGTCGCACGCGACCCGGCCTCGCGACGCCCGTGCAACAAGGGAAGGTGTACGATGAGAAGAGATCCACTGGTTTTCCTGATGGCTTCGCTCGCGACCGTGACCCTCGCCGCGTGCGGCGGGTCGGGCGGCACGACAACGGACACTGCGACCGACAGCGTTGCCGACACGGCCTCGGACCTCGCGACGGACACGGGCACCGACGTGGCCACCGACGAGGTGGAGGACTCGATCTCTGACACGGGCACCGACGTGGCCACCGACGAGGTGGAGGACCCGGTCTCTGACACGGGCACCGACGTGGAGCCGGACGCGGTCCCCGACGTCGTGGACGACGTCATCTTCGACATGGTCTCCGACACCGGGACCGACGTGTCCGCGGACGAGGTCTCCGACGCCGGGGCCGACGCGGTCACGGACTCCGTGTCCGATGCCGACGGGGCCTCGACCCCTCTTCTGGTCATCAACGAGGTCGACTACGACTGCGTGGGCTCCGACTCGGCCGAGTTCGTGGAGATCTACAACGCGGGCACGACGACCGCGCTCCTGGACGGGCTTGCCGTCATCACCTTCAACGGGTTCGACAACAATGAGGTGGATCGCTTCGCCCTGTCCGGGACCCTGGCAGCAGGCGCGTTCTTCCTGCTCGCCAGCGACGGTGTCACGATTCCCGTCGGTGTCGGGAGCATCTCGATCCCCAACAACTCCATCCAGAACGGCGAGCCCGACGGTCTCGCGCTGTTCGACATCGCCTCGGAGACCATCATCGACGCGCTCTGCTACGAGGGCGCCATGACCGCCGTCACCATCGCGGGCGTCCCGGGCACCTTCAACCTGCTGGAGGGCACGGCCACCACGGCCGAGGACAGCAACACCTCCGTCCGCTCGCTCATCCGCTTCCCCGACGGTCACGACACGGACAACGCCATCGACGACTGGTCCCAGACCACCACCCCGACCCCCGGCGTCGCGAACATCCCCTGATGCCGCCATCCCCGCTTGGGCCAATCCGCCCTTGTGGGTGCCGGCCTCCATCGCATACCGCGTCACCATCCCCTGCACAACGGACGCATCCCACCTGAAGCGCAGCCAGCCGGTCCGTTGACAGATGCATATACCGTGTCTCCCACTGAGCCGATTAGTTGACGAACCGGACGCTGCCCTTGTCCTGTGTGGTGCTTGACGTGGCTTGAGAAGCCTCACTATCATCTGCTGAGCCACATCGTACGAGGTCATGGTTCTCGCGGATCGATGCGGTGAGATTCCGATCGTTGGGAATGTGCGTTTGAGAGCTTCGAGAGAAGGGGATCATGAGGAGGCGCAATGCGTAATGAGAACGTGGTGATGGTCCTGACTGGTATGCTGGCCCTGCCGATCTGCTCGGGCTGCAACGGTGACAGCGATTCGCCAAGCTGCCCTTCTGCACGGAACTGCTCGGGCATCGCGTGCGGGTACGATCCCGTATGCGGCACGCTTTGCGACAGCTGCGGGATTGGGCAGTACTGCGACGAGGCTTCATTGACGTGCCGGGCATCGGGGAACCTGCCGTGTGATGGGTGTGTGGGAGATCCCTGCACGGACAGCTCGGACTGCACCGGGGGGTTGGTGTGTCAGAGGTACGATGCCAGCACGGCGCTCTGCACCAACTGCGACCCGGTCACTGGCGACTGCGGAGGCACGGACTGGTGCGAGACGGACGGCGACTGTGGTGCCATGGGAAGATGCGACGATGGGATGTGCTACCACTCGTGTGCGAGCGCCGCCGATTGTCCGGTCGGGTACGAGTGCTTCGACACGTCCTACTGCATCCCTTCTGGACTGCCGACGCTCGACCAGGAGTGCGCGAACGGCTGGTCGTTCTGGTGCGAACCCATG
>JBFYZU010000270.1:0-25367 GCA_041309365.1 Myxococcota bacterium
TGCACGGCCGTGGTCTTCTCGACCTTGCCCTCCACCACGTCGAACAGGGTGATGGTGGCCTTGTAGGCGGCATCCTCGCCCTCTCCCTTGATCTCCACGCGCCCGTAGACCAGCGTCGTGGTCTCCAGCCCCTCGCCTATCTCCTGCAGGCACATGGGGTCCAGGGACTCGAGGCAGCCGAAGGCCATGGCCACCTGCTCCAGGGTCTGGTCCTTGCCCGAATGGCCCAGCGCCTCGCGCGCGTCCAGCGCCTCGCGCAGATACCCCGACAGCTCCTCGGCAAAGCTGCTCTCGGCCTCGCCGCTCAGCAGGCCAAGCACCGTGGTCACCTGGTCGCCGGCCAGGGCCGGTCCTGCGTTCGCCAGCATCGCGAGACAAACGAGAGGCATCATGAAACGACGCCCTGCCATGTGCCATCCTCCTCTGTGCGGCAACGCCGCAGCGGGATCAGTATGTGCCATCCGAGCCTCTCACAGGACCAGGATCACCACGGCCACGATGGCCAGAACGAGCACGAGCACGCCCACGCCGATCCCCAGCATGGCCCCCTTGCTCATGGGTCCCCCCTTCGGTGCCGTGGGGGTTGTGGGCGACGTATCCTCGACGACCAGAGGCCTGGCCTCGGGCGCGGGTTTCTGCTTGGGCTCGAGCAGGGCTACGTCCACGGAGCTGAACACGCCCTGCGACGCCTGGGTCGCCGGCTCGGGCTCGGGCACGCTCGCGGGCGAGGGCGGCTGCACGGCCCTGGGAGGAGCCTTCTGGGCGTGCCCCGCGTGCACCTCCGGCTCGAGCCACGTCCCCAGGGCCGCGGCGAACTCGTGGCAGGTCTGGTACCTGTCGTCGCGCTCCTTGTTCAGGGCCTTCTCCATCACCAGCCAGTGGCGCTCCTCGAGCTTCAGGCCTTCCACCCGCTCGTGCACGGGGATGGGCTTGGCCTTGATGTGCTTGGCGATGTAGTCCATGGGGCTCTTGGCCTTGAACGGGAGCTTGCACGTCATCATCTCGTACAGGATCACGCACAGCGAGTAGATGTCCGACCTGGCGTCGAGCACCTCGCCTCTGGCCTGCTCGGGCGACATGAACTCCGGTGTGCCGAACACGGCCCCGGCCTGGGTGAGCGCGCGGGTGTTGCCCGTCGCCGGATCGGGGTCTCTCATCTTGGCCAGGCCGAAGTCCAGCACCTTGGGAAAGTCCTGGATGCCACCCTGCCTGGTGAGCACGATGTTCTCGGGCTTCAGGTCGCGGTGGATGATCCCCTGGCTGTGGGCCTCGCCCAGGGCGCCGCAGATGGGGATCATGATGCGCGCGGCGCGCTCCGCGTCGAGCGGGCCTTCCTTCCTCTCCACGTGCAGCATGTTCTCGCCATCCAGGAATTCCATGACGATGTACAGCGCGCCCGTCTCCATCTGCCCGAACATGAGGACCCGCACCGTGTTCGGGTGCGTCAGCGCGCTCATGGCACGGGCCTCCCGCCTGAACCGGAGCACCAGATCCTGGCGCGACGCCAGCCGCGGGTGCAGGATCTTCACCGCCACCAGCCGGTCCATCATGGGCTGCTCCGCCTTGAAGACGGAGCCCATGCCTCCCCGGCCGATCTCCTCGAGGATCTTGAATTGACCCAGGATGGTCTGTCCCACGTACTGATCCATCGGAATCGTTTATACCGGAAAGGAAATTCGCGGGCAAGCGGACGGATCGCGCCGGTCGCGGCTCGCGGGCCCAGACCTCATGGCAGGACCCAGCTCTCCTTGACCTTGAGCGCGGGCACCGCGTTGAACTTTCGCACGAGCGCGTCGATCTCGGTCAGGTCCGACACCTCCAGGAGGATCATGCCGCCGAACCGGTTCTCCTCGATGGTCCGGATGCTCAGCTCCACGATGTTGATCCGGAACTCCGCGAGCACCCTGGTCAGGTCGTGGAGCAGGTTGCGCCGGTCGTCGCCCTCGACCTGCACGAGAAAGCGCCTCGTGCTGGGCGACTGGCGCCAGCGGGCCTTGACGAGGTGCACCGAGTCGTACTGGCGGCTCAGCGCCACCCTCGAGCAGGTGTCCTTGTGGACGACCAGGCCCTTGTCGCGCGTCGCCAGCGCCATCACGGGGTCGCCGTAGCTCGGCTTGCAGCAGTTGGCGAAGCGCACGTGCAGCGGGTGGTGGGCGCCCTCCACCTCGACGAAGTAGCAGGCCTGCTGCGCCCTATCGAGGCTCTCTGCGACGATGCCCGCGAGCCTCGCGGCCAGGTCCTCGTCGCCGGGAACGGCCATGAGCTCCTTGAGGCTGTCGTCGCCGATGATCCGGTCCTTGGCCAGCGAGCGGGCCACCTTCACGAGGTCCTTCTTGCCCAGCGACGGCAGCATCCACATGAGCGCGTGGTCGTACGAGACGAGGCCCAGGAACATGTCGTGGGCGAGCCGCTCGTCGGACTCGATGGCGAGCTTCCGGCGCAGCGCCGCGAGCTGGGGCCCACCCGGGCGAACGGCGATCCCGATCTTCTGCTTGAGGTAGGCGCAGAACCGGGCCGTCTCCTGGGCCATGGCCTCCCGCTCGTCGTGGTTCAAGTGCTTGCGGATGGCGAGCTTGGCCTTGTCCGACCTGACCCAGGACAGCCACACGGGCTTGACCTGCGGCTCCTTGGCCTTCCGGATCTCGATCTGCTGCCCCGACCTGAGCATCGTGTCGAGCTTGCGCTCCCGGCCCCCTATGACGGCGGCCTTGGCCCTGTCACCCACGTCCGTGTGGATGTAGTAGGCGAAATCCAAGGCCGTGGAGCCCTCGGGCAGCTTGAACGACTCGCCCGCGGGGCTCGTCACGTCGATCTCCGGATAGAACAGCCGTCCGGTCATCTCCAGAAGCTCGGACGGGTTGATGATGTCCAGGCTCTGGACGAGGTCCTTGAGGAACGTGCCCTCGTACACGCGGCCCGCCCGCAGGTCCGCGATGACTCCCTGCCGGTTGCGCCACTCCATCTCCGACGTCCTGATGATGACCGTGATGCGGGAGCCGGTCCTGTCGCGCACCACCGTGTGGATGGACTGGTAGCCGTTGAGCTTGGGGTTGTTGATGAAGTCGCGCACCTGCTTCGGCAAGAACGTGAACTTGGAGTGCACGAGGTTCAGGGTCCGAAAGCAGGCGTCCGTGTCCGGCACGATGAACGTGATGTTGAACGCTGCGATCTCCTCCATCCGCCTGTAGTCGAGCTCGCCGCTCGCGTCAGTGGCCATCTGATTGATGTAGAACAGGCCCTTGGCCTTGAACTTGTCCGCGGCGTTCACGCCCATGTCCGAGAGGGAGCGCTCGATGTCGGCGATGATGGCCGTGACGGAGCCGGCCTTCTTCTTCTTCTCCCTGTCCACCCATTTCTTGAGCTCCTTGTGCCTCTTGGGCTGCAGGGCGGCAAGGACGCTGTCCTCCATGTCGCGGGCGACCCCGTAGAACCCCAGCCGGTCCGCCATGGGCACGTAGAAGCGCATGGTCTCCTCGCCGATGCGCCTGCGCTTTTCCTCCCGGAACACCGACAGGCTCTGCACGTTCTGGTGCCTGTCGAAGATCTTGAGGATGATGATGCGGATGTCCTCCAGGGCGGTCGCGTGGAGGAGCTTCTTGAGGGTCTCGGCCCTGGTGTCGTCTCCCTCGCCCGCGAGGTGCTTCTCGAACTTGGTGACGCCCGCGACGATGCGGGCCACCTCGGGCCCGAAGCGGTCGGAGATGACCTTCTCGCTCAGGCCCAGCTCCTTGTCCGCGTCCTCGATGGTGTCGTGCAGAAGCGCCGCTGCCACGGCCACGTCCGTCATCCAGTGCTCGGCGCAGGTGCGGGCCACGGCCAGCGGGTGGACGATGTAGGGCCGCCCGTCCTTGCGCTTCTGCTCCTTGTGGACCTGCGCTGCCAGCTCGTACGCTCCCCGCACGCGCTCCACGTCGACCCTCTTCTCGTGCCGGGAGAGCAGATCGATGATCTCGTCCAGAACGTCGAGGTGGTCGGGCTGTCGACCCGTGAAGACGTCCACCAGTGGCACCGGGTCACCCTCGATGCAGGCAGGCCGATGGTCCTTGGGCCCGCTTGTCGCACTGGACACTGACATATCCCGGTGCCGGGATCAACTTCCGTGTCCCTTCCCGAGCGCCATGAGCATGTCGATGTAGTAGCGCGGCTCCACGGCCGACTCCGGGATGCCGATGAGATCGAAGATCTCGTCGATGATCGCCAGGGCCGCTCCGGTGCCTCCGGCAGGCGCCATGACCTCCACCTCCACGAAGTGGCCCAGGCCTTCGACCTCGTTGAGCTCCACGTTTGCGGCCGAGAGCCGTCCGGTCAACCGGTAGAGCCGCGTGTGCTTGCGCTTGGTGACGAACGGCGCCAGGCCGAGGTACGACTCGAGCCAGTCGATGAAAAGCTCCGCGTCCGGGACCTCCATCTCCCGCTCCTCGTTGACCTCGGTGGGGCCGACGAGGGTGCGCGACTTGTACCCGAGGACGGCACGTCCCCCCGTCAGCCTCACGCGGAAGATGGGGGCGCTGGCGAGGTCTATCGGATTGCCCCGGACGTGAGAGAGGAGGTAGTATCTGTCCTCCTTCGTGGCCTCGCCCGCGGGCGTTCCCAGCGCGAGGAGCCTTCGCTCCAGCGCCTGCGGGTCGTCCACGCGCGCCTTGCGCTCGATCTCGAGCAGGCGGGCTTCGGCCGTCATCTCGACCCCACCAGGGAGGGCCGCTCGCGCACGAGGACGGTCATGCCCAGGTGGCGGACCTGCCGGCCCGCGCGCACCTCGACGGCGCAGATGAAGAGGTCGGGATCGTCCTCGTGGACCTGGGCCAGGTACTGGCGCACGAGCCTCTGCGGCGCCAGGGCCCGGGCCCGGCCGCGCCGGGAGTGATCGACGACGAGCGCCATGGGGAAACGGCCCTCGCCGGCCGGCTCGAGCACGAACCAGAAGGTCCTGCGCGATCCCGGGCCGGCCAGCCTGTCGACCCATGGCCGATCGGGGCCTCCCGGGTGGCAGGGGATGATGTACCCTCCGAGCCCCGTGCCGCTCGCACCGTCCTTGATCCGGTAAAGGCCCATGCGGTGCTTGAGGAGCCACCTGCCGCACAGCGGGGGGTCAAGGTGGTATCCGGAGAGCTCCCAGCCGGCCAGCGAGGCCGGGTCCGGCGTCACCGCCCTGGCGATGATCCGCGTGAGCACCTGCGCGGGTGCCCGGCACATGCGTCTGAAGGCCTCGCTCCTGGATCCGATCACCATCGACCTCACAGCTTGAACTTCTGGCTCGTGAAGGTCCGGGTCTTCTCGGCCTTCTGGATCTTCTTGTTGACGAAGAACGAGATGAACGACCCGAAGAAGCTGTCACCTGGCTTGAGCCGGCCGGACGAGCCGATGGGCCTCTTGAGCCAGCTGTTCATCCCCTTGATGATCTCCTTCGACAGGGGGTTGCGGTCCACGCGGATCTTGAGCACGTAGGTGCCCGCGGGCACGTCCTCGATGCTCACCGGGTGGTTCTTGGCCGTGGTGGCCAGGGCCAGGGCCTCGTCGCGCTTCTTCACCATCTTTTTCTTGGTCTTCTCTCCCGGCGACTTGACCGCCACGTGGAACACCTCGTCCCACAGGTCGTAGGTGATCTGCGAGTTGCGCAGCGTGAAGCTCAGGGGCCCGGCCTGGCCCTCGGCCATCAGGCTCATGCGCATGAGCACCGTGGTGGGCAGCCCGCTCTCGAGCTTCCCGGTGCTCTCGTCGTCGAAGATGTCCCCGTAGCCGAAGGACACCCACAGCTCGTCTGCCTTGCGCACCAGGCCCACCTCGCGCTCGGGGTCGGTGTCGTCCTGGGCTCCCGCCGCCGCCAGGGCGGCGAGCATCGCAGAAAGAGCCGCCCAGAGCGGTGCTGTGGTGCGCTGGCGCATGACCCTTGTCAGTCCCCCTTGAGCGGCACGAGCGCCATCATGTTGGCCAGGGAGAACTCGAAGTAGCCCGCCACCGTGTCCACCCTGAAGCCCAGGTCGGCGGTGAGGTCCAGAGGGAACGCGGACACCTGCTGGCGGCCCTCGCCCGAGATGTGCAGATCCTTCGCCCTCGCCAGCGTGTACAGCCCGAAGGAGAAGAAGAAGTCCACGCCGTACACGCCCGACTGGCTCCGGTAGAGCGGGATGGCGTACGAAAGCGCGAGCTTCGCTGCGATGTCCTCGTAGCGCATGGCCGAGATCGAGGTCGAGAAGACGTTGGGGCTCTGGCGGTGGTCGAAGGCCATGCCCATGACCCGATCCGGGATGAAGTCGGTGAAGTCACCCAGGTAGAACCGCTCGAAGAAGGGCGCGTGACCCGCGATGAGCCCGGCGAAGAACGTCAGGTTGAGGACGTGCTTCCAGGGCAGCCGGAAGAGGTGGTCGTAGCCCACCTCGAACTTGGTGAAGGAGTAGGCGCTGCCCAGAAGGGGCGTCGAGATCTCCGCCGAGAAGGCGACCTTCAGGCCCCGCGACGGCAAGAACGGGTCGTCGCGCGAGTCGTACTCGAACACGCCCGAGATGGTCGACAAAAAGCTCCGTCCCGGCAGCAGTCCAAAGTCGATGGTCTCCGTCATGCCGTTGCGCTGGTTGGAGGCGGCCACGGGCATGGAGGCGTCCACGACCTCGAAGCGGTACCTCAGGCCCAGGCTGAACTGCGGCAGGATGTCGAACCCCAGGCCGAGCACGCCGCCGCGGCGCATGTAGGTCACCTTGGCGATGGACAAAGGGTCGGCGGCGCCCGGCCACACCGCCACCACGTCGTCGAAGCCGAGCCAGTCCACGCCCTGGATCCACAAGAGCCTCAGGCCCACGGAGAAGCGCGAATGGAAGATGAACGGGTGGGTGAAGCTCAGGTCGAAGCCCATGTGCGGGCTGCCCACCACCACGCCTCCGCCGAGGCTGAGCCCGCGGCCCAGGAAGTTGTAGTCCGCCACCGAGATGCCACCGTAGGGCGTGATGTGGGTGACGCCCAGCGCCAGGTCGCGGATCACGAGCGTGGAGCGCTCCACCACCTCGATGACGAGCACCACGTGCCCGTGCTCGGAGCCCTTCTCGAGAGAGAAGTCCACCTCGCTGAACCAGCCCGTGGCCAGGAGGGTGTAGCGGTCCATCTCGAGCGCGGCGTCCTGCGGGGAGAACGTCTCGCCGACCTCGATGTGCATGAAGAACAGGATCGTCGAGTCCGTGGTCTTCCGGTTGCCCTCGATGACGATCTTCTCGAGCACGTACAGGGGCCCGGCCGGTCCTGCCTCGCCCTCGTCCGCCAGGACGGTCCAGTCGGCCCCGGAGAGCTCCTCGTCTGCGTGCGCCTCGGGCACGCTCTCGGCCTGCGGATCGGCATCGCCGGCTCCGGCCGGTGGCGCGTCGAGGGCGTAGAAAGCCATCAGACAGCCGGCGGTCGCCACGAGTCCGGAGTCCCGCATGGCTGGCCAGTATATCAGATCCTGCGCGTGACAGCCCGAAAGCCTCGTGTTAAATATCCTGTTCTTGTCCAGATCTCGTTGCCCTTCGCAGGAGCACCGCATGAGAGCCAGGATGGATTACGGCCTCGAGATCCTCGTCCGCATGCTCTACCTGGAGCCTGCCGTGAGGCAGAGGCGCATCCTCGTGCTGGGCCAGGGCGCCGACGCCATGGGCGAGGTCCTGTCCCGCATGGGGGCCGTTTCGGTCAAGACCCACGTTCCCGGCCAGGGCCGGTCCCTCCCTTGGGACCTGGCCGGCCTGAGGGGCAGGAGGGACGCGGATGCGGGCACGGCCCTGCCCGTGCGCCGGGGCGAGGTGGACCTCGTCTTCATCCCGGATCTCGCGGCGATCGAGGACTACCGCGCCCTGCTCGGCGAGGCGGCCCGCGTCCTGGGCGGCCAGGGCATGCTCGTGCTCTCGGTACGCAACGCCGAGTGCACGGTGCCGATCTCCGAGACGGGGCTCGAGGAGATGCCCGAGGTGTGGAGCCTCGAATCGCTCGAGCAGATGCTCGGACAGTACTTCGCCCACGTGGATGTGGCCGGCCAGTCGCCGTTTCTCGGCTACGCCATGGCCTCCTACGACCCGGCCCGTGGACGGGCGGGCGTGAGGCTGGACACCTCCCTGATGGACTCGCAGGGCGAGGACCCGGAGTTCATCGTGGCTTTGTGCGGGCACGAGCCGCCCGGGCAGCCTCTCTCGAACGCCCTGTTCCAGATGCCCATGGCCGAGATGGCCCTCGTGGAGGGGCGGGCCCCGGATCCCGGCAAGGGCGGGAGCCCTGCCGATGGCAGGCTGAACGCGGAGCTCGAGTCTCTCCGGCGCGAGCTCGGAAACCGCAACGTGGTCGTGTCCAGGCTCGAGAAGGAGATCGAAAGGCTCCAGGCAGAGGCCGAGGCCGAGCGGCAGCGCATGTTCGACCTGCGCCAGAAGATGGAGAAGGAGCGCAAGGATCACCAGAAGGAGGCCCTCGAGAGCGTCATGCGCCGCGAGGTGCAGAAGACGCCCGAGACGTGGCTCACCGAGCGCGCCACGCTCTCGCGGGAGCTCGAGGAAATGACCCGCGAGCGTGCCCGTGCCGAGGCCGCCCTCGCCAGGGCCCAGGACGAGCTTGCGAAGGCCGAGGCCCGCGCCGGCAGGCTCGAGGCCGTGGAGAAGGACACGAGATCGCGCATGGAACGCTCCGAGGCCAGGTCCAAGGAGCTGCACGTCCAGGTCAAGCAGCTCACGGCCCGCATCCGCGAGGAGGAGACCAGGGCTCCCCAGCTGGGACGCAGGCTCGAGGAGCTGCAGGCGGCCCTCGAGAAGGCCGAGCGCGACGTGACGCTCGTCGAGGGCGAGCGCAACCAGCTCATGGCGCAGCACGGGAAGCTCGAGCGCGAGGTCGAGGCCTGCAAGGGCGAGGTCGCCAGGATCCGTCTCGAGGCCGATGGGCGCACGAAGGACCTCGCGCTCGAGGTGCGGAGGCTCCGTGCCGAGGCGCAGGGCCGGCCTGCCGCGCCGGCCCCCGACGAGGGCGGGATCGCGAAGCTTCGGGCCGAGCTGGAGCGGCGAGACGAGCTCATCCGCGACCTCATCCGCGAGCTCGAGGTCCTGCCGACCATCATCGAGGAGGCCCGCCCGCCGGCCGGCGACGGGGTGCACGACCTCGTGGGCGAGGTGGGCCGGCTCAGGGGAGAGAACGAGGACCTGGCGAGAAGGGGCGCCGCCCTGGCGGCCGAGCTCGACGGGGTGCGCGCCGAGCTCGACATCGTCAGGCGCGAGTCGAGCGAGGCCGCCGCGCTCGTGAGCATGGTGGACGACGCTCTGGGCCCGCAGGGCCAGGCCGCGCCGCCCGCCTCGCCGGATCCGGCCATGGACCGCTACCTGTGCGACCTCGAGGAGGACCTGCGCCGTATCGCCGCGGGGGCGACCGTGGAGGTGGCACGCGAGCTGGGCCTTGTGTGGGTGGGCATAGGAAAGAAGAGGAGATCGTCATGACGATGCGTGGTTTCGCGCGGCCCTTTCCGCTGGCCGTCATCGTGGCTCTGGCCACGTGCGCCTGCGAGGGCGGAGAGCTGTCCGAGGGCCTTGCCCCGGCCCATCAGGGCAGCGGGCCCGTGGTGCGCTTCGATCTCTTCGCCCGTCCGCTGCCGGACGTGCCTCTCCCCAACGACATCGCGGGCCGGCCGGATCCGGACTCCTACACGGGACAGCGGATCAACGCGAGCCTCGTGGCCGACACGGCCGTCGAGGAGGATGTGCGCTCGCTCATCGACCAGCTGGACGGCTGGGGCACGTTCGCGGCTCTGAGCGTGTCGTTCGACTGCCCAAACGACGCGGACGGCGTGTGCATCGACATCGACAACGTCATCGCGCGCCACCAGGGCGACGACTTCGACTTCACCGATGACGCGCTCTACGTCATCGACATCACGGAAGGCTCGCCGAGCTTCGGAGAGCCGGTGGCCCTGGAGATGGGCGAGGGCTACTTCCCGTTGACCCTGGACAGGCTCGGCAACTACTTCAACGGCGACCCGCGCAGGGACGCGAGAAACACCATCTTCGAGGACCGCGACGAGGATCTGGACGGCGACGGGCTCGTGGATCCGGGCGAGGACACGAACCACGACGGGGAGCTCGGCATCGCCAACGTGTGGCCTCCCGCTCCCGAAGGCGTGGACCCCACCTCGCCCGAGTACGCGTCCACGGGCCACCTGCTCACCTTCTACGAGCTCGCCACCAACTCGCTCATCATGCGGCCGCTCGAGCCCATGCTCCCTGCGACGCGCTACGCCGTGGTGCTCACCTCGAGGCTCGTGGGCGAGTCCGGCAGGCCCGTGCGCTCGCCCTTCCCCTTCATCAACCACGTGGACCAGACCGAGGATCTCGCGCCGCTCGAGGGCATCATCGAGTCCGACGACGGCTCGCGCTTCGGCGGCCTCGGCTTCTCCGACGTGCGCTTCGCATGGAGCTTCACCACGGAGAGCATGCACGACGACCTCTACACCATCCGGGAGGGTCTCTACGGCCGCGGCCCGGCGGGATTTCTCGCCGACGAGTTCCCGGCGGATCTCGTGCCCGCCATGATGGCGGGGTGCAACCCCCACGGCCCGCACCCGGACGACTGCGAGCTGCCATTGCAGAAGTACGTCGTGAAGGCGGAGGTCGTGGCGGATCTCTTCGCGCGGGTCGGCGCCGACATCTTCCCCCTGCCCGACGACATGGACCTCGCGCCCACGGTGCAGTCCTACCGCGAGTACGTGGACTACATCGTGCTGGGCTGGTTCTACAGCCCCTACTTCAAGGACCACGACGGGTCCTGCACGGACATGAGCTTCGACTGCGAGGAGGACGGCGAGTGGGCCGTGGACTCGGCCACCGGCAGGTTCCCCCACGGCGGGCAGCGCATCCCGTTCATGATGACGATCCCCAAGCAGGAGCTCAAGCAGCCGCAGTGGGCGGACAGGCCCTTCCCCGTGGTATTGCACAACCACGGCACGGGCTCTGCCAACCTGGAGGCCCTGGGGTTCGCCGGCCAGCTCGCCAAGTTCGGCCTGGCCGTGGTGGCCATCGACTCGGTCTACCACGGCGTGGGCCAGAACGACGTCATGCGGCGCGCCATCGAGGCCGTGTTCCAGGTCGAGGACCTGGCCGGCGCGGGCAAGGCCATCGTCAACGACCGCAACAAGGACTTCGACGGCGACGGCGTCCGCGACGCGGCCGGCGACTTCTGGACCGCGTACATCTTCAACACCCGCGACAACATGCGCCAGACGGCCGTGGACTGGTTCCAGCTGGTGCGCATCCTGCGCTCCTTCGACGGCAGCCGCCTGGCAGGGCCGGTGGACACCGACGGCGACGGCGCGCCCGACGCGATGCACGACTTCGACCAGGACGGCGCCGAGGAGGTGGTGGGGGACTTCGACTCGGACGGCGTCATCGACATCGCGGGCGACATGGACGGCGACGGCGACGTGGACGTGGGCGGCCCGGACGTGCCCTACTTCCAGTGGGGCATGAGCCTGGGAGGCATCGTGACCACCATCACCGCCTCGCACGAGCCGTACATCGACGCGGCCGCGCCGGTGAGCGTGGGCGGCGGCCTGAGCGACATCGCCATCCGCTCCGTGCAGACGGGCGTGCCCGAGAGCGTGATCCTGCGCACCATCGGCCCGTTCGTCACGGCCGTGCCGTCCGAGTGGTACTACGACTTCGACCACCCCTCGCGCTCCGAGACCGTGTGCGGCCCCGATGCCGTGTCCCTGCGCTTCGTGACCTCCAGCACCGCGGACAAGATCGGCGACATCGAGTTCGCCTGCCTGTCCGCGACGGAGGCCGCCACGAACAACGTGCTCGTGGTGGAGAACCACGTGAACGGCGCGCGCAGGTGCGCGCCGCTCCTGGGCCTGTACGACGTCCGCACCAACTACCCGTCCGACGTGCTCGACGATCTCACCGTGACAGTCCTCTCGGCGGGTGGCGAGCAGGCCGTGGTGGACTTCGATCGCTGCGAGCCCGTGCCCGGCGCCACGGAGATCCGCCGCATCGAGACCTGGGAGAACGACCAGGAGTTCCAGTGGTGGGAGTGGGTGGCGGGCGATCCGCTGGTCTCCCCGGCCGCGGGCTACGGCCAGCGCAAGAACACGTCCTCGTTGCGCCGCTTTCTGGGCATCTCGCAGGTGGGCCTCGAGCGCGGCGACCCGGCCAACTCGGGCCTCCTCATGCGCCGCTACCCCATGGACTTTCCCGAGGAGAGCCGGTCTCGCACCAACGTGCTCGAGATCCTCACCATCGGCGACATGAACGTGCCCCTGTCCACGGGCCTGACCCTCGCGCGCGCCATCGGGACTTTGGACGTGTTCCACGACGACCCGCGCTGGGGCATGAGCGCCGGCGAGGCCCTCCTGGCGCAGCACGTCGTGGAGGGCAACGAGTACCGCGACTTCTGGATCCGCGAGTCCGACGCAAAGAGCATCCTCTTCGACGCCTCGGATCTGGACCGCGGCCTCGACGGCCAGGACATGCCCAGCTTCCCCTCCGAGTACGGCCAGCCGGCCATGAGGCTCTGGGTGCCCACCGACCCGTCCGTGGACCCGCTCACCTGCTCGGAGACCTGGGACGCCTCGAGCCTCTACCTGGACGAGGTGACGTGCGCCGGCGGCCTCACGGCCATGGTCATGGCGGCCATCGACGACACGGGCACGCACTCGTTCCTCCTCAGCCAGCCCGAGCGCGCCTTCAACATCAACCTGTTCCTCATCAACATGATCGGCCGCTACTTCTCCACGGGCGGCACCTCGCTCAACATGCAGACCTGCCTCGAGGACGGCTCCTGCCCCTTCACGCCCCCGCCCGTGGAGTGAAGCTCGGGTAGATGATGGATCGCACGGGCCTTTGGCTTCCTGGCCGGCGATCCCCTCTAGCGCTTGCGGCGGGGTCGCTTCGCCGGTCCTTCCCGGGGGTCCCCGGCGAGCGATGCTATCATCTCGTCGAGCACGGCCAGGACCCGGGCGCGGGCGCCGGCGGTCACGCCCTTCTCCTCGACCTTGCGCTCCACCACGCCGAGGATGCGGTCGATGCGTCGCGGGATCGTATCGGCCGGGCGCTTGTGCGGTCGGATCAGGAGGTCGTGCAGATCGCCGCCCTCGTCCAGGTAGGGCCGCACCAGCCTGGCGGCCGCGTCGATAAGGTCGTGGGGCACGTTCTCGGTCGCGACCCAGGAGGCCACCTCCACCAGGGATGCCGGGTCTTTCTCCAGGCACCAGAGCCGCTCCCATTTCCAGCTGGAGATGGGAGGCAGCGGCAGCTCGGGTGCGGTGCGCCTGTGCTCCGTGACGAGCAGGTGGCAGTGGATGCACATGTACAGCACGTCGTCGTCCACGTCCACGCGCGCGTCGCTCGCGATGCGACCGATGCAGTCCCGGGTCCAGGCGTCGCCGCCCTTTTTGAACAGCTCCCTGCGCCCGCCGTACACGTGCTCGAAGAGGTGGGCGCCTATCTTCACGCTGGTCTCGGTGCTGTGGTACCCGATGCGCTCCTCGATGAAGCGCACGGCCTTCTCGACCGTGGCGGCCGCGGCGGACCTCTTCTTCGGGGCCATCAGCGGGCCCCCGCGACGCGGCGGCGGATTGCCACGAGCCGCTCGAGAAGCCTCGCCTTGCGGGCTCCCGAGAGCCTGGCCAGCGGGATCCACGCTTTGACCAGGACGATGAGCCGGAGCACCAGGAGGTCCTCGTCCGTGGCACGGCGGCCCCTGCGGCGGCCGCGGCGGCTCCTTTTTCGGGGCGGGCATGGAGGGTCGTCGAGAAAATCCCACAGGTCCCCGCCGCCGGCCAGGTGCTCCGAGAGCAGCCGGACGATCTCCTTGAGCTGGTAGGCCGTGATGCCCTCGTCCTGGGCCCAGCGCGCCAGCTCGGCCGCGGCCTCGATGTCGTCGATGATGCGTGCCAGGTGCTCGAGGTGCCTGATGCTCAGGCTCGGGTGCAGGCCGGCCTCGGAGAGCTTGAGGTGCGCCACGGCCGCGCGAGTCCAGCCCCACAGGGTCCTGTGCTTGAGCTTCGCGAGCCGGGCGATGGCGCGAAAGGACGCCTCCTTGGCCCTGTGGCGCGAGCCCATGTACTCGTCGTCGGCACCCAGCACGTTGACGTACATGTAGGTGCCCACCTCCAGGGCGAGGGCCCGGCCGTGCTCGTCGCGCACGGTCTCGATGTAGCGGATCGCCTGCTCCACGATCCTGTCCATGTCCGCCTGCGTGCGCGGCGGGATGACGAGCTTGAGGTGGGGCACGGGACGCACCGGGCGCACGGGCACGGGAGGCACGGGAGGCACGGGACGCACCGGGCGCACGGGCACGGGACGCACCGGGCGCACGGGTACGGGACGCACGGGACGCACCGGGCGCACCGGGCGCACCGGGCGCGGCGCGGTCTTGCTCCGGCCCCCGGGTGTCGGACGTCTGCTCGGCTTCGTGGGCATGCGGCCAGGATACAACAGCCGGTGCGGATCATCCAACACCGGATCCCGGCCGTTTTCTGGAGGCGGCGAGGCCCGATTGCGTAGAGTCCGGCCCATCATGGAGAAGAAATACGACGTGGGCCTGGCGAGGTTCGCGCAGAGCCTGGCCGCGAACAGGGCGATGCAGAGCATCTGTCACGTGATCACGGACATGAGGGCGAGCAGCGTGGCCGGGATGTACGAGATCTACAGCTCGGGCCGGATCTTCAGGCTGGCCATGCGCGGAGGCGCCCCACCCCATCCCCGCCCCGACGATACGCTCGTCGTGCTTCTCGGAGAACCGCTGGGAAACGGCCTGGACGAGCTTCGTGACGTGCTCGGCAAGGGCTCCGGGCTCGACGGCAGGACCCTGATCGTGCACGGCACGGCCTCGGCGTGGAAGCTCGTGGTGGGCAAGGATGAGAGCGCGCGGCTCGTGACCCTGACCGGCCACACGCTCGGGGAGGGCGAGTGCCTGTTCTGGCTGGGCAAGGCGCTCGTCCGATCGCCGGGAAGGCTGCTTCGCGAGGGGTGGTACAAAGGCGAGGTCATGAAGGCCTACACCTACCCCGACGGGGTCGAAGGGGACCTCAGGGGGATCCTGCACAGGCTCGTGACGAGCGCCGACCCCTACCGCGCCCTCGGGGTGAGCCCGGAGCAGGGGCCGGCCTCGCTCAACGCGGCCTTCCACAGGATCGTGCAGGCCCACCTGCCGGAGAGGATCTCCCCGCTGGAGACCGAGCGCAGGCTGGATCTGCACCGGCGCATCCGGGAGGCCGCCCTGCGGGCCATCACCCTGGCCAGGGCTGCCTGAGAAGGTCGCTCCTTCAAGGATGCTCGATACCGATAGTTGAGTATTCCAAATCCTTTTGGAATTCGTCTATACTCCTCCCCTCAGTTGTACTCGGTGTTCCGCAAGGAACGTAACCCAGCGGGAAGGGGTCTTTTCATGGCAGCGACGAACTTTTCTTTACGTTTCGTTCCGTCCACGGTTCTTGCCGCAATGCTGCTCTTCGCGGGCATGTCGGCCGGCCAGGAGGAAGGTTCGAGCGACGACACGTCCGTGGACGTGAAGTCGGGTGGCAACGTGAAGACGGCCACCCCCGAGGTGCTCGATGCCTACCCCGAGGACGGTGATGCCGAGGCCCCGGATGGGGAGGACGAGGCCGGCGACGACGGGGCGGACGGCGACGACGGGTCCAAGGCGGGCGTCAAGAAGGGCTTCGTGCACATCGAGGTGCCGGGCAGCTTCCACCTGCGCTTCCACGGGCTGGGCGACATCCAGGTGTCGGGCATCGAGTCCTGGGACGATCCGGCCACGCCGGACGACGAGATCCTCTTCAAGAGCAAGAACCTGCTGGGCCAGAACTTCTACGCGTCGAGCAGGCTGCGCATCGCCCCCATGCTCAACTGGAAGGACCTCATCATCATCAAGGCCGAGTTCGATCTCCTGACCGGCCCCTGGGTGGGAGACACCACCAGCGGTGTGGACGCGGCCGACGAGCCGCGCAGCTCCCTGTACGCCTACGAGCTCGCGGGCCAGAGGTTCCGCCAGCTGTACATGCAGGTGAACGCGCCTTTCGGCGTGTTCCGCGTCGGGCAGATGACGAGCAACTGGGGCAGGAGCCTCCTGGCGGGCTCGGGCGAGGAGCCGCCCGTGTTCGGGTACTACGACGGCGGCGACCTGGTGGAGCGGATCATGTTCGCCACCAAGCCCTTCATGCCCACGGGCATCGACGCCATCAAGGACCTGGCCCTCGTGCTGGCCGGCGACCTCGTGTACGACGACAACACGGCCGAGATGAAGACCTGCAAGAACGGCAAGAAGCTCGAGTACTGCGGCGACGTGGCGCTGCAGGCCATCGTGGCGCTCCTGTGGGAGTACCACAAGCAGCAGCTCGGCTTCTACTTCGTCTACCGCCACCAGGAGACGAACGACAACCGCCTGCTCGAGGTCATGGTGTTCGACGGCATGGCCCACGGCGAGATCGCGTTCCCCGCGGACATCACCGCGTACGCCGAGGGCGAGGTGGCCTACATCACCAACAAGCTGCCCGGCCTGCACAAGTCCACGGTGGCCTTCAGCGTGAGCCAGCTCGAGGGCCACTGGGTGGAGCAGTTCGCGGCGGCCGGCAAGATCGGCATGAAGTGGAGGCAGATCATCGACTTCTGGATCGAGCTCGGCTACGCCTCGGGCGACAGCAACTCGCTCGACAACCAGATCCGCAACTTCAACATGGATCCCTCGCACCGGGTGGGCATGGTCCTGTTCCCCGAGGTGCTGGCCTGGCAGAGCGCGCGCGCGGGGACCCTGGCAGGGCACCCCAACATGGCGGGCGAGCCGGTCCCCGGGGTCGAGCTCCTCGCGAGCAACGGCGGCGTGTACGGCTCGTTCTACTTCAACCCCGTGCTCAGGGTGAGGCCGCTGCCCTACCTGGACGGCGCAGTGGGCGTGCTCGTGGCGCGGGCCAGCTCGGAGATGGTGAGCCCGTTCTCGCAGAAGGCGGGCGGAGCGCCGCTCAACTACCTCGGCGGTCCCGTGAACAACAAGGACCTCGGGGTGGAGCTCGATCTCGCGCTCAACTTCCGATACCCCGTCAAGGGCGTGGGCCTGGGCGCAGGGGCGCACTTCGGCTACCTGTGGCCGGGCCGCTACTTCACCGACTCGACCGGCCACCGCATGGACGACGTGTGGGTGGTCATGGGCCGCCTGGCCCTGGACTGGTGAGGAGGCGAAAATGAATCACCACCAGATGAGAACAACGGCAAGGGTCCTCTTCGTCGCGACGTTCGCACTGGCCCCGGCGTGCGAGTCCGGCAAGGCCCCCAGGGGAATCAACGCGACACCCGACGGCGACGGGCCGGTGGTGGTGTTCGACCTGTTCCACCGGCCGCTGCCCCAGGTCCCGACGCCCATCGACGTGGCCGGCCGGCCCGATCCCGAGTCTCCCACGGGCCAGCGCATCAACGTGAGCCTCGTGGCGGACACGCAGCTCGAGTCGTGGATCCGCGGGCAGGTGGACACGCTCGACGGGTGGGGGACGTTCTCTCCCATCAGCGTGTCGTTCGAGTGCGACGGCGACGCCTACACGCCGTGCCTCGACCTGGACAACGTCATCGAGCGCCACCACGACCGCCCGTCCACCACCGGCCCCAACGCCGGCGGCTGGCCGTTCGCGAACGACGCGGTCTACCTCGTGGACCTCGCGACGGGCAAGCCCGTGGCCATCGACATCGGCAACGGCAACTACCCCAAGTACCTCGACCGCACGAGCTACTACTACCCCAACGACCCGCGCTGGGACGCGCCCACCATCATGTTCGAGAACGAGAACGAGGTCCTGGGCGAGGACCTGGACCGCGACGGCATCCTGGACGAGGACGAGGACATCGACGGCGACGGCCGGCTCGACGACACAGAGGACCTGGACGGCGACGGCCGTTTCGACCGCGGCACAGAGGACCTGGACGGCGACGGCCGGCTGGACGTGACCGAGACGGACGCCGACGGCGACACCAGGGCCGACAGGGCCGAGGATCGCGACGGCGACGGCCACCTGGACGTGGCCGAGGACGTGGACGGCGACGGCAACCTCGATCTCGTCGACGAGGACGTGGACGGCGACGGCGTGCTGGACAGGACCGAGGATCTCGACGAGGACGGCACGCTGGATGCCGGTGAGGACCTGGACGGCGACGGCCACTTCGACGACACGGACGAGGACGTGAACCGCGACGGCAAGCTCAACGTGGGCGAGGATCTGGACGGCGACGGATGGCTGGACACGGGAGAGGACCTGGACCACGACCGCAACCTCGACGTGGTGGAGGACATCGACGGCGACGGGCACCTGGACGTGGCCGAGGACGTGGACGGCGACGGGCACCTGGACGTGCGCGAGGACCTGGACGGCGACGGCCGTCTGGACGTGGCCGAGGATCTGGACGGCGACAACCACCTGGACGACATCGACGAGGACCTGGACGGCGACGACGTGCTGGACACGGAACCGGGCACTGGAGAGGACCTGGACGGCGACAGGTGGCTCGACGTGAGCGAGGACGTGAACGGCAACGGCGAGCTGGACACCGAGGGGATGGATACCAACTACGACGGGCACGTGGGCCGCGCCAACGTGTGGTGCACGGGCGAGAAGTACGCCGCGGGCCAGTGCCACTGCCTGGGCGGCCACGAGTGCCCGGGCTACTTCAACCCCGGAGACCCCGAGGACATGCTGGAGCTGTCCTGGTACCTGGATCCGGACTGGCACACGGCCACCCTGTACGAGTTCGAGAACCAGACCCTGATCATCAGGCCCATGTCGGCCTTGGCCCCGCGCACCACCTACGCGGTGCTGCTCACGGACCGGCTCACCGGCATGAACGGGGCGCCGGTGCGCTCCCCGTTCCCCTACATCAACCACGTGGACCAGACCGAGGACCTGGCAGGCCTGGACGGGATCCTGGCGGCCGACACGAGCGCCTTCGGCGGGCTGACCCTGGACAACGTGAGGTTCGCCTGGACGTTCACGACCCAGAGCACCTACCACGACCTCGCGAACCTGCGAGACGGCCTCTACGGGGTCGGCCCGTTCGCGAACCTGGCGGAGGAGTTCCCGCCCGAGCCCGTCATCGGCCGCGCCTGGGGCTGCAACCCGCACGCCACGACCTGCTCCATGACGCCCGAGCAGGAGGCCCACGGGTTCATCCTGCAGACCGACGATCTCATGGACATCGTGCTCAGGTACGTGGACGACCTGTTCGGCATGGACCCCGAGGAGGCCGGCCCCGTGCTCGACCAGTTCGCCTACGTGGACTACTTCATGTTCGGCCAGATCTGGAGCCCCAACTTCATGGACAGCGACGGGGTCGACCAGTACGACGACGACTGGGAGGACTACAGGTTCCAGAGCGAGGATCTGGACAACGACGGCCGGCTGGACGTCGCGGAGGACACGAACTTCAACGACGTGCTGGACGACGGCGAGGACGCGGACGGCGACGGCCACCTGGACAACGACGAGGACGCGGACGGCGACGGCCGTCTCACGGTGATCGAGGAGGACGAGGGCTGGTGGAAGGTCAACACGGACCTCGGCAAGGGCAAGTACACCCAGACCAAGGTCCCGTTCTTCGTTGCCGTGCCCAAGCAGCAGTACAAGATCCCGGGCCGCGAGAACGAGCCCTTCCCCGTGGTGTTCTACGGCCACGGCTACACGTCCATGATGCTCGAGGCCCTGGGCTTCGGCGGCAGCCTGGCCAAGTTCGGCCTGGCCACGGTGGGCGTGAGCTGCGCGCACCACGGGCTCGGCGAGGACGAGGTGTTCCTCAGCGCGCTGCGCGGGGTGTTCCAGGTGGAGGACCTGGCGCCGCTCGGCGAGTTCATCCTCGACGACAGGGCCAGGGACATGAACGGCGACGGGCAGAAGGACAGCGCGGGCGACTTCTGGACGTCCTACATCTTCCACACGCGCGACATCGTCCGCCAGAGCGCCCTGGATCACTACGGCATCATCCGCGTGATGCGCTCCTTCGACGGGGTCAGGCTCGCGCAGCCCTTCGACGTGGACCGCGACGGCACCGTGGACTACACCTGGGACTTCGAGCACACCCGACCGGGCGACCAGTTCGTCGTGGGCGACTACGACGGCGACGGCGAGCCCAACATCGCGGGCGACTTCAACGGCGACGGGCTCGTGGACTTCGGCGGCCCGGACAACATGTACTTCGCCTGGGGCCAGAGCCTGGGAGGCATCATGAGCGCTCTCATGGGCGGCGCCGAGCCGGCCATGACGGGTATCGCTCCCACCTCCGGGGGCGGAGGCCTGTCGGACATCGGCCTGCGCTCGACCCAGGGAGGCGTCAAGGAGGCCGTGATCCTGCGCACCATCGGCCCCATCCTGAACTCGAGATCCGTGGGCGAGGACGACTCGCGCTCCGTTTGCGCCCCGGGCCAGCTGGCCCTGGAGTTCACGGTGCCGGACCTGAACTCCACGGCCTACGTCGAGTTCGCCTGCGCCGACGTGGGCGGGACGGATGGGATAGACCCGGGCGACGGCGTGCTCGTTCACAACTGGGGCAACGACGTCAAGAGGTGCGCCCGCGTGGACCAGGACGGCCAGTTCCGCATCTCCTTCCCGTCCGACTTCCAGGACAGGCTCGTGGTGGCGTTCTACGAGGGCGATCCCGGCGAGGAGATCTTCGTCGATCACGAGTACTGCGAGGTCCTCGAGGGCGTCGAGGAAAAGCGCGTCATCGAGACGTGGGAGAGGTTCACCGAGTTCCAGTTCTGGCAGTGGAGCGAGGGCGAGCCTCTGGTCTCGCCTGCCGAGGGCTACGGCAACATCAAGGGCAGCTCGAGCCTGCGAGGCTTCCTCGCGCTGGCCCAGCTCGGCCTCGAGCCCGGCGATCCCATCAACTACGCACCGCACTACTTCGTGGACCCGCTCGAGTCCTTCGAGCCGGAGCAGGCCGATCACCGGACCAACGCCATCATCATCGGCACCATCGGCGACATGAACGTGCCGGTGAACACGGCCGTGGCCCAGGGCCGCGCCGCGGGCATCCTCGACTACACGACCCCGCTCCCCCAGTACGGCAACCGCACCGCGAACCAGATCCTGCTCGACAACTACGTGATCGAGGCCAACGAGCGCTACGGCAGGTCCTACCCGGACGACGCGACGGGCATGTGCGACGACGAGCCGTGCCACGTGCTGTTCGACCTGGACGACATCGATCGCGACACGGACGGCCAGAGCGTGCCCTACCTCGAGGATCCGCTGCGCGCCTGGGCGGCCTCGGTCCCCGGCGAGTTCGATCCGGCCGCCTGCACCGTCACCACGACGCTGCCCACGGACCCGAACGTCGACGACGCGGTCTGGTGGTGCGACCCGGCCGACGGGTGCACCATCGAGCGCTGCGGCGAGTGCTACCTGTGGAGCACGGACGACGGGCCCCGCCACTTCCTGGAGAAGGTCTACTGCCCGGGCGGCGTATCCATCTACATCATGCCCTACATCGGTTCCGAGGGGACCCACGGCTTCGACGTTCCCAAGCCGGACAACGAGTTCGACCTGGACACGTTCATGATCCAGTCCATCGGACTGCACTTCTCCACCGGCGGCCGCGTGTACTCCTGGCAGATGTGCCAGCACGTGGAGGCCAAGCCCGAGAACGAGGCGCAGCTCTGCCCCTGGATCCCCGTCATGCCGGTGGATTAGCCATCCTCTCGCGATTCACGAGGAACGAGGAGGGGACCATGAGAAGAGCCATGACGGTTCCCGGGTCCATGGCCGCGACCGTGGCCGCGCTCTTCGCGGCCACGATGGTACCCGAGTGCAAGGAGGGCGACAGGCCTCAAAGGCCGCAGCTCGTGTGCCCCGGCGATCCCGGATGCCCGGACACGGGCGAGGCCGTGCTGTACGTGGGTGCGGCCCGGCGCGACGTCACGCCCGAGATCGTCGATTACCAGACCGTGGACGAGAACGGCAACGCCATCTTCGAGCCCCGCCCCCTGGGCAACGACGAGTACTTCGACGGCGACGGCAACGGCGAGTGGGACTTCGTCTACATCGCCGGCCTGGGCAGCCCGAGACCGGCGAGCGGCGTGCGGGACCCCATCTGGAGCCGCGCGCTCGTGATGCGCTGGAAGTCGACGACCATCGCCGTGGTGGCGATCGACGTCATCGGCTACTTCAGGACGGACATCGACGACATCCGCGAGAGCGTGAGCGACCTGGACATCGACTTCGTGTCCGTGTCGTCCACCCACAACCACGAGGGCCCGGACACGGTGGGCATCTGGGGCATGGACGAGATGTGGCCGGGCTGGAGGCAGGAGACGTTCGACGTGATAGGCGCGGGCACCGAGGAGGCCATCCGGGAGGCCTACGCGGCCATGAAGCCCGCGGCCGTGCGCTACGGCGCCATCCCCGCGGATCGCAACCCGGACCACGGCCTGTGCGCGGTGCAGAGCGACGGCAGGGACCCGGTGATCATGCCCGAGATGCTCACGGTGCTGAGGTTCGAGGACGCGGACACGCACGAGGGCATCGGCACCCTGGTGCACTTCACCCACCACCCGGAGAGCTCCGACGACCGCCACCAGCTCCTGAGCTCCGACTTCGTCCACGAGCTGAGGCTCGGGCTCGAGCAGGGCATCGATATGGGTGGCGTGCAGATGGATGGGCTGGGCGGCGTGGCCCTGTTCGTCCAGGGCCCCCTGGGCAGCCAGATCGGGCCGGGAGACGCCATGTGCACGGACCTCGACGGCACGGCCATCACCGAGCGGGGCTTCGAGAAGGCGGACTGCATCGGCAGGAACCTCGCGTGGATGGCCCTCTCGGCCATCGAGGAGGGGACCGGGCCGGAGACGGAGGTGCCCCTGGGGGTCAGGTCGAGGCTCGTGGAGCTGCCCGTGGAGAACTACGGGTACCACGCCATGATGCTCAGCCACATCTTCCACCGCTACGACCTCTACGGCTTCGACGAGACTTTGCCCGTGAACGCCGAGAACGTTCCCTGGATCAAGACCGAGATCTCCTGGCTGCGCATCGGCAGGGCCCAGGCCATCGGGCTGGGAGGAGAGCCCAGCCCGGAGCTCTTCATCGGCGGCTACGACGGCTCCCACACGCCACAGTGCGCCATCGACAACCTGGGCCTCGATCCGGACGACCTCTCGACGCCGGACAACCCGAACCCCCCGGATCTGTCCCTGGCGCCCGGGCCGCCGTACCTGTTCGACCGGCTCGAAGGCTGCGACTACCCCATGGCCTGGGGGGTCACCAACGACATGCTGGGCTACCTCATCCCCGAGTTCGACTACGTGCTCGCCCACCCGGGCGCCTACGTGACCGAGGCTGAGGGCCATCACTACGAGGAGACGAACTCGGTGGGCGAGACCGCGTGGCCGCGGATTCAGGATGCGCTCATCGGGATGATCGAGTACTGACGACGACGATGCCGAGACGGCATCAGAGGAGGACGAGATGCGCGCAACGACGATGAACATTGTCACCTTGCTTTGTGCCGGCCTGCTTGCGCTGGCGGCCGCCGGGTGCGACGAGGGCAACGGCGGCGAGAACGACGCGGCCACGGACACCGGCGACAACGACGGCTACCCGGCCGGCATGCCCACCATCCCCGAGGGGGACTTCTCCTGGAGCGGGTGCCCAGACCAGCTGCCCAACGGCTCGGCCACGGACACCATGGTGAGCGCCACCATCGCCGTGGAGGACTTCGAGCAGGGCTTCATGGTGGAGGGCGTGCAGCTCGAGGTGTTCTACGACAACGACGCCTCGGGCACGCCGGATCTCGACGCCACCAACCTCGACGTGACGGACGAGAACGGAGAGGTCACGGCCCTGGTGCCTGCCGGTCGCAGCATCGCCTACCGCGTGGTGGGCGGCGAGACGCCCCTCTACCCGCCCGGGATCGTGCAGGCGAGCATCGAGTACGACGTGCCGACGCCCGACGCGGACGGCGGCGTGGTGGACGCGCTGAGCGTGTCGCAGGCGACCTACGCGCTCATCTCCACCGTGCTCGGCATCACCCCGGATCCCACCAAGGGGATCCTGGCCGGCGGCTTCCAGGACTGCGGCGGCGACGATCTCGAGGGCGTCGTGGCCAGGCTCTTCCGGCCCACGGGCGAGCTCTGCCAGGGAGTCAGCGAGTGCCTGGATCGCTACTTCATCGACGACACGCCCGCCCAGGACCAGTACTGGTCCAGCGCGGACGGGCTCTTCGGCGTGCTGCAGATCCCCACGGGCTCGGGCTACAGGCTGGAGCTCCACGGCATCGTGCCCGGCCACGGCTGCCCCGGCGACATGGTGGTGGTGGGAGAGCACGACGGCATACGCATCATCGAGAACGCCATCAGCATCGTGGACATGAAGTGCATCGACGTGGACGATCAGCCCTGGTCGGCCCGCTGCGTCTGGGAGTGATTCCACGGACGGTGCGCCCGAGGTACGATCCGGGGTGGCGGCTCGCTCGATCCGTGCTGACTGCCCGTCGATACCCGAAGCCACGATCGCCGGGAACGCTCTCGATGGAGGTCTGGATGATCCCGAATAGAGCTGCAACCATGGTGGTGGCCCTCGGCATGGCAGGCTGGTGCAAGGTGGCAGGGGCGCAGGAGCCGGATTCGCACTCCGAGGTCGATCCTCACTCTCTCACGGCCGAGGGCGAAAAGCCCGCGCCGGGCCCGGAGGGCGCTGCGTTCGTCGAGCCGGTTTCGGCCACGACCGCGGATCAGGACGAGGCGCCGCCCGTGGACGAGTCGCCCGTGCCGGCCCCGCAGGACGACGGTCAGGAGGCTCCTTCGGCCGGCGAGGGCGAGGTCACAGGAGGCGTGCACCTCTGGGGCGGGCTCGTGTTCGATCTCGAGGGGTACTACCGCGCCAGGGCCGTGTTCGTGCGCGATCTGCACATGTTCCAGAAGAACACCGCGAGCACCAAGGAAAAGCTCCTGATGCGGGGCGACCTGAACTACTTCGTCCAGAGGCTCAGGCTCGAGCCTTCCATCTCCTACAAGGACCTGATCACGCTCACGGTCTGGATCCACGCCCTGGACGACGTGATCTGGGGCGACAACGCGGGGCTGAGCTCCGTGGGCGCCCTGGCGGGCGCCCCCTCGGACACGGTCTACAACGGAGACTCGGTCCCTTCCATCACCATCCCGGCCGCCTGGCTGGAGGTCAACGTGCTCGTGGGCGTGCTGCGCGCCGGCCGCATGCCCAGCGAGTGGGGCCTGGGGCTGCTCACGGACGACGGCTGCGGCCTGGACGACGACTTCGGCTGGAACCAGGTCATGGACGTGTCCGACCGTGTGCTCTTCGCCACCATGCCCGTGGCCATCGTCCAGACCATCGCCAGGAGCGACAGGCCGGCGTTCCCGCTCTACCTCGTGGTGGCCTACGACAAGCTCGTGACCGACGACGTGGG
>JBFYZU010000271.1:0-7764 GCA_041309365.1 Myxococcota bacterium
TGCACCCGGCCGAGCCCGACGCGCTCGTCGGCCTGGAGAGGTACGCAGAGCGCGTCGCCGCGAACCTCGGGGTCGTGCCCTGGACGCGCAGGGACGGCGGGCGCCGAGTGCCCGGCGGCTGGAACTCCTGGAGCGGGTCGAGCGGCACGGGCGGCTACGGCACGGACATCGACGAGGCCGTGATCCTCGACAACCTCGACGTGATGGCGACCGAGCTTCGCGACTGGGGCATGGACTGGTTCCAGATCGACGACGGGTACGAGCCCGCCTACGGCGACTGGACGTGGCGCGAGGCCCGATTCCCCCACGGCCCGGCCGGGCTCGCGGACGAGATCCGCGCCCGCGGCCTCAGGCCCGGCCTGTGGATGGCGCCCTTCACGCCTTCGGCCGGCTCGCAGCTGGTCGCGGATCACCCCGACTGGATCGCGGACTGGACGCCCCTGGGCGACGTCATCGCCGGCGACGACTGCATCCTGGACCTCACCCACCCCGAGGTGCTCGAGTACCTCGACGAGCTGTTCGCCACGTTCATCGACGACTGGGGCTTCGAGTGGTTCAAGATGGACTTCGCGTACTGGGCCCTCCTGGGAACGGGGTTTCACGACCCGACCTCGACGCGAGAGGAGGCCTGGCATGGGGCCGTGGGCATCGTCCGCGACAGGCTCGGGCCCGACACGTTCTTTCTGGCCATCAGCGCCTCGGGCCTCAACTACCAGCACGCGGACTCGGTGCGCATCACGCTCGACAGCATGCCCATCTGGGACCACCAGCCAGAGCTCTCCGACGACGACCACATGAACCAGCAGGGCCTGAAACCCACCGTGCGCAACGCGGGCCGGCGCTGGTACCTTCAGGACCGCATCTGGGTCAACCACCCGGACCTGATCTTCTTCCGGTCCAACGCTTTGGACCCGACCTGGCCGGCCATCACGCTCGAGGAGTCGCAGGCGTTCTGCACCTTCGTGGCCCTGTCGGGCGGCATCGTCAAGCTCGGCGACCGGCTCGTGGACCTGGACGCGGACGCCATCAACACCATCCGCGCGCTGTTGCCCATCTACGGCCGATCGGCCCGGCCGATCGACGTGCTCACGGCCGAGTACCCCGAGGTGTGGGTCCTGCCCGTGGAGCCGCTCGACGGCCTTGACGAGGACTACGTCCTCGTCGGCCTCTTCAACTGGGGAAAGAACGTCGACATGGGCACGACCCCCTACACACCCGTCCCCGACGACGGCTCGGCCCGCCACCACGAGGTGGACCTCGACGCACTGGGCCTGACCGGCGAGTGGCTCGCCTACGAGTTCTGGGGCCAGGAGTACATCGGCCCGGTGTCGGGCACCCTGTCTCGAGACGTCCTTTCCCACACGGCCCAGGTCATCGCCCTGCGCCGTCCCACGGGCGCACCGCGGCTGCTCGGCTGGAACCGCCAGATCACCATGGGAGGCACGCTCCTCGAGCAGGCCGCCTGGGACGGGGCGTCGCGCACCCTGACCATCTCGTCCCGGGTGGCAGCGCCCACGGCGACCGCGCCCTTCACCTACGGGATCGCCGTGCTCGTGCCCGACGGACACGCCTTCTCGTCCATCGCCTCGACGGGAGTGCCGGTCACGGGCCTCGCCGCAGCACCGGACCCGGCCGACGGCCAGGTCCTGCGCGTCTCCTTCGTGCCCGACGCCACCGGCGACCTCACCCTCACCCTGTCGTTCTGACGGGCCCTGCCTCGTCACCCGAGCTCGATCGGCAGGACCCCGAGGTGCTCGCCGAAATCCTGCGCGAAGCGCCCCTTCCACCCCCATGAGACCAGGCACCTCGCGACGAGATGCGCGACGGGCATCATCTCCTCCCTGTGCCCGATGACGACGATCGTCGCCTCCCTGCCTTCCCAGGACACGGCGGAGAGCTTCTGCTTGGTGACGCCCTGCCCGGTCCCGTCGTCGAGCTCCATGCCCGACACGATGACAGACGCGATCTTCTGGTGCTCCCACCTCTTCTTGAGCCATGGGAGAGGGGGCCTGGCGAGCGTGATCGCGCCCCCGGTCACGGCGATCTCCTGTCTGCCCACGACGATGACCAGAAAGCAGTACATCACGATGCAGGCGCCGAGCCCGACGAGCGCCAGGATGGGGATGCTCGCCGCCAGGGGTAGCCCGCCGTCCACCGCGATCCCCGTGAACAGGCCGAGGATCCCGGAGCCGATCGCGAGAAGCAAGATCCCCTCGAAGATGTCCCCCCCCCATGTCTTCCTCGATATCCTCAGGTCGAAATGCGTGGAGAGCCCGGCAGGGGAATCGGGTGTCGGCGGCTGGGCAGACCCGTGCTTCGAGATCTCGATCTTGAACTCCTTGTGCTCTGCGAGCATGGCCGCGAGAGCGTCCGGATCGCGCGGGAGCTTCGAGGCGTCGTCGGTGAGGATCCTTCGCATCTCCTCGAGCTGTGCCTTCATGCGCCGCTCGAGCATCAGCTGCCTGTCGTCCGGTGCATGTCTATTGCTCATCTCGCCCTCCATCGGTTCCGGTTGCCGTCGACGAGTGCGAAGTCGATGACTCCCGGCGCTCCACGCCATCGTGTCGTCGCGAGCCCGTACCCCGAAGCCACCTCTCGGGATCATCTTGCCTTCGACATGCCATGGACATACCCTGGGCCGGTCTTGCGATCGTGTGCCATTCGCGAGCGAGGGTCAACGGCCATGTCCTTCGACGAGAACACACAGGCAGCGGCGGCGGTCCTCGATGCCGGGACCATGCGGATCGAGGGCCAGAGCATCCACGGCTCCTACAGGGGCCACCCGCTCGTCATCACGAGGTCGACGAACAGCCAGACCGGCTCCCCGGCGGTGACGTGCCGCATCGCCTGTCGCACTCGCGGGGTCCGCATCTGCGTGAGCCCCGCGCAACAGATCCGGAGCCCCGAGAAGAAGGTCACGGGCGACAGTGCCTTCGACGACCGGTTCGACGTGACCGGCGCCCCCAGGTCCGTGCTCGTTTCCCTCCTGGCGAGCGACCCCGTCCTGAGGGGGATCTTGTTCTCTCTGCCCATGTCCACACTCTTCGTCGAGAAGGACCGTATCGACATGGCTCTGCCCGGCGAGCACGACGCCCGCGTCCTGCGGGGCGCCCTGGAAGGGGCGACCGCCATCATCGAGCGTCTCCCCGCCGCCATCCAGCGCTCCGGCGCGCTCGCGCAGTCTGGTGGCCGTTCCCTCGAGGATCACCCCGAGGTCCGCTCCCTCGAGCGTTCGCGAAAAAGCACCCGGATCCTGGCCTTCACCCTGATCGGGATCTTCATCCTCGTACCTATCCTGCTCAGCGTGGGCTGCGTGGTGGCCTGCGAAGCCGTCATGCGCGGCGCGATCCCCCTGCCCTTTGCCCATCCCTGAGCCTTCGAGCGGCATCCTATTTCGCACGCATCCGTGGATTTAAATGACCTCGGCCCAGAATCCAGACCCCTCGGCCTCATGGATGACCTCGACCTGCGACAGCGTCGACAACGACTGTGACGGTGCGATCGACGAGGGTTGCTGACCTGGCCGGGCCGAGTGCGAAGAACGATCCAGGTGTTTTTCCGTGCTCCTTCGATCCATGGGCCAGCCGGCTGGCGAGTGGGTCGATCTGCCCACCGACGACCGCCACTGCCCGATCACGGGCAGTGGCCTCACCGGATGAGGCCCGGACGAGACTTGCGGGCCAGTTACCCTGCGCGACGCGTCATGGGAGCGAGAGTGCGAGGCGGAAACCAATGTAGAAGTGGCGGTCGACAGGGTCGTTCCAGCCACGGGCCGCGCAACGGCAGCCCGCGGCGCCGCTGTACCAGTTCCCTCCCCTGTTGACCCGCGCGCTTCCCGCACCCGGGCCCCAGGGATCCGTGACGGCTCCGGAATACCCGGCGTACCAGTCGTTGCACCACTCGGACACGTTGCCCAGGATGTCTTCGAAACCCAGGGCGTTGGGCGTCAGACCCCCCACGATCTCGGTCGTCGAGGTGTTGCCGCAGTACCAGGCGATGGGGTCCAGGACGGTGTTCGGGGACTCGCAGAACAGCGTCGTCGACGTCCCGTTGTACGTGCCCCCGGTCGTCCCGGCCCGGGCCGCGAGCTCCCACTCCGCCTCGGTGGGCAGACGGTACCCGGGGCATTCGTAGGGTGTCGCGTACGAGCCGTCGAGAGCGCACGTCACGCCCGGCCCGCTTCCCGTGCAAGCGTAGCAGGGGGCGAGCCCCTCCTGCGTCGAGTACGCGTTCGCGAACGCGGCCGCCTCGTGCCAGCTCACCTGCTCCACGGGGCAATCGCTTCCACAGGACGTGAAGCTCGAGGGGTTGTAGCCCATCAGCACCGTGAACTGGTGCTGCGTCACCTCGTGCGCCATCAGCTCGTAAGGTCTGGTCAGCGTCACCTCGTGCTCGAGCTCGTCCATGATCCTGCCCGGCTCCCCCGTGGGGGAGCCCATGGTGAACGTGCCCGGCGGGACGCCCACGAACACCAGCACCACGGGAGGAGTGGTCGAGTCCGGCTCGAGCTCCGTGTCCACCGGGACGTCAGGCTCCGTGTCCATGTCGGCGTCCAGATCGATGTCGAGTGCCGTGTCGGGCTCGGTGTCCGGCTCGGTGTCGGGCTCGGTGTCCGGCCCGGTGTCCGGCTCGGTGTCGACCGTCGTGTCGAGGTCGGCGTCCGTCCCGGTGTCCATTGTCGTATCGGGGCTCGTGTCCACGTCCGGGTCGCCCACGTTGTCGACCTCGAGGTCGTTGTACGTATCGGACAGACCGTCTTCCGGGCACCCGAGCCCGTAGTTGAAACAGCCCGCCGCGAGCGCTGAGCACGCGCATGCCGCCAGCATCAGCGCAGCGCGCGCATCCTTGCCTCTGATCGTCATCATGCACTCCACGCCGTCGATGACCTTCATCGTACACCTGGCTCAGAATGAAACGCTCACCGAGATGGAAGAGCCGGACGTCTGTACCTCGACGTTCTTCTTCTCGATCGCCAGCGGGACGAGGATCGCGGTCACGATTGCGGCCGCCGCGGTGACTCCGATGGCGACGCCCACGCCTGCATTCAGGGCACGCCCCTTGTCCTCGGCGTCCTCGACGCTCTTCACCGGGTCGTCGCCCGTGTAGGTTTGGCTGGCTATGTCGTCGCGAAGCGCGTGGTAGTCATCGCAGTGCTTCGAGTTCACGGATCCCAGGACGATAGCCGCCACGCCGGAGGCGAGGGTGAGCGCGCCCGTCCCCACGGCCGCACCCCACGGCACCTTGGACTTCGTCACGACCTCCTTCTGGACCGGCAGCTTTGCGGGCGGCTGCGATTCTTGACCCGGGTGTTGGGCAGAGTCGGCATCACCGCCCGTGCCATCCGCCCCGGTCCCCGTCCCCGCTTCGCCCTCCTTCATCAGCGACACCTCCAGCAGGATCGGCTCGCCTCGCTTCGCCACGAACTTGTCCTTGTGAGTCTTGTACCCCGCCTTCTGCAACATCAGCGTGTGCTCGCCCGGGTCCAGGTACAGCGTATCTCCCAGGGGATCGGCGATGCTCTTGCCGTCCAGGATCACGTCGGTGCCCGCCGGCTCGATCGCGAGGGTCAGAGGCGTGAGCTGGGCCTTCAGCTTCTCCATCTCCTCCTCGACCAGGCTCCTCCGCGAGCTGGCGATATAGTCCGCTCCTTCCTGCAGATACAGCCCGTAGTAGTGGAGCGCCTCCGCTCCGGCATCGGTCATCTGGTAGCACTGGGCGATGTTGTGATGTTGTAGAGAACGCTATGATGCGGCTTCGCCTCGTACGCCGCCAGGAACTCCGCGAGAGCCCCCTTGTAGTCGTTCGAGTTGTAGAGCTCCACTCCCTTCTCGAAGCTGTCCTTGGCATCGTCTGCCCGGGCGATACGGGAAGAGATCGACAGGAATACAGCGCACAGCGCGAGATGCGATGCAGCCAGTCTCCACCATTTCGTCATCGTCATGTGCCCACCCCGTTCGGGTCCTCATGTGCCGCAGAGAGCCCCCCAACCTGCCTCCGGAAACGCCATTTTCCGGCAGGCTGGCCGGGCGCGAGTTTAGTACGCTACCCAGACAGCATGATGATCACATCGCACGGGGTGCGTCAAGTGATGCATCCCGCACGGACGCGGTCATGAAAGGCGGCATCTCCCGGATGCCGTCTCTGGCGTTGACCGAAAGCGGGTCCAAGCTGGCGTGGAGCGTGGTCACTGGCGAGCCGGATGTCGTACCACGCACCCGAGGCGTCCTCTTCGAGCGGCTCACTCCTGCCGGCGCGGGGGATCGGCGCCTCTTGGCCTGCCTCGGGCACCGGCCATGCGGCGCACTCGTCCTTGGCATGGTCTGGCAGCCTCTCTGGCGTCTCGTGGGGGAGGGCTCGTCCGGCTCGTCATCGCAGGACGCCTCGTCCCGCGCTCCCGCTCCTGGTGCGCGGTCTTGCACGGTTTCGCGTTGAAAACGACGCTTGTCGATCGTAAGAATGCCCGGATCACCGAGTTCGAAAATTCCTCTGCCTGGCGCCTGTGCCTCGACTCGCGAAGCAGGCATGCGGGCCGGATCCGGGAGGAGAGAGGATGTCACATCCGAGAATGGTCGCAAGCGCGTTCGCCGGTTTCATGGTCCTGGCTCTTTTCGCCGCGGGCTGCGACAGGGACAAGAAGGGCGGTCCTGACGACGACCTCGGTTGCACGCGCGTGCCCGAGCTCCTCGACGCGCACTGGGACTGCACGCAAGACCAGGACTGCCCCTGCGGTGCCGGCTGCTCGCTCGAGACCTGCGTGTACGAGTGCCTCGTGGACGAGGACTGCGCTCAGGGATCGGCCTGCGACGTGTTCGGGCGCTGCGACGACGGCAGCGGCCGGCTCTCCACGGATCCACAGGGCACGGTCTGGGTGACGGAGAAACAGATAACCTTCGCGGGCGCCGAGGCCCGTCGCACCCTGACCCTGGAGCTCGACGGCGACCCGGTGGGTGGGGCGGAAACGGCGCGGGAGGCTCGTCGCTGGGCGCCTACTGCCACGACGGGGGGATCGTCCTTCTGGGCGACAACGTCTTCAGGGGAAAAGATGCCGGCGAGGGCGGAAAGGCCTTCGCCCTGGACGGCCCCGAGGGCCTCTCCAGCGGCCAGCGGGGCGTCTTTCCCGAGTGCGGCAACGGCCTGGTGGACGCTGGCGAGGAGTGCGACGACGCGAACACGGACGACCGGGACGGGTGCGAGCACGACTGCACGCTCGCGTGCGGCTCCGGGACGGGCGCGCATCGCGCCTTCATCGACGATGCCACCGGCCACTGCCTCGCCGGCTTCACCGCCACGACCTCGTGCAACGACGCGGATGTCGTGTGCGCCGGGCTCGGAGGCTACCTCGTGAGCCTGCTCGACGAAACGGAGTCCATGATCGCCTCCCGCCTCATGTCCGGCGAGCAGGCGTTCTCCATCGGGCTATCCGATCTCGTCACCGAGGGCGCCTTCGCCTGGCAGGGAGGCGACTCCCTCTCCTTCACCGACTGGTGCATTGGCGAGCCCGCGGGAGGTGCCCTCGCCGATTGCGTCGTGATGCGCACCGACATGCTCTGCTGGCAGAACGTCGATTGCGAGGATCTCTTTGCCCATGTCTGCGAGATCCCCTAGGCTAGAGTTTCGCCATTTTCGAGGCGGTCATTCGGCCTCCCCGCGCTGACGTGCATAGCCATTTTCGTTCCACGGCTCCAAGGTCACGAGCGATGGCGGGCTTCTCGCCTACCGGGAACTCGACGAGGTCCTCGGACTGACGGAAACTGGATCGCCTCG
>JBFYZU010000272.1:0-7549 GCA_041309365.1 Myxococcota bacterium
GGTGTAGATGTAGGGCAGCATGGAGTACTTCCATCGCAGCCACCTCGCCACGGCGGCCTCGGCCTCCGGACCGTAGCTCCACGGCTCCTTGTCCTCCGATCCGTCCACGTGGCTGCGCGTGAAGAAGTTGAAGACCTCCATCTGCATCCAGCGGGCGTACGACTCGCCGTTGCCTCCCAGCGTTCCGGAGCAGCCTCCCGCGTCCGAGCCGTAGACCACGCCCATCAGGCCCATGCTCTGCTCCATGCGAAGCTGCGCCAGCATGTCGTCCCACTCGTCGAAGCGCAGGTCGGCCGACCAGGTCCAGGCGTAGCGCTGCTGGCCGGAGAAGCCGCCGCGCGTCATGAGCAGCGGGCGGCGCGACGTGAACGCCTCGACGTGCTCGAAGAGCGCCATCGCGTCCAGGATCCCGCCCTGCGGGTTGTGGACGAGCCGCCCCGGGCCGCCGACGAAGACCCGGTCGTAGTAGCCGTCGGTGGCCTCGGGCCAGCCTCCGTCGTCCATGTCGATCCAGAAGCCCGCGACGCCCAGGTCCAGCAGCGGGTCGAAGAGGCCCGCCCACCAGGCGCCGGCCTCGGGATTCGTGAAGTCCACGGTCGCGCAGGGGCCGTTCCACTGGGCGGAGAGGAACACGCTGCCGTCCTCGTTGCGCACGTAGTACCCGCCGTCCAGGCCCTCGGCGTAGGCCGGGGCCGCCACGTCCATGGTCTGGTTGACGAGGAGCGCCAGCTTGAACCCCTGGTCGCCGATGGCGTCGATCATCCCCGGCGGGTCCGGGTAGCGGTCGTCGAACGCAGGGTCGAAGTTGACGCCGTCGCGCCACCAGCCGCGCGCGGGTCCGTCAAGCCAGATCACGTCGCACGGGATGTCGCGGCTCCGGAACTCGGCCGCCACCTGCTCCACGCGCGTTTGCGTCTCGTAGGCCCAGCGGCACTGCTGGTAGCCCAGGGCCCACCTGGGCGGCAGGGTGGCGCCGCCCACGAGCCCGGTGTACCGGGCCAGGACGTCGCGAAACCCTGGCCCGCGGATGAAGTAGTAGTCCATCTCGCCAGCGTGCCCGTCCGCCTCGATCTGGCCGGGGAAGGCCGCGTTGTCGATCTCGAACGTCGTGCGCGACGGGTTGTCGATGAACACGCCGTAGCCGCGGGTGCTGAGGTAGAGGGAGTGGGACTTGTAGCCCATGCCGCCGTCCGCGTTGTACGCGTCGCGGTTCCAGTTCTCGATGGAGGCGCCGTTGAGCCTGAGCTGCGTGGCGACCCTCTCTCCCAGGCCGTAGAGGGACTCCTCGGCCTCCACGCGCCGGCTGAGGAGCGGGTGGTCGTACCCGACGGCGTCCGCGCGGGCTCCCACGCCCTTGTGGTCGCGGCTCAGCAGGGCCACGTCGTGGTCGAAGAAGTCGAGACGCAGGGGCCGCTTGTTGACGCGCAGGAAGAGCTCGGACGTGGAGATCACCAGCTCGTCCTCGCGGTCGACGACCTCGTACGCCGCGGCCGGCCAGTCGAACCGGACCACGGCGTAGGAGGCGTCCGGCTCGAACGCGCCGCGGGGCGCAAAGACCACGCGGATCAGGCCGGGCTCGCAGACCACGATGCGGATCCGCGCGCCGGCCTCGGCCTCTATCAGCACCCCGGCGCCCTCCTCGCGGTGCGAGACGTAGTCGCCCACCCAGGCGGGATCCGCGCCGTCCGCGTTGCCGTACTCGAAGGCCGGGAACACGGGTCCTGGGCCGGAGCCGTCGTCCGGCGCGTCGGGATCGCCGGTGCCGTCCGCACCGCCGGACCGCCCGCTGCCGCACCCGAGCAGGACGCAGACCAGGACGGCCCCGCACGGGACGCCCGGTGACGCTGTGATCGTGCGCTGTCTCATCGTGCCGTGCCCGTCGCGTCGACGTACAACTATAGCATCCGCCGGTGCGGGGACAATCCGGACCTGCGCCGTGTCCCCACCGATCACTGGTTCCGGGCAATGGAACGGTCCACCTCACTCGCGAGGTCGGCATGTGAAAGTGGAAGTGTGCAGGCAGAAGAACGAGGGAGGGCGGAGGGTACGATCCAGTTCACATGGAATGGTCAAGGAATCACGGATGCGCAGAGACGTACTTACGGTACGTCGCACAAGAAAACCCGAAGGCCGGCGACGATATCGCGCGAGAGGGCCATTCCGGGAGGGCAATCAGCTTGAGACACCGCCGAAGGTGCATCATACTTTGTCGACGATGCGAAGGGCAGGACGGCGATATCGGGGCATCCCACGGGGAGTGCCTCCTCGATGGGCCTTGTGCGCCGTTCTCGTCCTGCGGGCGACCGGGTGCTTCATGTCCCACACGGAGTCGACCGCGCAGGACGCGTCGAGCGGGAGCGACCTTCTCACGTCAGAAGACAGGGGAGCCGGGGATCCGGACGCGGATCCGGATCCGTCCTTCGACCCGGCAGGGGAGCCCGACATCGAGGGACCTGACGCACCGGACGTCCGGGATGCGGATGCGGCGATCCCGGGCGTGGTGGGGGATCCGTGCAACCACTCGGCGCAGTGCGGCGGCGTCCCGGGCGAAGGGCGGTTCTGCATGACGACCCTGCTGGGATACTGCTCGTATCCTGGAGGGTACTGCAGCGCAAGCTGTACGAGCAGCGCCGAGTGCGGAGCGGGTGCCGAATGCATCGACCTCGTGGACCTGGGCTGGTTCTGCATGAAGCGCTGCTCGACCAGCGCCCAGTGCAGGACTTCCGAGAGCTACCAGTGCCAGTCCGTTCCCGACAACCCGGGGAGCTACTGCATGGCGCCATGCTGCTGTATGGCCGAAGACTGAGAAACCTCCTCGCAGACCTCGAACACGAGTCGCAGCCCCGGCGCGGACGGCTCGTGCAAGGCCCGGACGGCGGGATCGATTCCATCCTCGCGGACACCCGGACACGTGCCGGAGGGCACCTGCACGACCGGGACGACTGTGATAGGGATGAGCCAGGAGGGTGCGATGACCAGGACGATCCCGACGGTGCTGGCAATCGTCACGTTGCTTTCGGCCAGGGACGCAAAGGCCACGAGCTGCATCGACCACGCATGGGAGACGATGGACGTCCGGATCGTGGGGGTGACGAGCAACGGCGAGCCTGTCCAGCCGCCCTTGCAGCTTCTTCCCCTGGACCTGCTCCTCAACAGCTCCGAGAAGGGCCGGTGGATCCTGTTCACGCAGAAGGACTCCTACGATCACGGCAAGTTCTACGAGATCGCCGGGACCGTACAGCCCACCGAGGGAGTGAGCGCGTACATCGAGGCCGCCAGCGAGTGGTCCCTGGATACCGACTGCGGGTACGAGGTGGGCTACACCCCCATCGTTCCCGGACGCTATGCGTTCGTCGAGGAGCACATGGGGGGAGGCAAGGTATCGAAGGACATCGACGACCCCGTGCTGAGCATCTCCGCCGACAGACTCACCGCGACACTGGAGTTCTCCGCCGGCGGCGTGCCCTACGTGGCAACGTACCGGATCACCTGCGCATACTTCGACTGGACCCAGCCAGGCACGAAGAACTGCGCCTTGACGGGCACGGCAGGAAAGCCGGGCGAGCACCCGATACCGGAGCCCCTGCCGAGCAGTCCAGGCCGGGGATGCGCGAGCTGCTCGATGTCCCCCGTGAGCTTGCCGGGCACGGGATGCGTCCTTCTCGGCCTCTTGGCCGCCCTTGCCTGGTTCGTCCGGATGAGGGCAGGCAAAGCGCCGCGACGATCGCCGTGACGGCCGTCTGCCGGCGAACCGACGAGCAAGGCCGCGTGGGATGCGGATCCGATTGCGACGCGCGAGATGTCTGCACTCCCATTGCCCAGACCGGGGACCGGCGAGCCGGCAGTTCGAGACACTTCCAATACACCCCGGTCCTGTAGTATCCGGATCCGCATGCCAAACCCCTCGCTACTCGCCTGTCCGGAGTGCGGCGCACCGCTTTCTTTGCCCGCGCCCGGGTCGATGTTCGTCGCGTGCGCGCACTGCGGAGGCACGATCGCCGTGGCCGGTCTCGTTCCGGCTGCGAGTGCCCCGCAGGCGGCTGCGCCGGTGCCCCAGGTCTCCACGGAAGATCTGGCCGCAAGGCGCGAGCGCTGCCATGCGGCGATCGCGGCCAGGCTCGAGGGAGGCTCGTGCAGGCTGATCGACGCCGCATCGGCCGGCGTGATCGAGCTCAAGGGGCCGGGTTTTGCGGTGCAACCCCTGGGTGCCGTGGCCGCTGGGATCGCTCTGCGTTTCGCTCGCGACAACGGCGTCCGGATCGATGCCGGAGCGCTCTCGCGCATCGTCGAGGCGACTATCAAGAATGTCGACGCCACCGACGACAAAGACCCTTTGGGGAAGCCGACCTTCGAGATGATCGGGGATGGGGACGTCAACCTGCCGTTTCTGTCCGCGAACGATGCCGGCCCGCTGCACCTGCGCATGTTCCTGAGCCCGGAGATGGTGCTCGAGGCGTTCCAGGCAGCCAGGGCCGAGGCATCGCAGGGTGCAGGCGGCCCGGGCTCGGGGCCCGGGGGTTCGTCGAGGACAGGGACCGGCGGCGACAGCGCGGACCTCGATGAGCCTCCCAAAAAGAAGTGGTGGTGGCCCTTCGGCTGACCACCGGACAGCACGGCGCCGGAGCTCCCCAGCTTTGTCAGGACAATCGAGGTCATCGAGGTGGGCATGCGGCTCGCCAGCGTGGAGGCGAGCCCGACGAGGCGAGAGAAAGCCTCTGCAGCAAGGGCAGACGGCCACATCCACTCGGCATGCCCCAGGACGCTGCGCGCATCCTCGTCCCCTTCAAGAAATCCTGCGAATATTGCATGCGATCCAGATCAGGGTGCTGGCGCAAAGAACTCGGGCTGGGGCACGGGATCGACGGCGGGTCGAGCGGCACGGGAGAAGGCCGGACCCGGGAGCTGACGAGGAAACGTACGTACGTTATCGTGAAGGACGTACGTAACATGAGAAGCGGTGCCTCCATGACGGCTTCCGAGCTCAGGGCCAACATCTACAGGCTTCTGGACTCCGTCCTCGAGACGGGGATCCCGCTGGAGATCGAGCGCAAGGGGCAGGTGCTGCTGATAGCGCTCAAGGAGCCGCCCGACAGGCTCGACAGGCTGATCCGGCGCGAGGAGTTCGTCAGCGGGGACGCGGGCGACCTGGTGCACCTGGACTGGACGAGGGAGTGGAAGCCGTGATCCTGCTCGACACCCACGTGCTCGTCTGGCTGTACGCGGGACTCAGGGAGCGGTTCGCAAACGGCGCGCTCCACCGGCTCCGGACCGACGATCTCGCGATCTCGCCCATGGTCACGCTGGAGCCTACGTACCTCCACGGGATCGGACGGACCGACCAGCCCGGGCAGGTCGTGGTGGACGACCTGGCGAGGAGGCTGGGGCTGCGCGTCGTGGACGCCTCCCTCGCGTCCGTGGCCGCCGCTGCCGCGCAGCTCGGGTGGACGCGCGATCCCTTCGACAGGATGATCTGCGCCCAGGCCTTGATGGGAAGAATCCCTCTCATGACCGCTGACCGGACGATCCACGAGCACCTCGACCTCGCCGTATGGGATTGATCCGGCGGGTCGCGCACCCTCGCGCCCAGCACCGAACCGACAGGTGAGTCCAGAGCAGTGCTTCAGGCCAGAAGCGCTTCTCGCTCGGGATGGCAACCGATTCCGCGATCCCTCGATCCATCGGCCCTCCATCCGGCGCGCATCGAGAGCCAAAAACGAGCCCCCTCGAAACCCTCGATGTCCGGGTGAATCGTGGCACGGGAGTGCTCGAACGCAATTCGGGCGCACACGGCCATCCCCCGCTCGGCGAGCTTCCCGAGGGGGCCGTTCGAGGCACGCTTCTCGGGCGGATGCCTGCAGCCCGAGCGCGAGCCGGCCTCGCACGCGAGGCAATAAAGTGGGCGCCCCGGATGCGATCGTCCTCGCTCACGAAGGTCTCGTGCACCGTGAAGCGGGTGTGCGGGTCGACGGCCCTGCAGAGGTCGTCGGCCGGCCCGAGCCGTATCGGGCGGCCGCAGGCAGGGCAGCTGCACGATCCCTGGTCCACGAGGTTCAGGAGCCGTTCCGGGGCGAGGTCGGGTCTCTTGCAGACCCGACGCCTCGGCATACGCCTGCCGTAATCCAGCCGCCGGTTGCGCGTGAGGCTCTTCGTGAGCCGTCCTTCCCCGGGATCGAAGCCCAGGGCCTCTCCGGAGTACCCAAGGATCAACGGATCCACCCAGAAGCTCCTGTCCAGGGATATCTCCCGCCGACACCCGACGACTACCGACCAGGGTCAAGGCTCCCCGAGAGAGCCCTCAGTCCCCGTAGGAGAAGGCGTTGAGCACGGCCTGGAGCGGCCGGTTCTTGCCCTCGGAGAAGGCCAGGGCCGCCTGGTGGTGGATGCCCGATCCTTCCTTGCCCATGGCGATGCCCTCGATGAGGCCTCCCACGGCCCAGGCGCCGGGATAGGTCGTGTACTTGTTCATGAGCAGGATGTGGGTGTTCTTCCTCTCCACCGCGGGCTGGATCCAGTCCTTGCCCGAGCACGACAGCGCGAACACGCCCTTGTGCAGCTTGGAGCCGCCCTTGGCGTGGCTCATCAGCTCGTCGTAGTGGTCGACGTTCATGAAGTAGTCGTGGCCGATGTAGCCCACGACGTGGCTGCGGCCGCCGTAGAAGAGCTTGCCGTACGGCGCCACCTTCATGATGCTGGCCTTGTCGCCGTGCACGGCCCCGAGGTAGCCGGCCAGCGACTCCTTGAACGCGCTGCCCCGGTAGGCCAGACCCACGATGACCACGTCGAACGGGAACTTCACCCCCATGGCCTCGAGCTTGCCTCCGGGCTCGTGCTTCTTGCGCCACACCCCGCGCGCCGCCAGGTTCTCGTCGAGGTCCTTCTCGTACGAGATCCTCTCCCATCCCGCGCTGTCGAGGTACTTCTTCAGTCCGCCGCTGGTGCTCCAGTAGATGTTGGAGCCCAGCTTGTCTCCGGAGCAGATCTTCTCGTTGGGCACCTTGGTCCAGACGGTGGTCTCGTTGTCGCACAGCGTCACGTAGACCGTGATCACCAGGGGCTTGCCCGCGAGGATGTCCGAGGCCATGCGCTCGTACATGTAGAAGATCGTCTTGGGGACGTGGATGTCCTGGGAAGCCCCGGCATCGAGCGCGACGCCGAGCGCGAGGGACACCACCACGAGCATGATGGTGGTCCTCGCTCCGGAAGCTGCATCCGTCCTTCTCATGGGCCGCTCTCGGGGACAACCCACCGATCGCCCGTTCCATTCCGACCGGGATCGGTCGATCCGCAATCCCTCGGCATTCATATATTCGCCCAGGCCTGAGATGCAAGGGTGAAGGAAGACGAAGCGAAGACCGATTCATCCGGATATCGAGAGGTTCGCGGGGGCTCGGTGAGGCTCTCGACGCGCGTCGGATGGATGGCCGATGGATCGAGGGATCACGGGATCACGAAAAAGAAGGTTCGAATGTCCCTCTCGCCTCGCTCCCTGCAGCAGTTTTCACATGCTCTGCCTCCCGGGAGGGGCCTTCACCGCGCAGACCGACTTCAC
>JBFYZU010000273.1:0-39715 GCA_041309365.1 Myxococcota bacterium
GCGGCATCCATGGCTTCGTGGAACGCGTCGTCGGCGTGGCCAGGGACGCGGAGAAGCTCCACAGCCGGGACGACCGGTACTTCGCACCTTTCTTCCCGTTCCAGTACAGGTCCATGTGGAAGACCAGGGGCCTGACGCTCGACAGGATGCTCGGCCAGCACGTGACAGACCCCGATCTGAAGGCCCTCATGAGCGTCCTGTGGTGCTACTACGGCCTCCCGCCATCGTCGCTCAGCGCGTTCTACTTCTCCGTGGCCACGGGCCAGTACCTGGCCAACGGTGCCAGCTACCCGATGAAGCGCTCCCAGGATCTGAGCAACTCGCTCGTGGGGGTCATCCAGGGGTCGGGAGGCAAGGTCCACCTCAACACCGAGGCCAGCACCATACGGCTCAACTCCCACCTGGCCCTGGGAGTCGAGGACGTCAGGGGCGGCATGCACGATGCGGACATCATCGTGTCGAACGCGAGCGCGGGGCTGACCTTCAACAAGCTCATCAACGGCGTCAAGCTCCCATCCGGCCCCCAGCGGAAGCTGGACAGGTACCGGAGCAAGCTGGGCACCTACAGGCCGAGCCTCTCCTCGTTCGTGGTCTGGCTGGGGCTGGATCAGGACATCAGGGACCGGGTCGCCGAGGCGGAGATATTCCTCCTGCCCAAGCTCGACCACGAGGCACTGTACCGCGCCTCGCTCCAGGGCGACCCCGAGAGGTCCCTTCTGGCAGTCACGATCTACGACAACGTGTTCTCCGGCTACTCGCCTGCCGGCAAGTCCACCATGATGATCATGTTCTTGTGCTCGCACGACGCATGGAAGCCGTACCAGGACGGGTACTCGAACGGCAACAGGGAGGGGTACCTGGCACAAAAGAAGCGCGTGGCCGAGATCGTCGTGGACAGGGTCGAGGAGGCGCTGCTGCCCGGACTGCGCTCGATGATAGAGGAGTCCGACGCCTCCACGCCTCTCACCAATATTCGCTTCACGGGCAACTGCGGGGGCGCCATCTATGGCTACGAGCAGTCACTGGACAACACCTTCATCAACCGCATCGACAACCGGACCCCCATACCGAACGTCTACCTCGCCTCGGCCTGGACCAGCCCCGGCGGGGGCTTCGCCGGCGCCATGCGTTCGGGCCAGAAGGCATGGCGCGCCATCCGCAAGGACACCGGCCGCTGAGCCCGTTCAGCCGCGCGACATGAGCCCGAGCTGGGCCTTGAGCATGAGGAGCACGGCCCGGAGGTGCTCGCAGGGGCCATCGGGCCTCTCGATCTGGACCTCCGTCTTGCCGGCGGCGACCTCGTGGACCCTCGCCATAAGGCCCATCGCCACCTCCCACGGGGCCAAGACCGCAACGCCGGCTCCAGGCGGCACGAGGTCGCTCGAGGCGAAGCTGTAGCAGAAGAGGTCCGACCGGATCTCTCCTGGTCCCAGGGTGCCCACGGCGACGAACAGGCCCGACCCCGCGCACGGCTCGCCGGCCCCGGCGAGGATCGACGTTCCAGCCTCTGCCGCCATCAGGATCCACTTGAAGTCCTCGCCGCGTGCCTCATCGAAGTACCACGCGATCTCGCGGCCGAAGTCCTCGTCATCGAGAAGCACGATGGCCATGCTCACGCCGGGCACCACATGAAAGCCCACGGCCCTTGCCACGCTTGGGTGCGACCGGCGCCAGACCGCGGTCACGTCCTCTTGCCCTGGCAATAGCCCTGGACCGCTCGACAGGATCGCCTCGAACGCAGGCAGAAATCGCCCGTTCAACCTCTCGACTATCCTGTCCGAGCGGCTGCACGCCGTGAAGCTCATCATGGAGGCATTCTCTTACCCCGGCCCGCCAGTCGGATCAACGGGTCCAGGCGTCGCTTGCGCCCTCCGAGCGAGGCTTGACGTCCTCGCCTGTCGGGAAGATGATGTACGGAACGTATTGCAGCCCATGCACACGAAGAAGTGATGGAACCGAAGACCGGGCGGCCGGGTCGCCCGTGAGACAGGGAGGTCGGCAATGCAGTGCACCATCGAGTGCAACCCTGCCTATGCCATGGCAACGGTGGACCTCGAGCCCGGGGAGACCGTGACCGTGGAGGCCGGGTCAATGGTCGGAATGAGCGACGGGATGCAGATCAAGACCACCATAGGCGGGACGAGGACCGGGTTTTTCGGGTTTCTCATCAACTTCGCGCTCGCCTTCCTTCGCAAGTTCATCGGTGGGGAGACCCTCTTCGTCAACGCCTACACCCCGCCCGCAGGTCAGCGCGGCCGGTTGATGTTCGCGCCGGCGCTGGCGGGCGACATCATCCACTACAAGCTGGACGGCCAGCGGCGGCTCATGGTGCAGGGATCCGGCTACCTGGCCTCCGCCGGGAACGTCCTCGTCAGGACCAAGTTCGGCGGCATGAAGAGCCTGTTCAGCGGCGAGGGCGCCTTCTGGCTCGAGGTGAGCGGAACGGGCGATCTCTGGGTGAACTGCTACGGCGCCATCCACGAGATCGAGGTGGACGGCAGGTTCATCGTGGACACGGGCCACGTGCTCGCGTTCGAGACCGGGCTGACCTATGCCATCAAGGGCGCGGGCGGGCTCAAGCAGACCCTCCTGTCGGGGGAAGGGCTGACCATGCACTTCTCCGGCAAGGGCAAGCTCTTCATCCAATCGAGGACCGTGGGCGGTCTGGTCCACTGGATCGCGCCCCGGCTGCCGGCGTGAGGGAGGTGAATCATGCAGTTTCGTAAAGAGCTGGGCCCGGCCTACACGCTCTGCATCTGCCATCTCGACCCGAACGAGCAGGTCATGGCCGAGAGCGGGGCCATGGTGACCCAGGACGCGCACGTGCAGATGCAGACGTCCGCAACCCAGGGAAAGGGCGTCGGAGGCTTTCTCAAGGCCATCGGCCGCTCCATGTTTCTGGGCGAGTCGTTCTTCCGCAACACCTTCACCGCCGTGAATGCGCCGGGCGAGGTGAGCTTCGCCCCGGCACTGCCCGGCGACATCGTCACCTACGAACTGGTGCCCGGCAAGGACCTCATCATCCAGCAGACCTCCTATTTGGCATCGACCACTTCGGTGGAGATCCAGACCAAGTGGGGCGGGTTCAAGAGCATGTTCAGCGGAGAAGGCGCCTTCTGGATCCGCGCCTACGGCCAGGGTCCAGTGGCCCTCACGGCCTTCGGCGGGATCAAGGAGGTGGACGTGGACGGTGCATTCGTCATCGACACCGGGCACATCGTGGCGTTCGAGTCGACGCTCAGCTACCAGGTGAAGCGCGTGGGGTCGTGGTTCTCCACGTTCTTCTCGGCCGAGGGCCTCGTCTGCCGCTTCTCCGGCAAGGGCAAGCTCTTCATGCAGACCCGCAACCCGCTGGAGTTCGGACGCAACGTCGGCTCGAAGCTCCCTCCCCGGAGCAACTAGAGGAGGTCGCGATGCCATACGAGATAAAGAGCTCTCCCGACTTCGCCATCATCGACTATCAGCTCGCCGATGGAGAATCCGTCGTGGCCGAGGCGGGCGCCATGGTGTGCATGTCGCCGGGCGTCCAGATGAAGACCGAGGCCCGCGGAGGGTTGCTCGCCGCGGCCAAGCGCAAGCTGCTCGGCGGCGAGTCCATATTCCAGAACACGTTCACGGCCACCGGAGGCCCGGGCAGGGTCATGCTCGCCCCGGGCGCACCGGGCGACATCATCGCATTCCCGCTCGAGCCGGGGCGGTCGCTTTTCGTCCAGTCCTCTGCCTACCTCGCGGCAACGCCAGACGTGACTCTGGACACGAAGTGGGGCGGGGCCAAGGGCTTCTTCTCCGGGATGGGGATGTTCCTTCTCAAGGCGACCGGCCCAGGCACGGTGTTCGTCTGCTCCTACGGAGGCATCTTCCAGAAGCAGTGCGTGGGCGAGTACCTCGTGGACACGGATCACATCGTGGCCTTCGCGGACTCGGTCCAGTACGGCATCACCAAGGTGGGGGGAATCAAGTCCCTGTTCTTCGGCGGAGAGGGGCTCGTGGCCAGGTTCTCGGGGCAGGGCATGATCTACGTGCAGACCCGGGGACCTGGTGGCCTCGCCTCCTTTTTGCACGCCTACCGTCCGGTCAAGTCATCCAACTGAGTCAGGCCCCGGCCCGCGCCCCCAGGTGCTGGACGAGCGCCGTGGTGTCGATGTTCCCACCCGACAGGATGATGCCGACGGTGAGGCCCCTCACGTCCAGACGACCCGAGAGGATGGCGGCCAGTGTCACCACCGCAGACGGCTCCACCACGATCTTCATCCTTTCCCACACGAGCTTCAGCGCCTCGATGACCGCGGCATCGTCCACGGTGACGATGGCCTCGACCTTCTTTTCGATGATGGGGAACGTACGCGTCCCCAGGGAAGTGAGCAGCCCGTCGCAGATTGTCCTGGGCTCCACCGATGGCAGGATGCACCCTCTGGCCAGCGACCGGCAGGCGTCGTCCGCGCCCGCCGGCTCGGCCGCGATCACGCGGATCCCGGGTCTGATGGCCGTTGCCGCGATGGAGGTACCGCTCAGAAGCCCACCCCCACCCACCGGAGTCATGATCACGTCCAGGTCCGGCCGATCCTCGCACAGCTCGAGCGCCGCCGTGCCCTGTCCGGCGATCACCCGGTGGTCGTCGTACGGGTGCACGACCGTGGCTCCCGTCTCCTCGACGATCCTCGAGAGGGTCGCCTCGCGCGAGGCCAGCGTGGGCTCGCAGAACGTGATCCGCGCGCCGTATCCCCTCACTGCGGCGACCTTCACGACGGGCGCGGTGCGAGGCATGACGATGTGCGCCACGGCCCCTCGCAGGCTCGCTGCCAGTGTCAGCGCGGCCGCGTGGTTCCCCGAGGAGTGCGTTGCCACGCCCCGCGACGCCTCCTCCCGCGTGAGGGTCATGACCGTGTTCGTGGCGCCCCTGAACTTGAACGCACCCACCCTCTGCAGGTTCTCGCACTTGAACAGAAGGCGTGCGCCCGTCATGGCGTCGATGCTGCGTGACGTGAGGATGGGGGTCCGGTGCGCATACGGCCTGATCCTCTCGGCGGCGGCACGGATGTCCTCGATGGTGGGGAAAACGTCCATGACCCGGATACCTAGGTGCCCGCGAGGTTCGAAGTCAAGCGTCCATCCAAGACGGGGATCAGAGGTCGTACTCGTAGACGCAAACCAGGTTGGCCTCGTAGGAGGTCGCCACGATCTCCATGCGGCCGTCTCCATCGAGGTCGGTGATGGGGATGCCTCCGGCCTGGCCCATGCCCTCGGCCAGCACGTGCGTGACGAACGATCCGGTGGCGATCTGCTCGAGCACGAACACGCGCTTGTCCCCGTCGCCCGCCAGGGCCACGTCCAGGTCGCCGTCCGAGTCCACGTCCCCCACGCTGAAGATGCCCGGGGCGGCCATGGGCGCCATGGCAGTGCCTGCGACGGACACGATGCCCTCGGATATTTTCGTCTTCGGCCATGGCAGCGAGGCAGCGGATGCCACGACCTCGAACGCATAGACCGCGGACTCGAGCCCGTCCGAAGCCACGTTCACGTGGTTGGATCCCACGGCCCGCACGGCCCCGTCACCGAACAGATCCGGAACGATGGAGAGCATGATGGATGGCCCCACGTCCGTCGCGATGACGTGCCGCACCCAGGCACCGGCCGGGTTGCCCGACGAGGGAGGCAGAAGCTGCTCCATCCACGCGAAGGAGGAACCCTCCACGAAGAACTCCGCGCTCGCGATGTCCAGATCCGTGTCCCCGTCCACGTCGTGGAGCTGTGGCAAGGACCCCAGCCCCTGGCCGATGACGAGCGGCGTGGCCTCGAACCTGTGGCCCGATGCCGTTCCCACGAACATCTGGGTCTGGGCCACGTCCGGCGACCCCATGCCTCCCATCTGTTCCCCCACCGTGATCATGTCCTTCAGGCCGTCGCCCGTCAGATCGGCGAGCTCCACGTGGTGGTAGAAGAGGTCGGATCCGTTGGGCACGATGTCGTGGCGGACCCAAGCCCCAACGGTCTGCTCGAACCAGGCCAGGCCACCGCAACCGCCTGCGATGCCGCCCATCGTGCACGCGAGGAAACCAGACGGCACGATCACGTCCAGGTCCGTGTCACCGTCCACGTCCGCCACGGTCGTGCTGTTCGGGAACTTGATTCCCGCAGCCTGATCCGCGATGGCCGTCGACGACCAGGAGTCGAGGTTGCCCGCAAAGCCGTAGAGCCTCACCTGCCCCGCCGGCAGCGGGAACGAGAAACCCCCGAAGCTGGAGACCACGAGATCGGTCTGGCCGTCTCCCGTGACGTCGGCCGCAGTCACCCATGCCGGCCCGGTCAGGCCATCGTCCACCTGGTGTCGTGTGAAGCGGGCAGAGAAAACAACGCCTGGATCCGTGGCCGGATCGATGGCGGTGTCCGGTGCGGTCTCCTCCACGCCATCGAACACAGGATCGCCAACCTGGTCCAGGGCCGTGTCGACATCCACGTCAGCTGCAGCGTCCGGGCTCGTGCCCCCGCCCCCGTCGCACCCCGCAGCCGGCACCAGCGTTGCCACCATCCACGCCACCACAAAGCTCGTCCTCGCCATCCTGAACTCCATTTTCCTCTCCACGAGTATCGCCCTGAAGACCCGTGCAACGGGAGCTTCCGGAGGTTTCCTTCCAGACAGGTGAATACGGCACTGCTGGTGTCCCGCTTCGATCGAGGGCCAGGCAAACCGTGGGAGACAGAGGCCTCATGAGGCTCGTCTCGGCTTGCAACCTCCCGGCCGCGTGACTACAAGGGCGATCGAGGATATCTCACGGCCATGCCGGACTCAACAACCGGGCGTTTTCGTGCCAGGATAGGGACGATGAGGCCATCTTGACCCGGAGGACGGGGATGGCCGATAGTGCTCTGGATGGGATCATGACCATGCGATCACATGGAGAACCCTTGCCCGTGCTGGCGCTCGTGGCGCTCTGCGTCGCCTGCACGTCCTGCAAGCGGGCCGAGGGTGGCGACAAAGAGCAGACGGCACCGCCTGTCTCCGTGCAGACCCGGGTCGTGGCCACCGAGCAGGCCGTCGTCCTCGTCAAGGCGACGGGCACGGTGGAGGCCCAGTCCGACGTGACCGTCGTGACCCAGAGCGCCGGGACCATCACCAAGGTCCTCTTCGAGCTCGGCGACGACGTGGAGGAGGGACAGAAGCTCGCCACCCTGGACACCAAGCTGCAGCGGCTGGCGGTCAAGCAGGCGCAGGCACAGCTCGCGCAGGCCAGGGCCGCGGCCGATCTCGCCACGCTCAACAGCGAGCGGATGGTGAAGCTCGTGGAGTCGGGCAGCGCCAGCAAGGCCGAGCACGACCAGGCGGCCATGCAGGACAAGAGCGCATCGGCTGCGGTGTCCATGGCGAGCATCGCCCTCGCGCAGGCCAGGGAAGCGCTGACCAGGACCACCGTGACCGCCCCCATCTCCGGCAAGGTGACCCTCAAGCTCGTGACGAGGGGACAGACAGTGGCAATGGGCACTCCTGTGGCCCAGGTCACGGACCTCACCCGGCTCAAGGTCACGGTCGGCCTCACGGAACGCGAGGTCGCGGATCTCGTGGTGGGTCAGAGCGTGCGCGTCACCTCCTCGGTGAACCCGCAAGTGCATTGCACGGGCCGCATCGCAGCCATCGGGTTCAAGGCCATGGGCCCCACCCGGGCCTTTCCCGTCGAGGTATGGATCGACGAGCCCGACGCACGTCTGCACCCAGGTATGACGGTGGCGCTCATGATCGAGGTCTCGACCATCGAAAGCGCCGTCCTCGTGCATGTGAACGACATCTTCGAGGACGACGAGGGCACCTATGTCTGGGTCGTCGAGGCCAAGAGAGCCACCCGGAGGAAGGTCGAGACGGGCCAAAAGATCGACGAGCGCATCGTGATCGCGTCGGGCCTCGTGGCCGGAGACAGGGTCGTGCTCACGGGCGGCGACATGCTCCGCGAGGGCGCCCTGGTGATGGACACGACGGTCTCTAGCCAGGATCCCTGAAAGGCCCAACATGAGCCTGGCCTCCTTCTCCGTCAAGCAGCCCGTCCTGGTGAACACCCTGTTCGTCGCTGCACTGATCCTGGGCGCCGTGGCAGGCGGCGACATGCCCCGCGAGCGCTACCCTTCCACCCCCATGAACAAGGTCTTCGTCATCGTGATCTACCCGGGAACGTCTCCCGTCGAGATGGAGACCCTCGTGGCCATACCCCTGGAGGAGAAGCTCGCCGAGGTGGACGCGCTGGACTGGATGAAATCCATCTCCTACGAGGGAAAGACCGTCGTGGAGATGAAGTTTTCGGACGACATCGACGACCTGCTCGTGACCACCAGGGACGTTCGAGGGAAGGTGACCGAGACGGATCTGCCCGACGCCATCCTCGACCCCATCGTCCTGCCCGTCATCACCGACGAGGTCATGCCCGCGCTGCAGGTGGCCATCGGCGGCGAGTTCTCGGACGCTGCCATCAAGGATCTCGCTGAGAGGCTGCGAGACGATCTCATGGACATCGAGGACGTCAAGGAGGTGGAGCTCTCCGGCGCGCTCGACCGCGAGCTCTGGGTCCTCGTGGACCCCGCCCGCTCCGAGGAGCTCCGCGTCCCCCTCACGGTCATCGACGAGGCCCTGGCCATGGGCAACATGAACCTGCCGGCGGGCAAGGTCACCCTGGGCGACGACGAGTACATCCTCAGGACCGTGGGGGAGTTCAACGGCGTGGAGCAGATCCGCGATCTCGTCCTGGCCGCCACGCCGGACGGCAAGATGGTACGTCTTCGCGATCTGGCCGAGATCAGGGACACGTTCGCCGAAGAACGCACGAAGCCGAGGCTCGACTCCAAGCCGACGGTCCTTCTCACGATCTACAAGAAGAGCGGCGGCGACGTCATGGGCATCGTGGACGACGTACAGAGACGGAGCACCGAGTTCACCGGCAGGATCCCGGGCCTCACGGTCACGTTCAGGAACGACGAGTCAACGGCCGTGCGCGAGGCGCTCGGAGTGCTGGGCTCGAATGCCATCATGGGGTGCGTCCTCGTGATCGTCTGCATGTTCGTCCTCATGAGCTTCAGGGCGTCCGTCCTGGCGCTTCTGGGCATCCCGTTCGCCTTTTTGGCCACGTTCGTCGTGCTCGACGCCTTCGGCATCACCATGAACACGCTCACCCTGTTCGCCTGCATCATCGTGCTCGGCATGCTCGTCGACGATGCCATCATCATCATCGAGAACGTGTACCGCCACATCGAGAACGGCATGGACCGCATGCAGGCCGCCATCATCGGCACGGACGAGGTGGTCTGGCCGGTGTCCTCGGCCATTTTGACCACCGTGGCCGCCTTTCTGCCCATGCTCATGATGGAAGGCATGATGGGCGAGTTCCTCTGGAACTTCCCGGTGATAGTGTCCATCTGTCTGGGGATGAGCCTTGTCGAGGCGTTCATCATCCTGCCCTCGCACCTTCACCACTTCGGGCCCCGCACCGAGGATGCCAGGCCTCGCCGTGTCTTCGTGGCCCTCGTGAATGGGTACCGCCGGATCCTCACCCCCATCGTCCGTCACAGATATCTGGCCATCTCCGGGTTTCTCGCCTTCGCCGCCGTTTCCATTGGTCTGGTCCTCGCCGGCGTGAGATCCGGCTACATCCCCGTGGAGATGTTCGCCGCGGAGGACGTCCCCACCATCACCATGAACATCGAGCTTCCCGTGGGCACGGGTCTCGACGAGACCGAGCGCGTTGCGGGCGAGATCGAGAGACGGGTCCTCGGCATGAAGGACAGCCCGATCAAGTCCATCGTCACGTCCGTGGGCAACATCATCGACGAACACAGGTACGTCACCCAGACCCACCTGGCGCAGTTCGACATGGACCTTGGATCGCGGGAGGAAAGGCGGCGCAATGCTGGCCTGCTGCAGCAGGACATCCGCGCGCTCGTCTCCGACATCCCCGGGATCCGCCGGGTGTGGTTCGCCGAGTTCAGCTCGGGGCCGCCCGTGGGCCGCCCCGTGGAGATCCGCGTGGTGGGCGACGACCCGTCGCGCCTCAGGGAACACGTACTCTCCATCGAGTCCATGCTCTCGGGGATAGATGGCGTCGTGGACATCCGCGACACCCTGGCACCGGGCAAGGACGAGCTTCGTATCGTCCCCATCCCGGATCAGGCGGCCCTGGTCCACATGAGCAACGCCGCCATCGCGGCCACGGTCCGAAACGCGTTCGACGGCCACGTGGCGACACATTTTCGCGACGAGTCGGGCGAGGAGATCGACGTCGTCGTCAAGCTCGCTTTAGAGGCATCGAGCACGGTGGACGACGTGCGCGCCCTCAGGATCATGACCCCCGTGGGCCCTGTTTATTTGCGCCAGATCGCGGACATCTCGATCGCCAGGGGCGTGGCCGAGATCCACCGCATCGACCGGGACCGCTACGCCGGCGTGTCGGCCGGCGTGGTCCGCGAGATCACGACCTCCGACGCAGTGAACCGCATCCTGGAAGAGAAGCTTCGCCACTTCTCCCGCGACAACCCGGGGTTTCGCGTGGAGTTCGGCGGAGAGGCCGAGGAACAGGCCAAGAGCTTCGGCTCGCTCTACAAGGCTTTCTTGCTGGCCGTGCTGCTCATCTACGTGATCCTCGGCGCCCAGTTCAAGAGCTTCGTGCAGCCGCTCGTGGTCATGACCGCCGTCCCGTTCTCCTTCGTGGGCGTTTTCATCGGCCTCATGGTCATGCACCTTCCCTTCTCCCTCATCGCGCTCATCAGCGTGGTGGGCCTCGCGGGCGTCGTGGTCAACGATTCGCTCGTCCTCGTCGATTTCGCCAACCGCCTGCGCGACGGGGGCCGTCCCAACCTGGAGGCCGCCATCGAGGCAGGCTGCGTCCGCATCAGGCCCATCCTTCTCACATCCATCACGACCATCGGAGGCCTCATTCCCCTGGCTCTTGGCATGGGCGGCTCCAGCCCCATGTGGAAGCCCATGGCCAGCTCCATGGTCTGGGGCCTGGGATTTTCCACCATCCTCACCCTGTTCGTCATCCCCGCCCTCTTCTGCATCGTCGAGGACCTGCGCAACCTCATCTTCAGGCACGGAGAAACCCGCTGATCGCACCGGTCCAAAGCCACTCGCGCGCCATCCGATTCGTTGCACCGCGACGGCTTTCACCGGATGGACGGCAGGTCTAAACTGTTGGCATGCACGAGCTCGCGCTTGCGGCCACCATCATCGAGTCGGCGCTCGAGCATGCGGGCAGTCTGGCGAGAATCGACGAGGTGCACGTTTCCGTGGGTTGCCTCGTCATGGCAAGCCCGGAGCAGCTCGCCTTCGGCTTCGAGACGCTGTCCGTGGGCACGGCGGCCGGCGGTGCTCGCCTGATCGTCGAGACGACTCCCGTACTGGCGCGCTGCGCTTCAGGCCACGAGACCAGGGCCATGATTGCGCAGCTTGGCATGGAAAGCCTCATGGGCGTGCTCGAGTGCCCGCAGTGCGGCGAGCCTGCGGACATCGTCGAGGGCCGGGAGATCGTGCTCACGAGGATCGTCGGAGAGGAGCGGCCGCCTGCCGCAGGGAGGACCTGATGCACATCATCGATCATCGAGTGGACGTCACGGCCCTGGGCAAGGAGATCGCCAGCCGCACGCGCAGGCTGCTCGACGGGCGCAACGTGGTGGCCGTGAACATCATGGGCGCCATCGGCTCGGGCAAGACCATCCTCATAGAGAAGATGGTCGAGCGGATCGGCGAGACAGTCGCGCTCGCAGCCGTGGCCGGGGACGTGGTGAGCGATCTGGACGCCGGGCGCATACGGCGCACGGGCATACCCGTCGTGGGCGTGAACACGGGTCGCGAGTGCCACCTGGACGCTCACATGATAGAGCACGCCATCGCGGATCTCGCCGCAAGCAGGATCGACCTCTTGCTCGTGGAGAACGTCGGCAACCTGGTGTGCCCTGCCGATTTCGACCTGGGCACCCACAAGAGGGTGGTCGTCGTGAGCGTGAGCGAGGGCGACGACATCGTGGCCAAGCATCCCATGATCTTTCTCGACGCGGACCTGTGCATCGTCAACAAGGTGGACATCGCTCATGCCGTGGGCGCAGACCCTCGCAAGATGGCCGACGACGCGCGACGCATCAACCCTCGCATCGAGGTGATGCTCGCAAGCCTGCGCACGGGACAGGGCGTGTCCGAGGTGATGTCCTGGTTCGAAAGACTCGTCGCGTCTCGCCGGGGTCAGTGCACCGAGCAGGAGATGCAGGGGTCGTAGGAGCGCACGAGCATCTCGCACAGAAGCGTGAGCTTCTCGTCCGTCATGCCCGGCACGGAGGCGAAATGCCTGGCCAGGGCGTGCAGATCGAGATGGATGTTGCCGTTGTTCTCCGTCGTGGGGACGACGCAGTTGGCCTTCACGATGTTTCCTTCCCTGTCGTACTCGTAGGAGTGGTAGAGGATCCCTCGCGGAGCCTCCACCGCGCCCACGCCCTTTCCGGCCCTCGGCACGACAGGGACCATGGTCTCGCCGATTCCGTTCTCCAGAAGATCGTCGATCATCTCGATGGACTCGCAGGCCGCGTGAACGGTCTCGACGAGCTGCGCCACGTTGTTCATGAAGGGGTTGTGGCACACGGGAACGAGCCCCAGGAGAGTCGCTATCTTGCGCGCCCTGGGATGGATCTTGTCGGCGTTGATGTTGAAGCGTGCCAGAGCGCCAACGGCAATCGACTCGCGCGAGAGCCTGCACCACTTGGTGGTGTTCTGCTCCGTGACGTACTCGTTGGTCATGGACAGATAATCGTCCTCGGGCTTTCGCACACCATCGGTTGAAGCCAGATCCCCGCCGATGAAAGGGTAGGTCCTGTCGTCTTTGAGAGCCACGTACTCCGTCTCCCTGACGAAGTCCGGGATCACGAAGGTACTGAAGAGCTCGGCAGCCACGGCCATGTCCGCGAGGGATGCGTCGAGCTCGCTCCTGAACCCCTCGAGCGCGGCCCTGTCGGGCACGATCGCCACGCCGCCCGGTTGCAGGGCCACCGGGTGCGTGGTCCTTCCCGCGAAGGCATCGCTGAGCCGGTTTGCCAGCCCCTTGAGCCTGCGTGCGATATGGAAGACCTCGGGCCTCTTCTCCATGAGAAGCCTGCCCCCTGCCATCTTGGCCAGCCCCGGAGCCGCCGCCGAGGCGATATCCAGAAGCGCCCTCTCCACGTCCTCGCGCAACAGGATCTGGCGCGAGGCGGAGGAGCTCTGCGAGAGCTTCCTGCCCGCCTCCGATGTGGCGTAGATCGACATGGGCGTATCCGCCAGCTTCCGGGCCAGCGAGCTGAGCCGGGCCGCGAGCTCGTAGGCTTGCGTCTCCTTCTGCAGAAGCGCCAGCACGTGAGGCAGCCCGAAGAAGTCCGGCGCCGCCAGGAAGAACACGTGCAGGCAATGGCTCTGCATGGTCTCCGCGTGCTTGGCGAGCATGCGGAGCTTCTCCGCCGCCGGCGGGACGGTCACGCCGAGGGCGTGCTCCGTAGCGCGCAGGCTCGTCAGGCAGTGGCTGATGGAGCAGATTCCGCAGATGCGGGCTGCGAGGATCGGAGCCGCCCGGTAGTCTTTGCCTTTGAGCATGACCTCGAAGAAGCGCGGTGTCTCCACCACGTCCCAGGCGGCATCCTTGACCTCTCCATCCTGCACGCGGATGCGGATGTTGCCGTGACCTTCGACGCGGGTCACGTGATGCACGTCGACGTTGAGTACTTTCTTCATAACACACCCTCGAAGCCGCCGAAGAAGTTCATCCTCTCGGCAATCTTGGAGTCACTGAAACCACGCTGCCTGGCTATCATGAGGAAAGAGTCGTAGTTCGGCTCGTCTGCTGGGCCACGGCATCCCCAGCACCCTAGCCCTGCCGCGGGGCAGGGAGCGCCGCATCCTGCCCGCGTGATGGGTCCGAGGCACATGAGGCCCTTCTCGAACATGCAGACCGTCTCGCGCTGCTTGCACTCCACGCATACCGGGTATCGCGGGAAATGGTAGGGCAGCCCCCAGACGAATCTCGTGAGGATCCGCTCGACCTCTTCCTTCGAGACAGGGCACCCCGGGATGGCCAGGTCGACATTGACCACGTCCTTGGCGGGCCTCGCGGGCATGGTGTCCTTGAACTTGTCCCCGTAGACCTCCCTGTTCAGCACGCTGGCGTCGTACTGGTTCTTCAGCTTGTTGACGCCACCGAAGGAGGCGCAGGATCCGAGGGCCACGACGAGCCTGGCCTGGGCCCGGATCTTCTTCAGGCGCTCCACCTCGTCCGCCCGCGTGATGGCCCCCTCGACGAGGGCGATCTCGTAGTCTTCGCCCCTCACGGAGGATATCTCGCGGAAGTTGACGATCTCCATGGCGGTGAGGAACGCGGCCACCGTCTCTTCCTTGTTCGCGAGCTGCAGCTCGCACCCTTCGCAACCGGTGAAGTCGAAGACCGCGACTCGAGGCTTGACGAGATTGATTCCCAGGTATTTCATGGCTAGATCGCTTCCATCAGGTTGATGACCGACCAGTAGTCGAACACCGGCCCGTCCACGCACGTGAAGGTGGATCCGACGTTGCACCTGCAGCACTTGCCCATCCCGCAGTGCATCCTGCGTTCCAAAGACACGAACATCCGCTGCATGGGGAGGCCCATTTTGGTCAATCGCGCGCAGACGAACTTGAACATCACGGGAGGACCACAGACGATGGCGAAGGTCCGGCCCGGATCCACCAGGATGTCGTCCATGAGCTTCGTGATCATGCCCACCGGCCCGTTCCACTTCTCGTCCGGCTTCTCCACGATGACCCTGAGGTCGATGCCATCGATCCGGCGCCACTCGTCGTACTGGTAGTCGAAGAGCAGCTGCGACGGCTCCTTGGTGCCGTAGAGGATGTGGACATCCCTGAAATCGGCCCTGTTCTCGATGACGTGGTAGATGGGGGCCCTCAGCGGGGCGAGACCGAGGCCTCCGGCGATGAGCAGCACGTCGTGACCCACCATGGACTCCATGGGAAACTCGGTCCCGAACGGGCCTCTCAACCCCACGACGGCTCCCCGCCTGGCCTTGTGGAGCATCGTGGTCACCATACCGGCCTTGCGGATGCACAGCTCGATGTAACCTTTCGCCGAGCTGGAGCACGAGATCGAGATGGGGATCTCGCCATAGCCCGGGACCTCCACCATCACGAACTGGCCTGGACGGAAGGTGAATCGCTCCCGCTGTGCCTGGTCCATTATCCGGATCTGGAAGAGCTTCTCCATGTCCGTCAGGCGTATCACGTTGATGATCTGGGCCTTGAACGCCCTGTCTGTGTGCTTGAGCCTCCTCCGCCGGTTGAAATCCACCGGAGCCTTCAGGTCCGGCTCCTGCATGACCGAGTACCGGTCCAGTCCGTTCGTCATGTTCTCTCCTGTGCCTGCAGTTCCCGGATCACGTCGGGAGGGTTGATACCAGGGAGGCACGCCCGCCCGCAGCGGTTGCAGCCGACGCACATGGGCTCGCCGTTGCTCTCCACGAACCCGCGGAAGTGATGGTAGTAGCGGTACATGAGCCGCTTCTCGCGGTCCGGCCTGAAGTTGTGGCCTCCCGCCACCAGCGCGAAGTCCACGAGGTTGCAGGAGTACTGGGTTTTGAGCTTGCAGCTCTGGGTGAAGTCCATGGAGATGTGCTCGCTCACGTCGTAGCAGTAGCAGGTGGGGCATACCATGGCGCAGCTCCCGCAGCTCAAACACATGCTGCCCCACCTCTTCCACACGGCCGACCCGAACTGCAGGTCCATGAGGTTGGGCAGGTTCTGCGGGTCGAGGCGCGTCACGAAGCTCTTTGCGATCTCCATCCGCATCTCGATGTAGGCCCGCCTGTCGTCGTCGGTCACCTCGCCGGACTCGACCCTCCTCAAGAGGTTGTAGCCCGCGTCGGAGCCGACCGCGACGAAGTACCGATCCCCGATGTCCGTGAGGAACAGGTCGAAACCCCTGTCCACCGTGTCCGTCCCCATGGATCTGCAGAACCCCCCCTCGCAGGCCATGTGATCGATGCCGATGATGATCGTATTGCGCCGCCGCGCCAGGTAGTAAGGACTCGGGTAGAAGTCGCGCGTGAACACCTTGTCGAGCCTGAGCAGCGCATTGATGTCGCAGGCGTGCATGCCCAAAATCACCCGTGGCTTCTCCCAGTAGGTGATCTCCTGCTCCCAGTCGCCGTCGTCGAACCTGAAGCGCGACAGCTCCTCCTTGTAGGGGAGAAAGAGGTTCTTCGCGCTGTAGATGGTGTGATCGTACAGCAGATCGATCTCGGCGAAATTGTCCACCGGCATGAACTTGTGTACCGGCTTGCCGTCCTTGTTCTTCTGGACGAGCTTGGGGCCGATGACCTCGTCCGTCTCCATGAGGCCCGTGACCAGCTTCTCGAGCTGGTCTTTTTTCAGTGTGACAAAGAGCATCGTTTCACCCTCTCGTGGTGATGGGTTGGCGCGATATCCCTATCGCAACTCTCGAGGTCCTCATGAGGCGATGTGCACGTCCGCTCCATCATGTCTCTTCTGCGGAGGCGCCGATGGCATCTCTGACCACGGTCATCAGGTCCGTGGCCGAGACCGGCTTCTGGACGATCTGGACCGTGCCCAGCTCCCTGGGGTGGACCGTGTCCATCTGCTGCACCAGGGCCAGGCTCGAGATGATGACCCGTGGTATGGAGGATGCCTTCTCGCTCCGTGCCAACCGGGTGATGAGGTCGAACCCCTCGGAGAAGGTATCCATCACGACATCCACCAGGATGAGATCGAGAGCTTCCGCTTCGGCCATGGCCAGCCCCTCCGTGCCGTTTCTGGCCTCCGCCACAGCGTACCCGCCCTTCTCCAGGATCTTGCGGACCGCGCTCTTGAAATCGGGATCGTCGTCCACGAGCAGGATTCTCTTCTTCTTGGTCGTCATGTGATTTCAGCCCTTCCTGTGCTCGTCGCCTCCGGCGCGGAGGCTGCGAATGTGGACCCTGTGGGTCCTTGCGCATGCTCGTCCTGCCAGGCGGGGAGCAGGATCCTGAAGGTGCTCCCCGCCCCCGGCTCGGTACGAACATCGGCGACCCCCCCATGGATGGTCGCGATCTTCCGGACGATGGACAGACCGAGGCCTGTTCCGCGGATCCCCTCGGTCCGCTCGTCGCGCACCCTGTAGAAATCGTCGAAGACGAGCTCCTGCTTGTCTTCCGGTATTCCGATGCCCGTGTCGTGCACCTCGATGGCACAGCCACCCTCTCGCGAGGCGAGCCTGACCGTCACCAGCCCTCCATCGACGTTGTATTTCACCGCGTTCGAGAGCAGGTTCGCCACCGCCTCGCCCAGCGCGGCGCGGGAGCCCAGCACCGCGGGCAGATCGTCATCCAACCGCGTCTCGACACGGATGGACCTCGCCGAGGCCTCGGGTCCCACCAGCTCCACCTGCCGCTCCACAAGGGCCGACAGATCGACCGGAGCGAAGCTCTCTTGCATCTTTTCCCGATCGAGCTTGGACAGGCTCAGCCAGTCCTGGATGAGCTCCATGAGCTCGTCCAGCCGGACCGACGCCCTCGTCAGGATCTCCCGCGACTCGTCGGTGATCTCGCCCGCCATGTTCCCGAGGATCACCTCGAAGTTCTGGCGCACGGCGGCAATGGGCGCTCGCAGCTGGTGGGAGACCACCGAGGTGTAGTACTCGGTGAGCCTGCGCTTCTCCTCATCGAGGGCGTGCATGCGCGCCCGCATCCTCCTCTTCTCGATGCCGTGACGCACGGCCTGCCTGAGCTCTGCCGGCGAGAAGGGCTTGGGGAGAAAGTCGAACGCGCCGCTCTTGATGGACTGCACGGCATACTCCACCGTGGCGTAGCCCGTGATGACGATGGGGATCACCTCGGGATCCATGGTCAGGATCTGCCGTATCACCTCGAGGCCTCCGACTCCCGGCATCCGGATGTCCACGAGCACGATCTCCGGACCCATGTCGCGCGCCCGGGCGATCCCCTTCTCGCCGTCGAGCGCCACCTGCACGTCGTGCCCGTCGTCGGTCAGGATCTGCTGGCACCCTTCCCGGATGACCGCCTCGTCATCGATGATCAGGATCCTGGCCCGGTTGCATTCGTCGAGCTGTCTCACCGTCCACCTCGAAGAAGCAACGGCCGTGCCAGGATCACCGCCTTCGGGGAACGCAAGCTATTCTTGTGGCGATCGCCTTACAACATGGCTCCATCGTTAGGTTCTGGAGGCGTGCCGACGATGATGCCGGCCGCGAAAGTCGGCCAAGCGGCTCGAGGCGCATCGCACGGACCGGACACAACGCCCCGCCAGGGGGCGCAACGCCCCTTTGAAGAAAGCCCCCGCTCCTCAACTGCTCTTGTTTTCCACAGCGGGCCTGCCGATGCCGAACTGCGCGATCTTGCGCCGCAGCGTCTTGCGGTCGATGCCGAGCACGCCTGCGCTCCTCGACAGGTGCCAGCCCATCGATTCGAGCGTTCGTGCGATGTGATCCTTCTCCACCTCTTCGAGAGTCATGGCACAGGTCCTCCCGGCGCGCGCATGCTCGGGATCCATCCTGCCGAAGAACATGAGGTCCTTGGGGCGAAGCACGGAGTTTTCTCCGAGCACCACGGCGCGCTCGATGAGCGTCTCGAGCTCGCGCACGTTCCCCGGCCAGTCGTACGTCAAAAGCGCCTTCATGGCCTCGTCCGAGATGCCTACGAGGTGCTTGTTGCGCCTGGTCACGTGGCGTGCGAAAAAGTGCTTGGCCAGCATGGGGACGTCCTCTTTGCGCTCTCTGAGTGGAGGCAGGTGGATGGGCAGGACGCTGAGCCTGTAGAAGAGATCCTCCCGGAAGGCACCGCGGCTCACGGCCGAGGAGAGATCCATGTTCGTGGCGGCGATGAGGCGGATGTCCACCTTGATGGGTGCCGTCCCGCCCACGCGAGTGATCTCCCTCTCCTGGATGGCACGCAAGAGCTTTGCCTGGATCTGCGGCCCGATGTTCCCTATCTCGTCGAAGAAGAGCGTGCCACCGCTGGCCAGCTCGAAGCGTCCAGGCTTGCTCTGGTAGGCTCCGGTGAAGGACCCCTTCACGTGGCCGAACAGCTCGCTCTCGAACAGGGTCTCGGCCAGCGATCCGCAGTCCACCGTGAGCATGGGCTCGGAGCGGCGCAAGCTGTGGCCGTGTATCATCCGTGCGGCCACCTCCTTGCCGGTGCCGGTCTCGCCCAGAAGAAGGACCGTGCTGTCCGTGGGACCTACCTTCTCGATGAGTATCCGCACCTTCTCCATGGCCCTGGAGCTCCCCATCAGCAGACCGGAGGTATGGGCACTATCCGTGCTTTGCGAGACCACCTCCCTGAGCAGCTGGTTCTGCATCGTGAGCCGGCGAACATCGAGTCCTCGCTTCACCGACACTCGAAGCTCGTCCGGCGAGAAGGGCTTGAGCAGGTAGTCGTGAGCTCCTGCCTTCATCGCATCCACCGCGGACTCCACCGTGCCGAATGCCGTGATCACGATGACCACCAGATCGGGATCGTCCGCGCGCACCTTGCCGAGCACCTGCATGCCGTCGATCCGCGGCATCTTCAGATCGAGCACGAGCAGCTCCGTGGCCTGCTGCGATGCGAGCCTCACGCCCGTCTCGGGATCGCTCGTGGCCGTGACGTGGTAGCCCTCCCCCAGGAGCACGGCGCTCACGGAGTCGCGGATGACGGGATCGTCGTCGATGACCAGGATGCGAGGTGCCAGCACCGAGCTCAACTCCTCTTCTGGGCGGGCAGTGTGACGATGAAGGCCGTGCCCCGTCCCTCTTTCGTTTCGACCTCGATGGATCCCTTGTGCCGGACCACGATGCTGTAGCTGATGGCGAGACCCAGTCCCGTGCCGCGGCGGCGCGCGTTCGTGTCCTTCGTCGTGACGAAGGGCTCGAAGAGATGCCCGCGCACGCGTTCGGAAATGCCGGGCCCGTCGTCCTCGATGCGGATCTTGACCACGTCGGATCCGCTGTCCACCGAGGTCGAGACGGTGATGGTCCCTTTCCCGTCGAGCGCCTCGGCCGCGTTGAGCATGATGTTGACGAACACCTGCTCGAGCTGCGGGGCGTCCGCGACCACGCAGGGCAGATCCTGCCCGAGGCGCACCTCGACACCGATGTTCTCGAAGATGGTCTGCGCCTCCAAGAGGTCGAGGACGGCACTGATCACCCTGTTGACGTCCGTGGACGAAAAGCTCGGGGTCGACTGCCGGCTGAAGTTGAGAAGCCCCTGGATGATGTCCTTGCACCGTGTCGACTCGTGCATGATCCTGTCCACGTGTCCTCGCCTGGGATCGTCGAGAGGTGTCTTCTCCAAAAGCAGGTGGGCATAGATGTAGATGCCTCCGAGAGGGTTGTTCAGCTCGTGGGCGACGCTGGCGCTGAGCGTCCCCAAGGTCGCCATCTTCTCGGTCCGCACGAGCTGCTCCTGCATCCGCCTGCGCTCTGTCACGTCGTTGACGAACCCCTGGTAGCCCGAGATGCGGCCCTGGCGGTCGGTGAGCGCGTGGACCGTGAGCAGAACATCGACAATCTCTCCATCGCCCCGTCTGAACCTGGTCGCATAGTCCTTGACGTCACCTTTCTTCTCGACCTCTATCTGGAACGCGGATCGCTCGGCCGGGTCGATCCACAGCCCCGTGGGGATGTCCACGGCCATGAGATCCTCTCGCCTGTCGTATCTCAACATGTGCTGCATGGCTGGATTGAAGTCCGTGAACCGACCATCCCTCGTCGAGAAGAATGCACCCTGCTGCACCGTGAGGTAGAGATTTCGGAACCTGGCCTCGGACCTGGCGAGCATCTCCTTGGCCTTGGTCGAGGCCCTCAGATCGCAAAGCACGTGCACGTACGCCACCTTGTTCCCCTGGTGGATGACCGGCGTGCTGGAGGCGACGAGAAGGATCGTCTCCTTGCTCCGGCTCGTGGCCACGATCCTGCGCGACACGGAGTGGTCGTCCGCCAGGGCATCAAAGAGGTTCGCCTCATCGAGCCTCTCGATGCCGAGGACCTCGTCGATCCTCATCCGTCCCGAGGCCTGATCGGCGGACCAGCCGAGAAGAGACATGGCCGCAGGATTGAGCGTCGTGATCGTCCCGGCAAGGTCGGTGACCAGGATCGCGGGCCCGGTGTCCTCGGATCCGTCTACCCCGGGGTCATCGCAATCCTTGTCGTATTCATGAGACATGGCCTTCTTTGTCCATGAGGTCACGAAAGCCCCGCTGGGGCAACTTGACCCACTGCAATACGGTGGAAAATACTCCCGGAACGAATGAAAGATCAGCAGATTCTGGGGAGTTGCTCGCCGCTGAGCATGTCAAGGACACGTCTGGTTCCAAGACGGCTCCGGAGGATCACGACGGGGCTGTGCCCGTCCTCCACGACCCCGGCCAGGGTGGCCCGCTCGCACACGGGATGCCCGTGCATCACGTCGAGGGCCCTGTCTGCCTGGTCGGGAGGCACGATGGCGACGAAGCGCCCCTCGTTGGCCACGTACATGGGGGAAAGCCCGAGGATCTCGCAGGCGCTGGCCACGTCCCGTTCGACCTCGACTTGCGACTCGTCTATGCTGATGCGCGTTCTCGATGCCTCGGCGATCTCCACGAGCGATGTGGCGAGACCTCCCCTGGTGAGATCCCTCATGCAGTGGACGTGGATGCCTCGACCCAGCAGGTCGAGCACGCAGGTGGCCAGCTCCGCGCAGTCGCTACGAATGGAGGACTCGAAGCTCAGACCCTCGCGCGAGGCCATGATGGCCATGCCGTGGCGGCCCACGTCACCGCTCAGTATCACGGCATCACCCACCCTCACCGAGAGCGGAGAGATGAAAAGGTCGTGCTCCAGGATGCCGATGCCCGCGGTGTTGATGAAGACACCGTCTCCCTTGCCCCTTTCCACGACCTTGGTGTCTCCGGTCACGAGGCTCACGGACGCTGCCCTCGCTGCCGAGGCCATGGATTGTGCGATGCGCTCGAGCGAGTCCACGGCCAGTCCTTCCTCGATGATGAACCCCGCGCTGAGCCATCGCGGCCGTGCGCCGCACATGGCCAGGTCGTTCACCGTCCCGTTGACCGCCAATGTTCCGATGTCGCCTCCCGGGAAGAACAGCGGCTGCACCACGTAGGAGTCCGTTGTGAAGGCGATCCTCCCGTTGCCGGCATCCAGGAGGGCGCCGTCGTGGGGCGGCGCATCCGGTTTGCCGAAGGCCCCGAGAAAGACGTCGTCGATGAGGCGGTGCATCAGCCGTCCGCCGCCGCCGTGGGCCATGACGACGTTGGTGTAAAGAGCGCGCGCGAGGCCACACGAGGCGGCTGCATGTTTTTTCATGGCATGTCCTCGCCTTCGTGCAGGCGGTAGCGATGATAGGCGGCGCAGGCCCCCTCCGAGGACACCATGGTCGCCCCGAGCGGGCGCTCAGGGGTGCACAGTGTGCCGAAGTGGGGACAGTCCGTGGGCCTGCCGTTTCCCCGGAGGATCCGGCCGCTGATGCAACCGGTGTTCTCCCGGGACTCGCGAGGCGCAAGAACGAAGCGGGAACGCGCGTCCACGGACGCGAGCCCGGGTGCCAGATCCAGGCCACTCGCACCGATGATGCCCATGCCTCGCCACTCGCGGTCGACCCGCACGAAGGCCCTGTCCATGAGATCACGGGCCGACGGGTTGCCCCCGGGACGGACCGTGCGCGAGTACTGGATCCTGACGTCCGCCTTGCCTCCCTCGAGCGACTCGACGCACATGTGAAGGCCCGAGAGGATGTCCACGGGCTCGAAGCCCGTGACAACGATGGGCACGCGGTGCTCCTCGGCCAGAGGTTCGTACTCGGCCGTGCCCGTCACCGTGCACACGTGGCCGGCCGCGAGGAAGCCCTGCACCCTGTTGTCGGGCGAACGGCAAAGGGCCTGCATCGCTGGCACCACGAGCACCATGGCCGAAAGCAGGCTGAAGTTTTCGACTCCTCGCTCCACGGCCCGAAGCGCGGCCAGCGCATTGGCCGGAGCCGTGGTCTCGAATCCCACGGCGAAGAAGACCACCTGCCTCGAAGGGTTCATCTTCGCGATCTCGAGGGCATCCAGCGGGGAGTAGACTGTGCGCACGTCGGCACCGCCGCCCCTGGCCGAGAGCAGGTCCGAGTCGGTCCCTGGCACCCGGATCACGTCTCCGAAGGTGCAGAAGATGACGCCAGGCAGGCACGCCATGGCAATGGCCTCGTCGATGGTGGCCACGGGCGTCACGCACACCGGGCAGCCGGGCCCGTGCACGAGGTCGATCGACGGCCCGCAGAGATCGTCCAGGCCGTGACTGACGATGGTATGGGTCTGACCGCCGCACACCTCCATGATGGTCCATTTGCGGGTTGCGAGCTTCTTGATGCTCGAGGCAATGCCCAGGGAGAGATCGGCATCGCGGAACTCCTCGAGGTACCTCATCTTCCTTCTCCGCCCATGACCGAGTGGAGCTCGCGCAGGGCATCGAGGACCGACTCGGCCTCGCTCTCGTCGAGCACGGCCAGGGCCATTCCCACGTGCACGATCACGTAGTCACCCATGCCGGCTTCCGGCACGCACGTGAGATCCACGCTCTTGACGACGCCGCCGAAGTCGACCCTGCCGGTCCTCTCGAAGGGCTCGTCGCACGTGACCTCGATGACCCTTCCCGGTACTGCCAGACACATGTCGTCTTCATCCTCCCAGGCGTGCGGCCACGAGCTGCCCCAGGGCGATGCCCCCGTCGTTCGGGGGAACACGCTGGTGCCAGTAGGGCCGCAGGCCTTCCTGCGCGATGAGCTCCACGCACAGGCGCGTCAGTGTCGCGTTCTGGAAGCAACCGCCGCTCAAAACGACGCGATCGAGACCGCATGCTCGCGCCATACGAACGACGGCCCTGGCCAGGGCCTCGTGAAACCCCCGGGATATTGCGGCGCGATCCACGTCGCTCGCCACGTCCATGGCGATGGCCGACACCATCGGCCCCCAGTCCACCATGACGAGACCGGGGATGCGAGTATCACGGACCAGGGGCGCCTCGTACACGCTGCCCAGAACGTCCGCGCGCACGCAGTGCTCCAGCTCCATGGCCGCCTGGCCCTCGAAGCTGCATCGCCGAGCGAGCCCCACGAGCGATGCGACACCGTCGAAGAGCCTGCCCGCGCTGGAGGTGACCGGCGAGTTCACTCCCCTTCGTATCATCCTCAACAGATCCGCCTGCTCGGTCTTCGAGAAGGCGTCCGGGTCCGGCTCGTCATGAAAGCCTCCCGGCGCATCTCCATGAAGCTCCACGAGCAGTGCCAGGGCAGATCGCCTGGGCTCACGCACGGCGGCCTCGCCGCCGGGCAGGCGGAACGGCCGGAGCCTCCCCACCCTGCGGTATCCCCCGCCGTCCACCACGAGAAACTCGCCTCCCCAGATCGTGCCGTCCGGCCCCCAGCCCGTTCCGTCGAATGCCACTCCCAGCACGGGCCCCGTGATCCCGTTTTCCGCCATGCATGAAAGCACGTGAGCGTGGTGGTGCTGCACCTCGATGACCGCAAGCCCCATGCCGCGCGCATGCCGGCTCGACAGGTAGTCCGGGTGCGCATCGCATGCCACCACCTCGGGCCGTGCATCGAAAAGCGCCGTCAGCGATCCCACGCACCCGCTGAAGGCCAGAAGAGATTCCTCGCTCTCGAGGTCGCCCACGTGCTGACCAATGAAGGCGTTCGGACCCACGGCCACGGCCACGGCGTTCTTCATGTGGGCGCCCACGGCCAGCACCGCGGGAGCATTCCCGGGCACAGGGACTGGCAGCGGGGCGTAGCCCCTTGCTCGCCTGAGCACGAGCTCGCGGCCCAGCACGACCCTCACGATGGAGTCGTCCACGTGCCGGGCGATGGGCCTGTCGTGCACGAGGAAGAGATCCGCGAGACCCGAGAGCCTCGCGAGGGCCTCCCTGGTCTGCGTGCAGATGGGCTCCTGCGAGAGGTTCCCGCTCGTGGCCACCACCGCGAAGCCGAGCTCGTCGAGGAGCAGGTGGTGAAGCGGCGTGTACGGGATCATCACGCCCAGGTAGGGGTTGCCGGGCGCAACCGACGATACCACGGCATCCGAGCCGCCAGCTCTTCGCACGAGCACGATGGGCGAGGCTGCGGACCGCAGCAGGGCCTCCTCGGCCTCCTCCAGGGCGCAGTTCTCCCGCACCCAGTCGAGCGAGGGGGCCATGACGGCGAAGGGCTTGTGCTCCCTGCGCTTGCGCTCGCGCAGCCGGTTGACGGCCTGCGGGTTCGTGGCATCCACGAGGAGTTGAAATCCTCCCAGGCCCTTGACTGCCACCACCAGACCTCGGCGAAGTGCATCGCAGGCCAGACCCAAAGCCTCGTCACGGTGCGCGAGAACGGCACCAAGACAGTCCAGAAGCTCGAGCCGGGGGCCACAGGCGGGACATGCCACCGGCTGGGCGTGGAACCTCCGGTCCGTGGGATCCTCGTACTCCGCACGACACCTGTCGCACATTCGAAACCCGCTCATGGTGGTCGATGAGCGGTCGTAGGGCATGGACAGGATGATGCTGTAGCGGGGACCGCAGTTGGTGCAGTTCACGAAGGGGTAGCGGTAGCGCCTGTCAACGGGATTCCGGAGCTCCGCCAGACAGTCCGGGCAGGTGGCCAGGTCGGGCATCACCAGCGCGGTCCTTTCGCCGGACACCTCGCTGTCACGGATCGCAAAACCCGTCACCGGTACCGGATCGAGCACGGTGCTCTCCATGCTCTGGATGAAAGCCGCCGCGGGGAGCTGTGCGACGAGCCTCTGCATGAAGGCCTCGCGCGACGAAGCTGCCCCCTGGACCTCGATGACCACTCCCTGGCCCGTGTTCATCACGAATCCCTCGAGGTGCAGATCCGTGGCGAGCCTGTACACGAAGGGCCGCATGCCCACACCCTGGACCGCACCGCGCACATTGACGCAAAGCCGCGAAGTCGTGTCCACTCGGGCAGGATCGCTCATGACGAAAAGAGTATACGACAACGCCGTCCCCGCTGCCCCGGTACGGGCTGCAAGCCTGCCCTTGGGCATGCCGGTCAAGCCGTGTAGATGATACCCAGCACCACCGCCACCCATACCAGGATATTGAGGATGAAAGGCCAGTCCCTGAGCATCGCGTCCGTCGGACTGTCCGCACTCCTGCTTTTCGTGGCGATCATGGTAAACCTCACGAGACCGAACAGGACGAACGGGACCGTGGCGACGAACCAGCGCGTTCCGAAGAATTCGATGGTGTGCGAGGCCAAGGTGTAGGCCGTGTACGCACCTGCCGTCAGCACGGCCATGACGTACATCAGGATCTCCACCAGCCTCGGCGGGTAGCTGGCGAGCACCCGACGGCTCTGTGCTGCACCGGGTCCTGCCGCCAGCTCGTGGCGGCGCTTGCCCAGTGCAAGGAACAGGGCCAGAAGGAACGTGCAACCAAGAAGCCAGGACGACGGCTCCACCTCTGCCGCGAAGCACCCGGCCTGTACCCTGAACAAGAAACCGGTGGCGATGCAGAGCACGTCCACGAAGACCACGTTCTTGAGCCAGAAGCTGTATCCGAGGTTCAGCACGATGTAAGCGAGAGCGGTCAGCGTGAACGGGATACCCAGAAAGACGGCTCCGGCCACGGACAAGGCGAAGAGGAAAGCGGCCAGGGCAGATGCCACGTGAACAGGTACCTCGCCCGTAGCGATGGGCCTCTTGCGCTTGACCGGGTGCGCCCGGTCCTTCTCGACGTCCACCAGATCGTTGAGAGCGTACACCGCGCCCGCGGACAGGCAGAACACGAACGTCGCCCCGACGCTCCTTCCCAGCGCCTCGAAGACGCCTGCTTCCTTGGCGAACACCACGGGCGCGAGCACGAACAGGTTCTTGACCCACTGGTGCGGCCTCAGGGTCCTGACGAGGCCACCGAGCATCGGGGCAATATCCCACAGGGTCCGACCCATCGCAAGGGGGACGGTCTTGTGGCGAGTCCCGCCTCGGTCTATGATGTCTGGTTGCGGTCCCGTTCGGGTCCGCGGGAGGCTGCAGCATGACCACGATCATCGATGTCAGGGGACGCCAGATCATCGACTCCAGGGGCCATCCCACCGTGGAGGCCGAGATAACGCTGGAGAGCGGCGCACGTGGCGTGGCCTGCGTCCCTTCCGGCGCATCGACCGGGACCCACGAGGCCGTCGAGCTCAGGGACGGAGATCCCCGCAAGTGGGGAGGCAAGGGCGTGGGCAAGGCCGTAAACAACATCAATGGCCCCATCGCCGAGGTGGTGCTGGGCATGGACGCCACCATGCAGGCGCACCTGGATGCTGCCATGATCGAGCTCGACGGTACCAGTGACAAGAGCGGGCTGGGCGCCAACGCCATCCTCGCCGTCAGCGTGGCAGCCGCCCGCGCTTCGGCCGAGGCACTGGGCATGCCCCTGTTCCGCTACCTCGGCGGTGTGCAGGCCAGGCTGCTGCCGGCCCCCATGTGCAACGTGCTCAACGGGGGCTCGCACGCAGACAACACGCTGGACATCCAGGAGTTCATGGTCATGCCCGTGGGCCAGAAGACGTTTCTGGAGGCCATCCGCGCCGCATCGGAGATCTTCCACGCGCTGCGCAAGGTGCTCAAGACCAACTCCATGGCCACCGGCGTGGGAGACGAGGGTGGCTTCGCCCCGAACCTCTCGACCAACGAACAGGCCCTGCAGTTCATCATGGAGGCAATCGGCAGCGCGGGCTACGAGCCCGGCCGCGATATCGCGATCTGCGTGGATGCGGCCGCGAGCGAGTTCTACAACCCGGAGACGAAACGCTACGTCCTGGCCAGCGAGGGCAAGGAGCTCACCAGCGGGGAGATGAACGACTACTGGCTGCGGCTGGTCGAGGAGTACCCCATCGTCAGCGTCGAGGACGGCATGGCCGAGGACGACTGGGACGGATGGAAGCTGCACACGGACAGCCTGGGCAAGGAGATCCAGCTCGTGGGAGACGACCTGTTCGTCACCAATCCAGAGCGGCTCGCCATGGGGATCGACAAGGGCATCTGCAACTCCATCCTCATCAAGCTCAACCAGATCGGCACCCTGACCGAGACGCTCAGGACGATGGATCTCGCCAGCTCGGCCGGGTACTCGTGCGTCGTCTCCCACCGTTCGGGCGAGACCGAGGACACCACCATCGCGGACCTTGCCGTGGCCACCTCGACGGGCCAGATCAAGACGGGCTCGCTGAGCCGCTCCGAGCGCATCGCCAAGTACAACCAGCTCATCAGGATCGAGGATTTCCTGGGTCCGGACGCGGTGTTTGCAGGAAGGTCCCGGCTCTCGGGAAAGCGGTTTACCGGCTGAGGCCCTTGTGATAGCCTCGATAACGTCGAATGGCCCACGCCATGGGAGGCGGTGAAGTGGCGGACATCATCAACGGCGTCGCGATCTTCTCTGCAACGAAGTTCAAGGAACGGGAGGAACTTGGCGACAGCGTCACCAGGTGGATCAAGGAGCATCCCGCCGCGACCATCGTGGACACGGTCGTGAGGCAGAGCAGCGATGCCTCGTTCCACTGCCTGACCATCGTCATCTTCTACAGGGAGTGATCGCGTCTGGTTCCCGGCCGGTGGTAGGAAGACATGCCCGGCGAGCACATCCTCGTCATCGATGACTGCAGGACGATCAGGGATCTCGTGGGCGAGATCCTCTCGGAGAACGGGTACTCCTGCTCGCTGGCCGCCGATGGGTTCGAGGGGCTCGACCTGTCGCAGGGACGAACGCCCGATCTGGTGCTCGTGGACTTCATCATGCCTCGAATGAACGGGCTCCAGTTCATGCGCTCCTTCAGATCCGTGGATAACCACAAGGACATCCCCGTGATCCTGGTGAGCGTCAAGGCAGACTCCATGGGCGAGAACTTCATGCGAGCAACGGGCGCCGTGGATGCCCTGACCAAGCCTTTCAGCCAGGACAGCCTGCTCACGGTGATCCAGCATGCGCTGGGATCGACTCGCACGCCGGCGAGCACCTCCGGTCCCACGCGCCAGCCCTTCCTCTCGGCCGACCGCTTCGAGCCGGAGAAGCTCAAGGACCCCGTGGCAGAAGCCCGCGCTGCAGTCAAGCGCATCAGGGAGAGGCTTGCGGTGGAGATCGCATCGAACCTTCCTGCAGGCGACGACGTGGAGGACATCCCGCTCGAGAGGCTCATCGAGAAGGCCATCTCGGACGAGCTCATCGCCTCGCTGATCGACGATTACCGCAAGGTCGATCCGGCCGCAGGGCTGGCTTCCTTCGCCGGATCCTCGGAAGCCATCAGCGTTGGCGAGATCATGCAGCTGCTCTTGCACGGCCAGGCCCAGGGCACTTTCGAGATCCGTGGCCAGGGAATGCTCGCACTGATCTTTCTGCGCAACGGCCGCGTCACCATGGCACGCATCAAGGGGGGACCGGACGAGTTCCTCCTCGGACGTTACCTGCTCAAGGAGGATCTCGTCACCCGCGAGGAGCTCGGTGTCCTGCTCCGCTCGCCCGAGCGCAGCGTGCCCCTCGGCGAGAGGCTCGTGCGTTCCGGCTACATCTCTCGCGACGACCTGATCGGGGCGTTGACAGAGCAGACCACCGAGGTCATCTACGAGGTGCTCCGCTGGCAGACCTCCCGCTACAGGTTCGTGACGGGCAAGCTGCCCGAGGAGGCAGGCAACATCGACCTCGAGATCCCGGTCGGAGAGCTGCTCATGGAAGGGCTCAGGAGGGTGGACGAATGGCGTGTCATCGAGCGTCATCTGCCCGACTTCGACTCCACGATCGTCCGCACTCCGGCCGGCATCGAGGCCCTGGGCCCGGACTCCGTGCTCTCCGCCGACGAGGCCCGCGTCCTGGATTTCGTGAACGGCAAGAACACCATTCGCGAGATCATCCGCCAGACGCGCCTCGGCTCCTTCAACGTGTGCAAGATATTGCACCAGCTCATCACGATGAAGGTCATCCGGAGGGTCGACGACTGATGCGACACACGGCCCTGCTTCTCGTCGCCACGACCCTCGCTTCTTGCCCTGGCACGGGCCGCCGCCCCGTCATGGAAGGCCCCGCCGGGCATGCGAAAGAGGCCGTTGTCGAGCGGCTCCTCGTGGCTCTGCCATCCGTCCCCCTGTACGAGAAGCAGGGAGGCACGGGCGACGAGGTGGCCACCTTGCACCAGGGCGTGCTCGTGGCAGTGGACGAGACCTCGGGCTCGGGCTGGTCTCACGTCACCACGATGGCGGACGTGTCCATCTCGGGGTGGTTGCGCGCCGATGCCCTGGGCTGCCGCCTCGCCGCGGAGCAGCCCATCCTGACCTCCCCGAAAGACCAGCCCGGCGAGCACACGCCTCTGGGCCGCGAGGGCGCCATGCTCCGGATCCTGTCCCGCCAGGGTGACGACGTGCATGTCGAATCGGCCCCTGAGAAGATCGTCTGGTACGAGACGGGAGGCAAGAATGACCCTGTCCTGGAGCACCAGGACTTCACGGGCTATCTGGCCCAGGGATGGGTCCCTGCCTCGGCCTGCATCGCCGATCACAAGCCCTTCTACCCCAGGGCTCCGAAGGACGGCGATCTGTTCTGTATCGCCAAGCCCACGGCCATCAACGCCGCTCCCGGCGGGCTTGCGAGCCAACTCCCGGGGAAGGCTCTGGCCAAAACCCGCTGGGTGAGCATCGCGATCCAGGGCGCCTGGGTGCAGGGCCGCACTGACGGCCAGATCGTGGTCAAGGGGTTCGTCCCCATAGATGCTATCGGCCCGTCCCCCCTCACCAACCCCCTCTACAAGCTCGTCAAGCACGAGATGAAGGACTACGAGATCCTCGGCGAGCAGCCGCTCACCGACGCCAGCGGCAAGATCCTGGCCGTTCTCGCACCCGGTCAGGACGTGAAAAAGATAGGTGAGGACGTGCGCGGGTGCGAGGTGAAGACACCCGGGCCCGTGGAGGTCCACGGGTTCGTGCCGTGCCACGCCCTCCGGGATCTCTCCACCATCCCCGAGGCCGCCATCGAGTACGGCGTTATCGACGGAGGCAGCCCGCCGCCCGACCGCGGCCCAATGCCCAATCCCGTCCCCATCGACTGACGCCTTATCACCCGACCACATCCACCGGGGCTGGACTTCGAGGGGCTTTCGTTCTACATCCTCGGCCCATGCGATACACGAGTGCTTTCATCTACACGACGAGGGACGTTCCCAAGGAAGCCACCATGACGAGCCACGTGCTCCTGCTTCGGGCCGGCTGCGTCAGGATGCTCTCGAAGGGCATCTACTCGTATCTGCCCATGGGGTACAGGGCAGTGAACAACGTGGCCCGGGTGGTGCGCGAGGAGATGGACCGGACGGGGGCACAGGAGATCCTCATGCCCTTCGTGCAGCCTGCGGGCATCTGGCGCGAGACAGGGCGCTGGGACTCCTTCGGGGCCGAGCTTCTCCGGTTCACCAACAGGGAAGGAGCCGAGTACGCCATCGGGCCCACGCACGAGGAGGTGGTGACCGACATCGTGCGCAGGGAGGTGCGCTCCTACCGCCATCTCGGTTTCAACCTGTACCAGATCCAGACCAAGTACCGTGACGAGCCGAGGCCCAGGGCCGGGATCCTCAGGGGCCGCGAGTTCATCATGAAGGACGCCTACTCCTTCGACGCGGACCCCGACGCCGCGCGTCGTTCCTACAAGACCATGATCGTGGCATACGCACGCGTGATGGCGCGCCTGGGCCTGACGTTCAGGGCGGTGCAGGCAGACACGGGCGCCATCGGGGGCGATCTGAGCCACGAGTTCCAGATCATCACCGACTCGGGCGAGGACATCCTGGTTCTCTGCGACGGGTGCGGCTACGCGGTGAACGTGGAGCTGGCTCCGGCGTATGGCGAGGGCTGGTCCTGCGAGCCATCGACCGCCAGCGGTGCATACGAGAAGGTGCATACGCCTGGCGCCCACACCGTCGGCGAGGTTGCGTCATTCTTGAAGGTAGCCCCCACCGACATCATGAAGACGGTGCTCCTCTTCGACGGCGATAACTTCCACGCGGCGCTCCTGAGAGGGGACCGCGAGCTCAACCTCCTCAAGGTGTCCAGAAAGCTCGGGGTGCGCGAGGTGTTCCTGGCGGGAGACGACGACGTGCGCCGGATCACGAAGGCCGACGTGGGATTTGCAGGGCCCGTGGGCATCGAGGGCCAGGTGAAGACCATCGTGGCGGACCGCGAGGTGCAAGCCATGGCCGGCTTCGTGTGCGGGGCCAACGAGACGGACCACCACCTGCGCAACGCAAACCTCGCCGACATCCGCGCAAACGTGGCCTTCTTCGACCTGCGCAAGGTCACCGAGGGCGATCGCTGCCCCCGCTGCGGCGGCCAGGTGCACACGCAAAAGGGGATCGAGGGCGGACAGGCGTTCTACCTGGGCACTTTGTACTCGCAGAAGATGGGCGCCACCTTCCTGGATGCGGACGGCGTCACGAGGCCCATCGAGATGGGTTGCTACGGCATCGGCGTGACCAGGCTCGTGGCAGCTGCCATCGAGCAGCACAACGACGGGAAGGGCATCATCTGGCCCGTCGAGGTGGCCCCGGTGAAGGTGCACATCGTCTCCGTGGGCGCATCGATAGACGTGGCCCGCGAGGCGGGCCGCATCCACGACGGCATCGAGGCCGCTGGCATCCAGGTGCTGCTGGACGACAGGCCCGAGAGACCAGGCGTGAAGTTCAACGACGCTGACCTCCTGGGTGCCCCGGTGAGGATCGTGGTGGGCGATAGAGGCCTGGCCAAGGGTATCGTGGAGATCAAGGCTCGCGACGGCTCCGTGGACGAGACGGCTCCCCTGGACAGTGCCATCGATCGAGTGAAGGCGGTCCTGTCGTCTTTCTTCGAGGCGTCTCTCGCGCGCGCGGACGAGCGCGGAGCCGCCATCCTGCGCGAGACAGGTCTCGAACGGACATGACCGGGATCAGGGGAAGGGTGGGCCGTACTCCGGAGCCGGGCCGTAGGCTGTCATGATGGGTTCCTCCTCCGACACGTCGAGGACATCGGCCGCGTCCACGGCATCGTCGTCCTCGACGCTCGACACGTCGGGTGGAGGGCCGTAGACCGTCTGGTCCGAGTCGTAGCAGCCCGTGGCGCCGATGCCCAGCGCCGAGCCGCACAGGATGGACCACAGGAATCTCTCGATCTTCGTCGCCATGCATCGTCCTTTCCAGGCGAGTCTCTGGTCACCTGACCGGGGCATTTTCCCGGGCAGGATCGGCATTGCCATCGACCCCGGTCAAGGGGCCGGGAACCTGGCTATCAGGTCCTTCACCGCGTCGCGGTGCACCGTGAAGGCCAGGACCTTGAGCCTGACATAGTCGTCTTGCACGAAGTAGTAGCCCTCGTGCTTGCCGTGTCGCGCTGATCGGCCCGAGTCCTTGACGAGGAACCAGTCGTGCCCGGCGTGGGTGGTGAAGCCCACGACGTGGACCCCGTGATCGTCGGTCGTCACATGCTCCGCCATCCTGTACTCGCGCGCCATCTGATCGATGTCCTCTGCAGGTATGTCCCAGGGGGGGATGAACATGACGTCGTTCTCGGCGTCCTTGCCCGGCTCGGACACGTCCACTGCGATGACCAGGGAATACCCGGCAACGAGCGCGCCCTTCATGGCCGCCACGAAGTCGTCCAGCGGGACGTTGTGGTAGGAGGCGTCGTGCCACCAGTTGTCCGGCACCTCCAGCTCTCCTTTCGTCCAGAAGGGGATCTTCACCGTGGACATGACGTCGACGTACTCGGCAGGATCTATGGTCAGCACGTCCTTCATGAAGGCACCCGGCGTGTACGTGACCCCCTCGTGCTCGAAGCTCCCCGGTGGTTCGCCCATCTCGCGATCGAGGACGACGCCGAGTAGAGACAGGATCGTGGCCTCGTCCCACATGTCGTTCTTCTCGCAGGCGTCCAGCACGGCCTGCATCTCCTTGAGCAGCAACTGGTGATCGTGACGGCCATCATCTGCGGTCACCCCGGTGTAGGCGGCCGCGGGCCAGGCCCCGTGCACCCCGTATATCCTGGTGAGCCCGTTGCCCTCCGATCCCTCGGAGAACACCGAGTCCCCCCTCTCTGCCGCCCAGCGGCCGGCCTTGGCAAGGTACTCGAAATACACCGTGGCCATCTCCGACAGCTTGACCTTTTTGCCCGTCCTTCGCATCACCTCGGATTCCATGAAAGAGGTCATGGCGAACGACCAGCACGTTCCCGTGAAGTACTGCGCCGTCGGTGGTAGGTGCCACACCTTCTCGAACGCATCCAGAGACACGGGTCTCTCTGCCTCTGGCAAGGTTGCCCTGAGCACGAGCGTCTCCGTTCGTTCCTTCTCCTTCTTCTCCTTCTGGGAGGCCTTGATCTTGCCCGTGGCATCCTGCTCGGCATCATCTCTTTTCATGCCATTCTTGCGCATCTCCTCGAGCACTGGATCCAAGAAGACCTTCTCGTAGCGGCCCACTGGATGGCCGGAAGCACCCCCCGAAGGCGCCTGGATCTCGATGAGCGTGGGCTTCGAAGGCACGACGGTCGACTCGTGGTCTGCCCGGACCGCGCCGCGCCTGGGAGGCGGCTTGGCCACGTCCGGCTGGCACGAGAACATCATCGACGTCACGGCAGCACAGATCGGGATCGTGATTGCATCGGCTCGCATGGTGTGTCCACCTCCGGAAGGGACGAGAGTACCTCGTACGCCTGCTTCCCTCAACCGACACGGCGGGCAAAATGTCAGCCGGCCATACCCTGGACGATCGTGATGTCGTAGGCCGGGTCTTGGCTTTGGATCTCGATGCGAGCCGCATCGCTGGAACCGGGAGGGTAGTCGAAGAAGCGGATCTCCACGACCGGGGCATCACCGGCCGTGAATACCTTGAGGATGGGCCGCATCCGGTCGTCCGAGGTCACGGTCATGTGGTCTTCGGGAAGATCCGGCTCGTTGAGCTCGTCATAGGCTGCCAGATCGGCGTCCGAACTGGCCACGTGGGCGCGCCACACGTCCTTGCCGATGAGACCCACGTCGAAGGGGATCTGCTCCGATACCACAAGAGAGGATGTCGCGGTGACGACCCTGTTGCCTTCTATCGAAACGGTGAACAGGGGGATCTCCACGGGGGAGAAACAGGCCACCTCCAGGATCGCGTCCGTGCGCTGGTGCAGGCACTTGAAGGCGAAGGAGGATCCACCCGAGGTGATCTTCACGAGGCTCCAGAACTGGACAGTCCCGGGCCCGGAGGGCGAGGTGCGCGGCGGACATCCCGCAGCGATGAATGCGATCGTGGCGATGACGAGCAGGCGGACGATCATGGCAAGGTCTCCTCGCGAGAAAGAAAGGACATGATGGCCGGGACGAGGAGCAGCGCTGTCACCAGGCTTGCCAGGACCCCTGTGAGGACCACCAGTCCCGTGGATCGGAGCACCGGGTTGCGGCAGGCGGCGAGCACGCCGAAGCTCACCATGGTGGTCAAACCGGACACGAGCACGGCCCCTGCCGAATGGGACCCCTGCGGACCGCGGCGCAGGGAGTCCACCATGAAGATGCCGTAGTCGAGGCCCACGCCCACGATGAGCGTGAATGCCAGCACGGCGATGGCATTCACCTCGATGCCGAATATCGAGAACGTGCCGGCCGTCACGACGCAGGCCACGAGCACGGGGATGAGCGACAGCACGGCAGGAAGGAGGCGCCGGTATCTCAAGAGCAGGGTGAGGAGGATCCCGAGGATGCCGAGCGCTGTGAGGCGAAGCACCTCGTCCCGCACGGCTCCGAACACCTCGTTCATGATATGGACCCTGCTCGTGAGCATGACGTTGGGAGCCAGGGCGGCGAGGCTGGCCAGGACCGGCGAGGGAGGCTCGTCTCCGGGAAGGAAGGTGAGGACGGCCGTTCGAGCACCGAGCTGGACCACACCCCCCGCGATGAGGTTGGCCATGGGTGTGCCGGCGAGATCCTCGGAGCCCAGGGGTGGAGGGTCGCCCTCGCGGGCCATCCTCAGGTCCTCGAAGAAGGGCTCGAAGCTCCCCTCTGCGAACCCGCGTGCGTCGGCCCCCGCCTCGATGGTCTCGCGCAAAGAGAGAAGGTCCCTGGCGAACAGGAACTCGAGGTTGGTGCGCTGGGTCCGCGTGGAAGGCAAGACCTGTGAAGGGGAGGTGAAGGCCAACCGTGCGCCGGACAGGATGCTTGCCACCTGGTCCGAGCGCTGCAGGGCCTGTTCCAGGTCTTCTCCCAGGGCGATCGCGACCCTGCCCTGCTGCGGGCCGAGCCAGCGAGCCTCGAACTCGCGCTCGAAGGCCGCCGTTTCCGGGTGGCGGTAGTCGAGCTTTCTGATGTCGTCCTCGAGCTCGAGGTGCCAGGCGAACGGGATCATCACGGACACGGGTCCGAGCACGCAGGCGATGACCAGCATCGCAACCCCCCGGTCAGGGTGCAGGAGCCGGGCCGGTATCTCCAGGGTGCGCCGCATCGGGGTCGGTCGCCATGGTGCGAGCGGGAGGAGCAGGATAGAGGCGAGAAAGCCGGTGGCGATACCGGAGCCGGCGAACAGACCCAGCTCGCGGATCAGGGGAAAGTCAGAGAGCATGTAGAAGAAAAAGACGACGACCGTCGTGCCGAACCCGGTGAGAAGGCTCGGCATGACGGCACGAAGGGCCCCGGCAGGGGCCGAGGCCGGGTCGCCGCCCGTGGCGGTGCATGCCATGCGCTCGCGCATGTAGTGTATGGAGTAGTCCACGCTGATGCCCACCACGATGGAGCCGAATCCCACGGCTATTGCGCTCGTGCGACCGAGAACAAGGGCCGAGACGGCGAACCCCCCGAGCACGCCCAGGGCCGATGGCACGAGTCCCAGGATGACCGGAAGGGGCCGCCTGAAGTAGAGCGCGAAGAGGAGCATGATGCCGAGGCTCGCTGCCACGAATGCCAGCGTCACGTCCGACTTCACGGCGCGGGCGCTCTCCGAGGAGAGCACGTGGGCACCCGCTATCCCCACCTCGATGCCGGGATCGACGGTGGAGACGGCCATCTGGCGCACGTCGTCCACCAGATCGCCCGCGTCGTCCACTCGCAGGGCGCGCACGCCTGTGCGCAGGACGAGGAGGAGGCGGCCGAGGTCGGGCGTGAACGCGAACCCGTCGTGCATGCGCAGCCGCGAAGGCGCCAGGGAGCCCTGCAGGCGGCGCTCGACGAGATCCGTCAGGCCCAGCGGATCGCGCGAGAAAAATGGCCACAGGCCGGGTACGGGCGAGAGCAGGCGCAGCCTGACCAGATCGAGCTTGCCCGGGACGAGGGCGGGATCGAGAGCATCGTCCAGCCCGGGCGTCTGCGGGTCGAGCAGGTAGAAGCGGTGCTCGAACACCACCCTTGATGTCCTGGCCTCCTCTCTTGGGGTGACCATGGACTCCACGGCCTCGATGCGTGGATCTCGCCGGAGCCGCTCTGCGAGAGCCGTGGCGGACTCGACGAGCAGTCCAGGGTCGTCGCCGGCCAGCTCCACGTAGAGCCTGTCGAACAGGGTGGAGCGTCCCAGGACGTCCAGTGCCAGGCGGTCATCTTCGTCGAGCGACGGCAGAAGCTCGGTCACGTCCTGACCCATGCGCAACGTCGAGGCGGACCACCCCATGAGGGCCACGAGGACGAGGGCCGCGACGAGTACCCACGGTCGGTGGGCGTAGAGACATCGGACGAGTCGGTTCACCGGCGCAGTCTCAGAAATCGAGGATGGGGTCGTCAATCGGCTTGTTGAAGGTCACGTCGGAGAAGTCGATGAGCGTGCTGTCGCCGGATGTCTCGTGGATCCCCACGTGGCTCACCCGGCCGTCCTCGTGCACACGCATGACCACGTGATCTATCGCCGCCGCCAGGGTCTTGTCCTTGGGGCCGAGGGTGACCGTGAAGCCGTCCTCCTTCTCCTTCTCGACCTTGGCCTTCCAGCTCTTGCGGATGGCCGTGGCGGACGTGGCACCGAGAACCGCCAGGATGGACCGCACGGCCGCGCCCATGGTGGGGCTCTGGGAAAGATCCGTGACCTCCTCGAAATCCAGGTCGGGAAACCTGACCAGCGCCCTGGCTCCCTTCACGGCGAAGATGGACTTGACGGGCTCTTCGACCACGAACAGCACGGTGCCCTTGCCGCTCTTGAAATAACCCTTCTGGACCTGGACGTCCTTGAAGGCCGCGAGCTTCTTCTTCTGGACGAACTTGCCCTGCACCGTCTCGATCCCGGCGAGCGGGGAGAACACCTGATCGAGCCCATCGTCGGTCTTGCCCGCCGTTGACACGAGCGCCGCGATGAGAGCGTAGAGGATGTGGATCGCTGGATCACGCACCGTCGTACCTCCTGAACAGCAGCACCGAGTTGATGCCGCCGAAGGCGAAGGAGTGGGAGACCACGATGCGCATCTCGTGGTCCATGGGCGCGGTCACGTGGTTGATCCCCGCGCAGGCGTCGTCCACGTGCTCGAGATTGAGGGTCGGTGCGATCTTCGAGGTGTTCATCATCTCCACCGTCAGTATGGCCTCCACCGCGCCGCAGGCGCCCAGCCCGTGGCCGAGGTGACCCTTGGGGCTGGAGACCGGGATCCGGGATCCGTAGACCTCGCGTATCATGGAGGCCTCGGCCTCGTCGCCCACGGGCGTTCCCGTGGCGTGGGCGTTCACGTAGTCCACGTCGCCGGCCCGGATGCCCGCATCATCGAGCGCCTCCATCGCGGCGCGACCCATGCCTCCCGCCGAAGGGTTGGTCATGTGGGTGCCATCGGTCCTGGTCCCGTAACCGATGAGCTCCGCGATGGGCATGGCGCCTCGCGCGAGGGCGCTCTCGAGCTCCTCGATGAGCAGCACGCCAGCGCCCTCGGAGCAGACCACGCCATCGCGATCCCGGTCGAAGGGACGGGGCGTGCGCGTGGGATGGTCGTTGTACTTCGTGGAGGCTGCCAGCAACCTGTCGAACACGCCGGCCGTCAAGAAGTGCAGCTCCTCGGCGCCTCCACAGATCATGGCCCGGCTGCGCCCCAGCTTGATGGCCTCGTAGGCGAAACCTATGGACTGGCTGCCCGAGGCACATGCCGAGCAGGAGGCCACGATGCGTCCGCCGCACCCCAGGGCGAGCGCCACGTTGGCAGCGCAGGTGTGGCTCATGAACTTGAGGAAAGTGTTCGACGTGAGCCCCGTCACGCCCTTGTCGTGGAAGTACCCGTCGAAGAACCGGGTCAGCTCCTCGACGCCGCCCATGGTGGAGCCGAAGGAGACCCCCGTGTTTCCGTTGGTCAAGAGCTCCTCCGGGATCCCGTGTGCTGCCACCATCCGTCGAGCTGCGCGCACCGCCAGAAGCGAGATGCGGCTCATGGACCTGCGCAGGGGTCGCGGGATGTCGGAGAAGTCGTCCACGGGTACCCTGCCTCCCACCCGGGAGCGCAGGCCTTCGATGCCGTCCCATTCGCCGATGTTCCCGATACCCGACCTGCCCGCGAGCATGGCGCCGAGCACGTTGCCCACACCATCTCCCAGAGGTGTCGAGAGGTCCATCGCCGTGATGACAACGCGTTTCATGGCTGACCTCAGTATAGCCCCCCGTTGACGTCCACGACAGCGCCTGTCACGTAGGATGCCTCGTCGGAGCAGAGGAAGGAGACCACCGAGGCCACCTCCTCTGGCCTTCCCAGCCGGCGGGCGGGAACCATCTTGCGGATCTCGGCTGCGGGCATGTCCCTGGTCATGTC
>JBFYZU010000274.1:0-26537 GCA_041309365.1 Myxococcota bacterium
TCCGCCAACGCCCAGAGGAGCTTCACGCAGGTGCAGCGCACCTTCGTACTCCCCGACGGACGCCTGGACGTGCACAAGCTGCTCGAGGAGTTCGTGCAGTTCTGGCAGGAGCACGCGGACATCCTCCTCTCGGGCGTGGTCTACCACGAGGTGGCCCCCCAGCTCGTTCTCATGGCCTTCTTGCAGCGCATCGTCAACGGCGGTGGCTTCGTGGACCGGGAGTACGGCGTGGGCCGCGGCCGCATCGACCTGTGCGTGCGCTGGCCCTACGACACACCCTCGGGACGCCAGGTCCAGCGCGAGGCCATGGAGCTGAAGGTCTGGCCCCCCGACAAGCCCGATCCTTTGCCCCGCGGCCTCGAGCAGCTCGACGCCTACCTCGAGCGCCTCTCTCTCTCCACCGGCGTTCTCGCCATCTTCGACCGCCGCCCCGAGGCTTTGCCCTTGCCCGAGCGCACCGGAATATCCACCGCCCAGACCCCGTCCGGACGCACCATCACCCTGCTTCGAGGATGACCCGTACAGCGTTTCCCGCCGCCGAACGTTTCGTTCTTACCCACCGTCGCGATCTTCCCGACAACGTCATCGCCTTCGACGAGAACCACCTCTGACGCCTGATCTCCGACTGCCTCGTTCACCATCACGACGACCGCACCCATCTCTGGCCTCGGTGTTCACCTTGGAGCGGTAGAAGATGAAGGGGTTTTCTCTGGCTCGTCCCGAAAAGGTCCCACTCAGAGAAAGAGGCGGTTCACGTGAGAACCATAACCTCCTGAAATGCTTGGTGCGCCTGGCGCGACTCGAACGCGCAACCCTCGGCTTAGAAGGCCGATGCTCTATCCGTTGAGCTACAGGCGCAGGCGGCGAGATGCGCGGTCGGGGCGACAGGATTCGAACCTGCGACATCGAGCTCCCAAAGCTCGCACTCTACCAGGCTGAGCTACACCCCGAGCTGAAACACCGGAACTATGCACCGCGCAAAACGTGAGATCAAGCTCCCACCCTTGACCCGGGGGGGGTGGGTTTCTAAGATGGGTCCGTGAAGAAGCTGGCAACACCGAAGCTCAAGGATCCCGTGCTCGTGGCAGGATGGCCGGGCATGGGCCTGGTGGCGTTCAAGGCGGTCTCGTACATGCTCGAGCACCTGGACTCGAGGCCCCTGGCCCAGCTCGACGCCCACTCCATCTACCCGCTCAAGAGCGTGGACATCACCGACGGGGTGATCGAGTCGAGCCGGTTGCCCGAGTCGCGCGCGTACTACCACGTGGCCGACGGCAGCGGCCGCGATCTGGTGATCTTCCTGGGCGAGGAGCAGCCCGTGGCCGGCACCGAGTGGGCCCTGTCGAGCGAGCTCCTGGACCTGGCGCTCGGCACCGGCGTCAAGGACGTGTACACCTTCGCTGCCATGGTCACGCAGGTGGATCACAGGACACACCCCAGGGTCTGGGGGTGCGCCACGAACACCGAGCTGACGGCGGTTCTCCGGCACTCCGACGTGGCCATCATGGAGGATGGCCAGATCAGCGGGCTCAACGGGCTGCTTCTAGGGGTGGCTCGACACAGGGGCATGAACGGGACGTGCCTCCTGGGCGAGCTTCCCTACTACCTGACGCAGATCGCCTATCCGATGGCCTCGCTGGCGGTGCTCGAGTCGTTCTGCAACCTGGTGGGCGTGAAGCTGGACCTGGACGAGCTCAGGGCGCTGGCCACTGCCACCCTCACGGAGATCGACACGTACTTCGAGCAGATCAAGACGGGGTCCGGCCCGGCAGGCAGCGAAAACCCATTCGCGCACACAGGAGAACCAGAGACATCCGGTGTGCAGGAAGACGAAGAGGAAGAGGAGCTGCTCAACTGAAAGCCGGCGGGTCGCTGCTTTTTACAATTCATGACATTATTCCGTTTCTCGAGTGACGCTGCGAGGCTGCACCTTTGACAAGTCCTGGCCATGGGCATCGCAGGGCAGGCATCGCAGGATCGCAGGGAACATTGGCACTTTGAAACCGTTCCCAGAACACATAGAATTCACCCGGTTGCACATGAGGGGAGCCAACCCACGGCCGGCCTGGACGGTCCAACCCCTCGCAAGGAGCTGACCATGAAACATATTCGGATGCTGTCGACAGGACTCGTCGGGGCCTGTTGCATCCTGGCGGTGGCAGGTTGCGGCGAGGACTTCGCCATCAGCGGGCAGACCGTCGGCCTGGTCCGGCTGGTCAGACCAGGGGTCCACGTGTCTTTGAACGGCAGCAAGCGTGCCGTCATGGAGGACACCCGGCTCATCAGGGAAGTCAGGGTGAACGCGGACGAGACCGGCCGGGCCATCCTGGAGCTGGACAGCGGCGCCCGGATCATCGTGGACGCCAGCTCCGAGGTGGCGGTGACGGGCATGGACACGATCGAGCTCGTCGAGGGGCGCATCTGGATGGAGGCGAGCGAGGGCGAGCAGATGACCGTGACCCTGGCAGACTGGGGCGAGCTTCGCGCCGCGACGGCGGCCGCCTCGGTGGTGCTGCGCAACGGCAAGCTCGACACCTACAGCGCGAGCGGAGAGGTCACGTACGACCTGGCCGGCGGCAGCGGGCTGGCCAGGGAGGGCGAGATCCTCGAGGCCACCAGGGACAAAACCGAGGTGCTCCCTGCACGGCTGTGGACCGACTGGACCGGCGGGCTGGCGGAGGCCGGACCCCAGGGGTCGGACACACCCACGGGCATCGGTGAGATCTTCGCGCGCAAGCCGGGCTCGCTGGGCGTCACGCGCCTGCCGCTGGTGATCCGGCGGCACGACGTGCGCGTGACGGTCCAGGGAGATCTGGCCATCACGGAGACGGTGCAGGAGTTCTTCAACCCGGCATCGGAGACCCTGGAGGGCGTGTACAAGCTGCGCATCCCCGAGGACTCGGTGCTGCAGCGCTTCGCCGTGGACCGCGACGGCCGCCTGGTCGACGGCTACATCAAGGAGCGCGAGAAGGCGAGGGCCGATTACCAGAGCCACGTCTACGAGGGCTCCACGGACGACCCGGCTCTTCTGGAGTGGATCGCTCCCGGCACGTTCAAGGCACGCATCTATCCCATCAAGGCGGGCGAGGTGAGGATCGTGGCCTACCGCTACGTCCAGTGGCTCCGGCCGTCCGGGGACGCGGGCGACAAGCGCACCTACGTGCTGCCCATGGGCTCGGCCGGCGTGGCGCCCCTCATCGGCGAGTTCTCCCTCATCGCCGACCTCGAGGACGTGGGCACCAAGGTGGTGCAGGCAGGCCTGGGCGCACGGGTCGAGGAGGGCAAGGTCGTTTTCAGCGCCTCGGACTTCAGGCCCAAGAGCGACTTCTGGCTCGAGCTCATCGAGGTGGAGCCCGACCTGGACGGCAAGGACGTGCTGATGGCGACGCGCACCTACGACGCGGATGAGTGGCTGCTCAACGAGTCGGGGGACGAGACCTACTTCTTCACCCAGTTCCTGCTCAGGCCCGACGGGGTAGAACTGGCCCCGTGCCGGGATCTGCGGGTCGCGGTGGTCTCCGACCTGAGCGCGGCCACGGATCCTGGCCTCGCGGACCTGGGCCTCACGTTCGTGGACTCGTTCCTCAGGCAGCTCGACGAGGAGGACTCCGTGGCGGTGCTCGCAGGCGACCTCGATGCCACCATGATGGGCACCCAGGAGACCAAGCCCGTCAAGGCCACGGCCGCCGTCAAGGAGAGCGCCATCGATGCGCTGAGCCGGCGGTCCACGGGCGGGGCCACGGACATCGGCCAGCTCATCACCGAGGCGGCCGAGATGGTGGGCGGCGAGCCGGGGGGGATCGTGGTCTACGTGGGCGACGCCTTCCCGACGGTCGGGGAGATGGATCTCGCGGGTCTCCTCGAGCGGCTCTCCAAGCTGCCCCACGCGGTGAGGCTCTACGGCGTGGCCCTGGGAGACGAGTCCAACGCGGATCTGCTGGCCGGCCTGTGCACGGGCTCGGGCATGTCCACTCGCGTGTCCAGCCGCATCGCGGCGGCCGAGACGGCCTACCGGATCCTCGCTGACGCGTCCGTGCCGGTGTTCACCGACGTGACGTTCGAGGTGGAGGGTGAGGTGGAGAGGCTCTACCCCCGACAGAGCGTGACCTTGCGAGTGAACGAGCCTCTGGGCATCATCGGCCGCATCACGGGCGAAGAGGACCCCGAGGCCATCAGGGTCAAGGGCAAGCTCGGTGACAAGAAGTTCGAGACTCGAGTCACCCTGCACGTGACCGAGGTGAACGATCGAGGAGACCTGCGCCTGCGCTGGGCCACCCGCAGGCTCGAGGCACTCCAGCGCGCGGACGCGGGCCGCGAGGCGCTCGTGGAGCTCGGGACGCGCTACCAGATCATCACACCGTACACCTCGTTCTACGTGCCTCCCGCATCCGAGGCCACGCACCTTCCCGCGAGGCCACCCTTCGAGATCTTCGTGATGCCCGAGGATCAGCAGGGAGACAATCAGGCCCCGAAGAAGAGCTTCGTCAAGCGCGTGCTGTTCGGCGCGGCAGGCATGGGGCTGTCGCTTCTTCCCTACGGTTGCTCCATGCAGGGCAGGGACAAGCCCCTCGAGGAGGCCCCGGAGGCAGCCGAGCAGTCCCAGCAACGATGGGCGCAGACGGATCAGCGGGCGAGCGGGGACGAGACGGCCGTCGAGCCTGGCTCGTACTCCGAGGGCCAGCGCGGGCAGGACACGCCCCAGGCAGCGCCCATGGACAAGAGCATGGGCACGGAAGGCAAGTCCAAGAGCGGCGGTGGCATGTTCGGGATCGAGGGCCCGGCCATGGAGATGGAGAAGAAGGAAGCTGCAGGCGCGTACAAGAAAGCCGATCGCAAGCCATCCATCGGCCGCGAGCTCGAGGACCCGCTTTCGGGGATCCTGTCTGCCCTCGGAGCCGGAGGCGGTGGCACGGGGTACAGGTCCAAGGGAGGCGATCTCGACGATTTGAAGGCGGCTTTCGACAGCGAGGAGGCACCCTCGTCCTACGATTTTGGCTCCACCTGGATCTCCGACGAGGAGGCCCAGCAGATGACCACCGGCGAGGCGCCGGAGAGCCTCCAGGGGACACTGGACTCGGTCACGGTCAAGTCAATCGCGGACGCCAACGCAGCGTCGGTGAGGGCCTGCTACGAGGATCAGCTGGCCATCGACCCGCTCCTCGAGGGGCGGGTCAACGTCAAGCTCGTTGTGGGCTCGACCGGTTCGGTCATCGACACGGACGTGATGAGCTCGACCCTCGAAAGCGGGGCCGTGGAATCCTGCATCCTCGCCGAGGTCCGCACCTGGACCTTCCCCGTGCCCGAGGCCGCTGGCGTGTCCGTGGCCACGGTGCCTTTCAACTTCAAGCAAGGCTCGGAGGTGAAGGCCGAGCAGAGCTCCTTCGACAACTTCGGCCTCGCGGCCAACGAGCTGAACCTCAAGGTGCAGATGAGCCAGAAGCTCATGGTGCAGCAGAACGAGGTGAACCTCCTGGACAACAACGCCAACTTTTTGCAGATCGCGGCCCGCAAGACGGTCTGCACCGTGGAGGCCAACAAGCCGCTGGCCGACCGCGTCGAGGTGTGGCGCGAGAGGCTGGGCACGAGCCCGAGCGTTGGGAAGGTGGTGTCCCAGTTCAACCAGGCGCGGCGCAACTGCGAGATAAGGAGCATGCAGGATCGCCGCGCCTTCGCCAGGCTCGCACTGTCGCTTCTGGACGGGCCGGAAAGCCGGTGCCAGTTCATGAACAGGATGCAGGTCTATCCGGACCTCGTGGACTACATCCGCAAGAAGATCCTCGAGACGGTGACCACACCCGAGGAGATGTCCGTGGTCAGGATGGTGTGCGACGACGCCACGCTGGCGAGCCAGAAGGAGATCCAGGACATCATCGGGTCGAAGAAGACCGAGGACGAGAAGATCAAGGCCATCAAGAAGCTCATCAAGATCTACCCCACCGACATGGATCTGAAGATCCTGCTCCTCGGGCTGCTCGAGGACGCGGCCGACAGCAAGAGGCTGGGGGAGGCCCGCAGGCTGGCCGACGAGCTGCGCCACCACCCCTACGCGGACGACCGGGTCCGCACCCGCGTGGGCGAGTTCTACATGCGCATCGACAAGAAGGACGAGGCCAAGCGATGCTTCTCCGAGATCGTCGAGTTCGCGCCGTTCTCGCCGGCGGCGAGACGCCGGCTGGGAGACCTGTACAGGACCTATGGATGGCACGAGGACGCCTACCGCCAGTACGAGACTCTCAGCGTCATGGTGCCGGCCGACGAGACCGTGCTCATCCTCATGGCCGAGGCCGCGGCGCTGGCCGGACGGCTGGACGAGGCCGTGAGGCTGGCAGAGCGTGTGAGCCAGACGGCCGGATCCGGGGGCCCGCTCACAGCGGGCGACGTGGCGCGCATCCTGAACGGTCTGAGGCTCACGAAGCTCAGGGTCGAGGCACGAAAGGACGGGGACGAGAAGAAGGTCAAGGACCTCATGAAACGCTCCCGCCGCGCCGGCGTCCTCAGGGATGCGGCGCATCTCAAGGTGCTGCTCGTGTGGTCGCACCCGGACGTGCTCCTCGACCTCATGGTCAAGGACGCTGGATCGGAGATCCGCGGCGCGGACAGCCTGGCAAGCGATTTCGGGGTACAGTGGCTCACCAGGACCGGGCCGCAGACGGGCGACATCCTCCTTCACGTCGTGCGCTCCGGGCAGTCCGTGCTCAAGGAGTCCAGGGCCACCCTCTACGTGATCCTCGACGAGGGCGAGGAGAACGAGACCATCGTCGAGATCGAGGTGGAGCTGGGAGAAGTCAAGACCGACACGCTGGCCTGGCTCATCTCGCCGGACGGCACCGTGACGGAGACGAAGCCGGTCGTGGAGAAACCCATCGGGACCAAGGAGGTGACGCCATGACCGCGCGCATCACGAAGACGGCGCTCGCCGCGGTGCTGACCGTCGCGGCCGCGGCTGGCTGCGGCGACGACATCGCCATCAGCGGCCAGACCGTGGGCGAGGTGAGGCTCGTCAGGCCCTCTGTCCACGTCGGCGCCCAGGGACGCAAGGTCGGCTTGTTCGAGGATCTGAGGCTGCTCCCTGGCTCGAGCATCGGCGTGGACGATCACGGCCGGGCGCTCCTCGTGCTGGATCACGGCGCGAACGTCGTGGTGGGCGCCTCCACCGATCTCACGGTGGCCGGCATGGACGAGCTCTCGCTCGATTCAGGCCGCATCTGGGTGGATGCGGACGATGGGGAGGACGTGCAGGTGAGCCTGCGAGGCGGCAAGGACGGCAAGCTCAAGGTGGCCGGCTGCTCAGTGAGCGTCATTTGGCGCGACGGCACCCTGGACGCCTACGTGGCCTCCGGGGAGCTCACGTACGTGCTGCCGGGTGGCAGCGGCACGGCTCGCGAGGGCGAGAGGCTCTCGATGACCGGCCAGGGCGAGCCGGAGGTGGAGCCGTCCGACCTCTGGGACGACTGGACGGGCGGGCTCGCCGAGGCAGGTCCGCGGCCGCTGGAGACACCCACGGGAGTGGGCGCCATCTACGCTCGCCGGCCGGGAGAAGCGGGCCAGGAGAGGTTCGCGCTGGTGATCCGGCGCCAGGAGGTCAAGGTCACCATCGAGGGCGATCTGGCCGTGACCGAGACCGTGCAGGAGTTCTTCAATCCCGCATCGGAGGTCCTCGAGGGGATCTACAGGCTGCGCATCCCGCGCGACGCGGTGCTGCAGCGCTTCGCCGTGGATCGCGACGGGACCATGGTGGACGGAGTGGTGGTGGAGCGCAAGCTCGCCCAGCAGACGTACGAGAGCCAGGTGTACGCGGGCTCGACGCACGACCCGGCGCTCCTCGAGTGGGTGGAACCGGGCAAGTTCAAGTCCAGGATCTACCCCATCGCACCGGGCGCCGTGCGCCGCATCGCCTACCGCTATACCCAGTGGCTCGAGCCGGCGGGCGAGGAGGGTGACCGGCGCGTCTACGCCTTCCCCATGGGAAACCAGACCATCGCACCCACCATCGGCGAGTTCTCCCTGAGCGCCACGCTGGACGACATCGGGACGACGGCCGTGCGGGCCGGCCTCGGCGCACGCGTGGACGAGGGCAAGGTGGTGTTCAGCGCGTCGGACTTCAGGCCGCGCAGCGACTTCACGCTGGAGCTTCTGGACGTGCGCGTGAAGGACCTCGAGCCCGGCCAGGTCAGGATGGTCACGGCCGACAGCGCGGCGCCGGAGCCCTTGCCGGGGACGTCGGATCGCAAGATCCTTCTCGGGCCCGAGATGGACACCTACTTCTACACGCAGTTCAGCCTCAGGCCCGAGGACGTCTCCATCGAACCGCTGCGCGATCTGCAGGTGGCCGTGGTGCTGGACCTGAGCGCGGCCACGGACCAGGAGCTGGCGGACCTGGGGACCACGGTGGTGGACGACCTTCTCCGCCAGCTCGGACCTGGCGACACGCTCAGCGTGCTGGCCGGCGATCTCAAGGTGGACCTCGTGGGCTCGGACAAGGCTTCGGAGGCCACGGACGACTTCAAGGAAGGGGCCGTGGAGGCCCTGGGCCGCCGTCCGACGGGCGGGGCAACGGACATCGGCGAGATCCTGGCGGGAGCGGCCTCCATGGTGGGCGAGAAGCCCGGCGGAGTGGTCATCTACGTCGGCGATGCCTTCCCCACCGTGGGCGAGATGGATCTCGACTCGCTTTCGGCCCGCATCGACCGCCTCCCGTTCGCCGTGCGCACGTACGGCGTTGCCCTGGGCGAGGAGTCCAACCTGGACCTGCTCACGGGCCTGAGCCGGCGCGGCGGTTTCGCGGCCCGCGTTTCCGACAGGACCGAGGCCTCGGAGCTCGCCTACCGCATCCTGGCGGACGCCTCGGTTCCGGTGTTCGAGGACGTGACGTTCGAGATCGACGGCGGCGTGGAGAGGCTCTACCCGCGAGGCACGCAGACCTTGCGTGTGAACGAGCCTTTGCACATCCTTGGCCGGCTCACGGGAGAGAAGGATCCGGAGCTCGTGACGGTCAAGGGATCGTTCGGGGGAAAGCCCTTCGCGATCGAGCTCGCGCCCGTGATCGAGGAGATCGACGATCACGGAGATCTGAAGCTGCGCTGGGCCACACGCCGGCTCGAGAGCCTGATGAACGAGGGTGCGGGACGCGAGGCCGTGGTGGAGCTGGGCAACCGCTTCGGGCTCGTGACGCCCTACAACTCCATCCTGGTCCCTTCCGGCAGCCCTGCTCACGATACCGGGAGCATGGCGCCCTCGGCCTCGGCGCCTGCAACGACCATGGCGGCCGAGCCGTCACCGGACGAGGCGATCCTGGGCGGGGCGGGTGCCATGGAGATGGACGAGGAGTACGGCACCGGCGCCATGCCCTCCAAGGCGGCGGACAGGAGCGGCGCTTCGGTCAAGGTCAGGGTGGGAACACCCACCATCACCGGCTCGCTCACGGCCCAGGCCGTGCGCAGGGTCATCAGCATGCACATGGCCGAGATCCGCATGTGCCACGAGGCGCACGCCGCGCCGGGGATCGCGGGCAAGGTGGTGATCAAGTTCGTCATCACACCCACCGGGGCGGTCCAGATGGCCACCGTGGCGAGCTCGACCTTGGGCGACTCCGAGGTGGAGAGCTGCGTGACCGAGGCCATGAAGGGCTGGTCGTTCCCCGCACCCGACAACGGTGGCATCGTCATCGGGACCATCCCCATCGTGTTCGAAACGAGCGGCGGTGCCCCGCTGGGGGGCGGCGTCCTCGGCGCCATGCCGGTGGGCCACACGACCACCACGTCGTCCACGTCGCTCACGTTCTCCCACAGCACCATCACCTCCGTGACGACGGGCGTGCCGGGCGATCTCACGGCCAACAAGAAGGCATGCCTTCTCAGCTCGCTTCTACCTCTCGAGGAGAAGATGGACCTGTGGAAGGAGCGTCTCGGCAGCACGTGCACCGCGCCGCACGCCCTCGACGTGTGGCAGGAGGCCAGGAGCCGCTGCGAGCTCGCCACCATGAAGGACAGGCGCGCCCTGGCGAGCCTCATCCTCGCGGCCGTGCGCGGCATCCCGGGCCGCTGCAGCCTCGTACAGGCCCTGGCGGGCCAGCCCGCGGTGGCGGCCTACATCAGGTCCAGGATCCTCGCTTCCATCACGAGCCCTGGCCAGGTGCAGGCCGTGATGGCCCACTGCGACGGCGTGGTGCTCGTGGGTCCGGACGAGCTCGCCTCGGTCCTCGAGAAGGCCAAGACGCCGGACGCGAAGATCAAGGCGGTCAAGGAGCTCATCGCCCTGTACCCCATGGACCTCGGCCTGCAGCTCACCCTGCTCGACATCCTCGAGGACGAAGGCGGCGAGAACCGTCTCTCGGAGGGCATGAGGCTCGCCGGCGACCTCAGGCACGCCCCCTACGCGGACGAGCGCACCAGGACCCGCGTGGGCGAGTTCTACATGCGAAACGGCAAAGAAGAGGAGGCGCGCCGCACCTTCAGCGAGATCGTGGAGTTCTCGCCCTTCTCTCCCTCTGCCCGCCGCCTGCTCGGCGACCTGTACCGCAACTACGGGTGGGCCGAGGACGCCTACCGCCAGTACGAGACGCTCGGGGCCATGGTCCCGGAGGACGACTCGGTGCTCATCCTCATGGCCGAGGCGGCCGCCGATGCGGGACGCATGGACGAGGCGCTGAGGCTCGCAGAGAGGGTGAGCCAGAGCGCCGCGGGCTCGATGACCACGGCGGACATCGCGAGGCTCTTCAACACCATCCGCCTGGCCATGCTGCGCGTCGACGCCAGGGCCAGCGGCGACGACCAGATGCTCAAGGAGATATTGAAGCGCTCGCGCCGCGCGGGCGTGCTGCGTGACGCGGCGGATCTGCGCGTGATGCTCGTCTGGGATCACCCGGACGTCAAGCTCAAGCTCTTCGCCCAGTTCGTGGGCAGCGAGGTGGAGCGCGCCTCGGTGGTGGCGCCCCACTTCGGGTGCGAGGCGCTCAAGGAGAAGGAGAGCTCCGGCAACGTGACGGTGCAGGTGGTCCGCGACCCAGGGTCGGTGCAGAAGGAGACGGAGGGCAAGCTCTACGTGCTGTGGCACGAGGGCACGGACAAGGAGACGCTTCAGGTCATCGACGTCGTCCTCAAGGGCAAGGTCGACAAGAAGGACGAGAAGATGCAGAAGGCCTGGCTGCTATCGCCCGGGGCCACCGTCGAGACCAAGCCCATCAAGGTGGACATGACCTCCCTGTGAGCGGTCTTCCAGACCGCCCGACGAGAAGGACAGCTGGCCGCGGCCGTCCACCACCACCGATATTTCCTGACCCTGGACCACATCGTTTCCGAGAATGGCTCTCGCCAGGGGATCCTCCAGGTGCTTGCGGATGGCGCGCCTGAGCGGACGAGCCCCGTACTCCGGATCGAAGCCCAGGTCCGAGATAAGCTCGCGCGCCTCGTCGGTGACCGCGATGTGGATGCGACGGTCCGCCAGCCGGCGATCGAGCCTGGCCAGCTGAAGATCCACGATCCGCCTGATGGCAGCCCTGTCCAGGCTGGCGAACACGATCCAGTCGTCCAGGCGGTTGATGAACTCCGGCCTCAGGGTCCGTCCGAGAAGCACGCCGATACGGTCGCGCACCTCGGCGGGATCGTCCGTGCTTTTGATGAGCTCGCTGCCGAGGTTCGAGGTCATGATGATCACCGTGTTGGTGAAGTCCACCGTGCGGCCGTGCCCGTCGGTCAGCCTGCCGTCGTCCATGACCTGCAGGAGCACGTTGAAAACGTCCATATGGGCCTTCTCCACCTCGTCGAGCAGGACGACCGAGTAGGGCCTCCGGCGTACCGCCTCGGTGAGCTGTCCGCCCTCGTCGTATCCGATGTACCCGGGCGGCGCCCCGATGAGACGGCTCACGGCGTGCTTCTCCATGTACTCGCTCATGTCGATGCGCACCATGTGCCTCTCGTCGTCGAACAAGAACTCCGCCAGGGCCCGCGCCAGCTCCGTCTTGCCAACTCCCGTGGGGCCGAGAAACAAGAACGTCCCCATGGGCCGCGCCCCGTCCGCGAGCCCGGCACGCGAGCGTCTGATGGCATCGCAGACGGCCTTCACGGCATCGTCCTGGCCCACCACGCGCTCGTGGATGCGATCCTCCATGGTGACGAGCTTGACCATCTCCGATTCCAGCATCCGCGACACGGGGATGCCCGTCCACCGGCTCACCACACGGGCGATGTCCTCGGCCGTGACCTCCTCGCTGATGTAGGGCTCGTCACCCTGCACCCTGGCGAGCTGTGCGCGCAGGTCCTCGATGCCTGCCTCGATGGCGGGGATCTGCCCGTGCTCGAAGGAGGCCGCCTTGCCCCAGTCCTTGAGCTTGCGGGCCTGGTCCAGCTCGAAGCGCGCCTTCTCGAGATCGTCCTTGAGCGCTCGGATGCGGGCCACGATCTCCTTCTCCCTCGTCCACTGGGCGGTTCGACGGTCGAGCTCCTCGGAGACCTCCGCGATCTCGGCCGCGACCTTCTCGAGCCTGGACTCGTCGTTTTGGCCCTTCTCGAGCTTGAGGCTCTCCATCTTGACGCGCAGCTTGCCCATGGTGCGGCTCAGGGAGTCGATGACCGCGGGCATCGACTCCATCTCCATCTTGAGCCTGCTGGCGGCCTCGTCCACGAGATCGATGGCCTTGTCCGGTAAAAACCTGTCGGAGATGTACCGGTCCGAGAGCTCCGCAGCCGCCTCGATGGCAGCCTCCTGGATGCGGATGCCATGGTGGGTCTCGTAGCGCTCCCTGAGCCCCCTCAAGATGGCCTTCGTGTCCTCCACCGTGGGCTCCTCGACGAGGACCGGCGCGAAGCGGCGCTCCAGGGCCGGATCCTTCTCGATGTGCTTGCGGTACTCGTCCAGGGTGGTCGCGCCTATGCAGTGGAGCTCCCCTCGCGCGAGCGCCGGCTTGAGCATGTTGGAGGCGTCCATGGCGCCCTGGGCAGCGCCCGCACCCACGAGCGTGTGCAGCTCGTCGATGAAAAGGATGATGGCACCGCCGGCGTTCTCCACCTCCTTGAGCACGGCCTTCATCCTGTCCTCGAACTCCCCGCGGAACTTGGTGCCCGCGATCATCGAGGCCAGATCCAGCGCGATCACCCGCTTTTCGCGCAGGCTCTCGGGCACGTCGCCTGCGGCGATCCTCCTCGCGATGCCTTCCACGATGGCCGTCTTGCCTACCCCCGGCTCGCCGATGAGCACCGGGTTGTTCTTCTTGTAGCGGGCGAGCACCTCGAGCACGCGGCGGATCTCCTCGTCACGGCCGATGACGGGGTCGATCTTGCCCTGACGCGCCATCTTCGTCAGATCGCGGCAGTACTTCTCGAGGACCTTGTACTTGCCCTCGGGCTCCGGGTCGGTGATCCGGTGGCTGCCGCGCACCTTCGCGAGCGCGGCGAGCAGGCCGTCGTAGGTCAGCCCGGACTTGCGGTACAAGGGCCCCAGGTGGCGATCGTTGTTGACGGAAGCGAGAATGACGTGCTCCGCGCTCATGTAGTCGTCGGAGAGCTTCGCCGCCTCCTTGCCCGCCTGGTCGAGAAGCTCCGCAAGGGCCCTCCCGATGACCGGCTCCGGAACCTGGGAGCTGTCCGAAGACACCCTGGGCAAGGTTTCCATCCGGGCGGCCAGCTCGCCCGCGAGGGCCTTCGGGCCGACTCCCGCCGACTCGAGGATGGGCCCGAGGACACCATCCGGCTGCTCGATGAGCGCGAGGATGAGGTGCTCCGGCAAGAGCTCGGTGTGCCTGGCCGTCATGGCCTTCTCCCGCGCGCTCATGATCGCCTCGCGGGTACGGTTCGTGAGTCGCTCGAGGTTGGCTGCCATCCGTCGTCTCCTGGCCACAAGTTAAGACCGGTGACGGCGGAGTCAACACTGGCCCCCACGACCCGACACGCGCGATGGAAATAGGTTCGGGATCCCGGTTCGAAGCCGGCCGAAGAGAGAGGTGCTAGACACCTGCATAGCCCGAGATGCCGACGGATGAGTCAAGCTTCATCGGGGCCCGAACCTCGGGGCGCTTCGCAGGCCGGAGCAGATCCTGGACGCGCCCGGAGCCGGGTGCCGAGTCGTGGCAAAGCCACGTCGCAGGCGCACGACGAGGACGAAAGACACGAGATGCCCGGTCTGCGAAGTGCCGCTAGAAGGTCATGTCGACGACGGCGCCCGCCCCGGTCTCGGTGACGACAGGAGCGATGGTGGCGCTCTTGATGGGAGAGCCCGTGTCCGCGCTCTCCTTCTCGGCCTTCTTGGCTCCCACGAAGTAGAGGATGGTGCCGGTCACCGCGGCGGCCGCGGCCACCCCCCAGGAAACGTCGCAGACGATGGCGAAGGCATTGCCCTTCGACTGCTTGCTCTTCGTGGGGTTGTCGTCGAAGGATGCCTGCTCGCTGAGCGCGAGCAACCCGAACACCGTGGCCGATACCAGCCCGGCGCCGGCGATCCCGGTCATGGCCCACACGCCAGGTCCCACCTTGGCCTTCTTCTTTGGTGCGTCATCATCGTCGAAGTCCATGTCGATGGGCGCGATGGGGAGAGGCAATGCCTCGTCCACCTTCATGGTGGTGGGGGTGAGGACGACCTCCACGACCACCTCGCCGCCGAGCGGCACGGTGAACGCGCGTGTCTCCATCATGTGATCATCGAGGCTGAGCGCCATGGCGTGATCGCCTCCCGGCAGCTCCAGCTCGGCAGGCGTCACGAGCTCGGTGGTCTCGCCGTTCAAGGTGATGGTCGCACCTGGCGGATCGGAGACGATCTTGACCTTGCCGGGAGTGGCCTCGAGCTGAGCGAGCTTCTCCTTCATGGCCACGATGTTGCCCGCGTCCGGCTTCTCGCTCACGTACTTCTTCAGGTAGCCGACCGCATCCTGGATGTTTCCCATCTTCTCGTAGCAGTCCGAGATGGGGATGTAGACGGCCGGGTTGGGCATGGCGTTGTAGGCCTCGATGAAGTAGGTCAGCGCGGCGGCGAAGTCGCCCGAATCGTGCTTGGCCTTGCCGAGCTTGTAGTAGGCCGAGGCCTTGGCCTTGGGATCCGTCAGCGTCGAGGGATCCTCGGCGACCTCGGCCGGGGAGGCCTCCTTGACCTCGCCCTTGGCAACATCGCCGGCAGGCTCCGCCTTCTTGCCCTTCTTGGCTCCCTTGCCCGTTTTCTGGGCCACGGCCGGCCGAGCGGCAAAGCACAGGGCCACCACGATTCCCAGGAAGATAGAAGATCTCACGGCCATGACGAGTCCTCCTTGGCGCATGCGTCGACCCGGGCCCTGGACCCGGGTACACGTTCAAGCGAGCTACACGTTAATATCGAATCCGACCGGGTGTCAATGACGCCTTGCCCCGATCTAGCCGAAACTCCCTGCAATCAAAGCCGAAACGACAATCTCTCCTGCCTGCTTTCTTGATCTTTGTGACGACGGCCGCTAATAATGGCCCGGTCGGGCACCGGCGACCCCGAGCTGGAGCGCGTGGTGGAGGGAAGGCGGCATGGGCAGGGCACAGGTAGCGGCGATGAGGCGCAAGGACAGGGATGCGAGCGACCAGCTCTCGCTGGTCACGGTGGATGGGGACCCGGAGCCGGCGGCGGTGCGAGAGCCCTCTTCGGAGCCACCCGACCCACCTCAAGCCGACGCGGACACCCCGACCGGCAAGCCCCGGAGGAAGGTCACGGCGGAGTCCCTGGCTGCCAAGCAGCGGGAGATCTCCGTGGCCGAGTTCTTCACCAAGAACAGGCACCTGCTCGGCTTCGACAACCCCACCAAGGCTTTGCTCACCACCACCAAGGAGGCCGTGGACAACGCCCTGGACGCCTGCGAGGACGCGGGAGTGCTGCCGGACGTGTCCGTGATCATCACGCCGCTCAACGGCGGGGAACGCTTCCGGGTCACGGTCAAGGACAACGGGCCCGGCATCGTCAAGGCCCAGATCCCGAAGATCTTCGGAAAGCTCTTGTACGGATCGAAGTTCCACACCCTGCGCCAGGCCAGGGGCCAGCAGGGGATAGGCATCAGCGCCGCAGGGATGTACGGCCAGCTCACCACGGGCGCCCCCATGGTGATCCTCTCCAGGACGCGCGCATCGCTCCCGGTGAACCGCTACGTGCTCAGGATCGACACCGAGAAGAACAGGCCGGAGATCCTCGACGAGTCGCAGGTCGAGATCCAGGGATGGGACCACGGCACGGACGTGAGCATCGAGCTCGAGGCCATCTACCGCAAGGGTCCCCACTCGGTGGATGCCTACATCGAGCAGACCGTGGTGGCGAACCCCCATGCCACCATCCGCTACATCGGCCCGGAAGATCAGGCGATCTTCGAGCGCACGTGTACCGAGCTTCCACCCGAGCCCAGGGAGATGAAGCCCCACCCCCACGGCGTGGAGCTGGGGATGCTTCTGCGCATCTTCCAGGCCGCCCACGGCGAGAGCCTCGCAGGAGCCCTCTCGTCAAGCTTCTCCCGCGTGTCGCCCAAGGTGGCGACACAGATATGCGAGAAGGCGGGCCTGCGCGTGTCGCTCAGGGAGTTCAAGCTGACCACCGAGCAGGTGGAGGTCATCTACAGGGCCATCCTCGAGGTCAAGATCATGGCGCCGCCGTCCTCCTCGGTCGTGCCCATCGGCGAGGAGCAGATCATCTCGGGCCTGAAGCGACGCTTCGACGCGCAGTTCTTCTTCTCCTGCACGCGCAGCCCATCGGTCTACCGGGGCAACCCGTTCGTCATCGAGGCGGGCATCGCGTTCGGCGGCAACATCCCCGCCGACGGCCCGGCCCACGTCATGCGTTTCGCCAACCGCGTGCCCCTGCAGTACCAGAGGGGCGGATGCGCCATCACCGAAGCCGTCACGGAGACGAGCTGGAAGGCCTACGGCCTGCAGCAGCCGCGGGGCTCCTTGCCCATCGGCCCCATGGCCGTGCTGGTGCACATGGCGTCCGCATGGGTCCCGTTCACCTCCGAGAGCAAGGAGGCCATCGCCCACTACCCGGAGATCATCTCCGAGATCAAGCTGGCGCTGCAGAGCTGCGGGCGCAAGATGGGCACCCACATCAGGGCGGTCAAGCGCGACTGCGAGGATGCGAAGCGTCGCAGCTACATCGAGAAGTATTTGCCGCACATCGGTATCGCCCTGGGCGAGATGCTGGATCTGGACGAGCCGGAGACCGACAGGATCAACGAGCGCCTCAGGAGCATGCTCGAGAAGGAGTGACAGGGCCATGGCGGGAGCGACGACGGGCACGCGGGGCGCGAGGAAGAAGACCACGGGGGGACGGGCCTCGTTCTCCATCAAGGACATCCGCACGACGGCGGGCACGATCCGCGACGTCATCATGAAGGGCCGGGCCCCGAACCTGCGCTTCCCGCAGCGCTCGCTCAACAACGTGTCCTACGACCCGCAGCACGGGTTCTTCGAGCTGGGCAACCGCGAGGTGGAGCGCACGCTCACGGTCAACACCGTCAAGACCTTCGCCCAGACGCTCAGGATGATGGCCCTCTCGAAGGAGCTCGTCGAGAAGGATGACATCGCCACGAAGAGGGAGGCCTACTACGTCTCGAAGAACTGGGAAGAGGCCCGCTTCGACGACCAGCCCGAGTCGGACACGGTGATGGAGGACGTCGAGGCCTACTTCCGGGTGAACCGCGAGCAGCTGGGCTTCATCCCCGAGGAGAAGGGCGGCGAGATCGCGGGCCGGCTGCGGGTGATCGACAAGGACCGCAACACGGGCAAGGTGCTGAAGATAGACTGCACCAAGTTCGGGTCCGGCGCCTATTCCATACCGATCTCCGTGGAGCACCTGGGGTTCGAGACGGACGCGAGCTTCATCCTGGCCATCGAGACCGCGGGCATGTTCCAGCGGCTCGTCAAGCACAACTACTGGAAGAAGGCCAGGTGCATCCTGGTCTCCATGGGAGGCGTGCCCACGCGCGCCTGCCGCAGGTTCATTCGCCGGCTCGCAGACGAGAAGAAGCTGCCCGTGTACGTGTTCGTGGACTGCGACCCGTACGGAATCGCCAACATCTACAGGACCCTGAAGGTGGGTTCGGGCAACGCCGCACACGTCAACGAGTTCTTCTGCGTGCCCCAGGCCCGCTTTCTGGGCATCACCCCGGAGGACATCACGAGGTACGAGCTGCCCACGCACCCCCTCAAGGACGTGGACGTGAAGCGTGCCGAGGACGCATTGAAGAACGACCCGTTCTTCAAGCACCACAAGCGATGGCAGACCGCCCTGCGCGATCTCGTGAAGATGGGCGTGCGCGCCGAGCAGCAGGCCCTTGCCAAGCACGGCCTGAACTACGTCATCGAGAAGTACCTGCCGCAGAAGCTCACGAAGACGGATCTTTTCCTGCCATGACGCGCAAGGTCGCCGCGGCCATGCTCTCGTGCGCCTCCATGACCTCATTTTGCGGAGGCCCTGCGCAGGCCCCCATCACGGCCTACGACCTTCCCGTGAAGACCTCGGGCGGCGTCGAAGAAGAGGACATCAAGCCCGCCACGCCCCTCACGGTCACGGTGGAGATGGAGGACGAGGAGCTGGCCGTGGATCTCGTGGGCGAGATCGAGTCCGCCATCGCCTTCGATCACTACGGCGATCTCAACGGCTGCGAATCCGGTGGCGACGGGTGGGAGACGCCCTTTGCGGCCGGTACGGTCGTCATCACCTTCCTCCTCACCACCATGGGCGAGACAGAAGATGTGGAGGTGGCCCTGACCACCGGTGACCCCCCCACGGCCCTGGTGAAATGCCTCGGCGAGGTCGTCACCTCCATGCAGCTTTCGGTGGCCCCGGGCGAAAAGCCCGTCACGGTCCATCTCCTTCTCAGGTACGGCGACTGAAGCCGCGTCACCCCACCCGGCGGATATAGAGGGCCACGAGCGGAGCACCCCCGGCGCATGGCCCGCATTGCCCGGTGAAGGCATGGTCGGCACTGACGGGCTCGAGGTGGACCTCGTAGCCGAGGGCCTCGTACTCGGCCGCGTACGACGACAGCCCCGGCTCGGTGGCCGTGAAGCGGAACTCCCACCCTTGTTCCACGAGTCTCGCCAGCGCCTCCAGGCCCTGCTTCACGACCCGCCCACCTGGCACGGCTCCTTCCTCAAGCCGTCGAGCATCATATCCAGGACCTCGCCGGCGAACCTCTCGAGAGAGCTCCTCGAATCGAAACGGTAGTACGGCGGAGTCATGAACTCGAAGAGCCTCGCGATGAGCTGCCCCGTGGCCTCCGGGTCTTTGGCGACGAGCTCACCGGCCACGCATCCCTCACGGACGATCTGTCCGAGCAGCTCTCCGTGACGCTTCACGTACCTGTCGAGCCTTTCCACGATCTCCGGGAGGATCGAGACGATGACGTCCTCGCTGTGGGGGTATCGGTTCACGAGATCGAAAAGCGTCATGATCCTGTAGAGGACGCAGGCCCTGAGCCTCGCCTCGGGAGGCCTGTCCTCGGAAGCGAGCCGCTCCAGCTCGCTGGTGATACGCTGGTTCGTGAGATCCGTCAGGGCGAGCATGATGTCGGTCTTCGAGCTGAAGTAGATGTAGATCGTGCCCTTTCCCACACCGGCCTGCCTGGCGATGTCGTCTATGGTCGTCTTGCTGTATCCGTAGTGCCTGATATGCCCCCAGGCCGCCTGCAGGATGGCTTCCCGCTTGTCGCTCTTCGCCCTCGTCCGGTTGCCGCCAGACTTCATCCTCTTCTCCCGTCCGTCATCCGTTCGTGTCCTTTTCGCCCGCGGCCTGCTCCTGGGGCGAAATGTCGCCGCTCCCGCCGGGGAACGCGAGGGCCTCGGTCATGACGAATGCGGCCTGGAGGTAGGAGGTCGGACAGAGCTCGAAGCACTCCTTGCAGTCGCGACACTCCCTCGCGGCGATCTCGGGGATGAAGCAGATCTCCTTGTGTATCCCCCTCTCCACGAACCCCACGGCGTTCTTCTTCTTGACCTCGGCACAGTACCGTACGCACAGGCCGCAATGGACGCAGAACGACGGCTCCTTGTCGAAACGATCCCTGTCTGCCCCGTACTCCTCGGCCATCTCCTTGAGCCGGGGGGATTCCGGGGCATGGGCCAACAAGAGCTCCAGAAGCGTCTTCCGGATCCGGTCTATCTTCTCGGACCTGGTCGTCACGACGAGGTCATCCTCGGCCTGGTACACGCAGGAGGCGACGAGCCTCGTCCCGAGGCGGCCTTGCGCCTCCACGATGCAGAGCCGGCACCCCCCGAAGGGCGCGAGCCTGTCGTCGTGACAGAGCGTGGGTATGGAGATCCCCGCGCGCCTGGCCGCCTCGAGGATGGTCGTCTCACCCGTCACCTCGACCTGCTTGCCGTCGATCTGCATGACGTGTCCTCTCATCCTGCCTTGCTCTTCTTCGCGATCATGCGGGCCTCTTCGGGGACAGGAGGCGGGACAGGCTCACCCGAGAGCTTCTTCACCGCACCGAAGCGCGATGGGCAGACCTCGAAGCAGACGCCGCACTTCGTGCATTTGCCCTGATCGATGACGTGGATCTTCTTCTTGCCGCCATCGATCGCCTTGGCGGAGCAATTCCTGAGGCAGATCAGGCATGCCTGGCACTTGCCGGGATCGATGTAGTACGAGATGAGCGCCTTGCACGACAGCGCCGGGCACCGCTTCTCGTTGATGTGGGCCTCGTACTCATCTCTGAAGTAGCGCAGGGTGCTCAGAAACGGGTTGGGAGCCGTCTTGCCCAGGGCACAGAGGGAGGCCTCGACCGCCGTCTCTGCGACCATCTCCAGAAGCTCGATATCGCCCTTGTTCCCCTTGCCCTCGGTGATGTTCGTGAGGATCTTGTGCATCTGCCTCAACCCTTCGCGGCAGGGGACGCACTTGCCACACGATTCATCGGTCAGAAAGTCGATGAAGTACCTCGCCACATCGACCATGCAGGTGTCTTCGTCCATGACGATCATGCCGCCGGAGCCCATCATGGAGCCTGCCCTGGCGAGCTCGTCGAAACCGACCGCCAGATCGAGCTTGTCCTCCGGGATGCACCCGCCCGAAGGTCCTCCGGTCTGCACCGCCTTGAACTTCTTGCCGTTCGGGATACCACCTCCGATCTTGAAGATGATGTCCCTGAGGGTGATGCCCATGGGGACTTCCACCAGGCCGGTGTTGGAGATCTTTCCGACGAGAGAGAAGATCTTCGTGCCCTTGCTTTTTTCGGTGCCGATGGACGCGAAGCGATCCGCGCCGGCGTCGATGATCAGAGGGACGGTGGCCCATGTCTCCACGTTGTTGATGTTCGTCGGCTTGTCCCAGAGCCCTCTCACGGCTGGATAGGGTGGCCGCGGCCTGGGCTCTCCGGCCTTGCCTTCCAGCGACATGAGAAGGGCGGTCTCCTCGCCGCAGACGAAGGCGCCGGCTCCACGATGCACCTCGACGTCGAAATCGAAGCCCGAGCCGAGGATGTCCTTCCCGAGAAGGCCGTGCTTCTCGGCTTGCTCCATGGCGATTCCGAGGTTCTCGACCGCCAGGGGATACTCCTGGCGGACGTAGACGTATCCCTCGTGCGAGCCGATGGCATAGGCCCCGATGATCAGGCCCTCGAGCACACCGAAGGGATTGCCCTCCATGATGGACCTGTCCATGTAGGCGCCCGGGTCCCCCTCGTCGCAGTTGACGACGACGTACTTCGTCTCCCCCGGGGCCTTGCGAGCGGCTTCCCACTTGATCCCGGTCGGGAAGCCCGCTCCTCCACGACCCCTCAACCCGGCTTTCTTCACCTCGTCGATGACCTCATCGGGCGTCATCTCGAAGAGCGCCTTGATCAGGGCGCGATAGCCTCCTATGGCGAGGTAGTCCTCGACTCTTCTCGGATCGATCCGCCTGTTGGGACCGAACACGATGCGCTGCTGGTACTTGTAGAATGGAATGTCCGATTCGTGCGCCGTCTTCTCGCCGGTCGTCGGATCGGTATAGAGGAGCCGATCCACGATCTTCTTCTCCTTGAGAGTGCTCGAGATGATCTCGGGAACGTCCTTCGGAGAAACCTCGAGGTAGCACGTCTCCTCTGGGCCGATGACGAGGATGGGGCCCTTCTCGCAGAAGCCGTGACACCCGGTCCTTTTGAACTCCACCGAGGTGCCAAGGCCCTGTCTTACCAGCTCCTCCTTGATGGCAGCCGAGACCTGCTCGCTTCCGGTCGCGTGACAGGCAGTCCCCGAACACAGCGTGATGCAGGGTGCGGCCGGGTCCCTCCTCGCAAGGAGGTCCTTCCTGAAATCTTCCAGCTCGGCAGGCGATTTGATCCTCGTCACGGTATTCCTCAGTCAAAGCTTCCCAGCACGTCCGCCGTACTCGCAGTCGACAGCTTGCCGTGGGTCTTCCCATCGATCTCCATCACAGGCCCCAGAGCGCAGCAACCGAGGCAGTTGACGGTCTCCAGGCTGAACTTCAGCTCCAGATCCGTCTCTCCGGGATTGATCCCCGTCAGGTCTCTCACCGTGTCGAGGACACGGGACGCACCGCGCACGTGACAGGCCGTGCCCATGCAGACGTGGACCTGGTGGCGCCCCTTGGGAACCAGGCTGAAGGCCTTGTAGAAGGTGGCGATGTGCTGTATCCGGGAGTAGGGGACATCCAGCCTCTCTCCTACCCTCACGAGCGCATGCCTGGGAAGCCAGCGGTTCTCCTTCTGGATCTCCAGCAGGATCTGGATGAGCGAGCTGGCCTCGCACCGGTGCCTGTCGATGATCAGATCTATTCTTCCGATGTCCATTTCCCGATCTTCCACCTCATGCGAGGGTGTAGCAGTTGCGACCCACGTCAAACCTGACGAGCCCCTGCCTGGAGGCACGATTGATGTGCCTGGCCACCTCGGACGGGCTCAGGTCCAGAATCCCGGATATCTCGCCGGTCGCGAGAGGCCTCTTCTTCAGGAGCAAGAGGATCTCGCTCACCGTCATCCTGTCCGCGATCAGGCGATCGAACAGGATCCCCGTCTCTTCGCTCTCGTAGTGCCTGCCGTAGGCTTTTTCCGTCCTCTTCGGGACCCTCAGCCTCTCCCTCTCGACGAGCTTGATGTAGGGAACCAGGCGAGAGACCGCCTCGAGCTTGCGCTCGAGCGACTCCTCGTCCAGACCCTCGGCCCGGCCGAGAGGCCCCAGCTCCTTCAGCCTCTCGACGAACCCCGTCATGACCTCGGCGAAGCGGTTGCCCTCGGAGGCCGATATCCATTCGATGCGCAATCTCCCCGGGTCCACCCCGATGTGCGCAAGTATCCTCTTCGCCAGGTGCACGTTGCCCAGGGCGTCGTAGTTTCCCTCGGTCACGTAGTGGCATTCGCCGGGCCAGCAGCCGCCGACGATCACCCCGTCCGCTCCCTTCAGGAAGGCCCTGAGGATGAACGCCAGGTCGATCCTCCCCGTGCACATGAGGCGGATGATCCTGATCTCGGGTGGGTAACTTTGTCTGGTAACTCCAGACAGGTCCGCAGCCGAGTACGCTCACCAGGTGCAAAGAAAGGCGACGATCCTCGGAGTATGCTCGAGTCCTGCCATCTTCATTTCCTTTCTCGATCTCGACCGGCCCACGCGTGGACCTCTAGCAGCCTGACAACACGGCGTCGATCTGGCTCGTGATCTCCTTGTCTGTGAAGTGTTTCAAGACGATGGCATGCGTCGGGCACTTCGAGCAACACAGGCCGTCGCCCTTGCACAGAACCGGGTTGACCCGTGCCTTCATGCCTTTAGGGGTCTCGTGAAGCTCGACGGCCCCGTAGGCACAGACCGATATGCATGCCCCACACGCCACGCAGTCGTCCTCGTCGACGGCGCAGACCGAGCCCGACGCGGTCACCGTATCCCGGGAGAGGAGGCTCGCAGCCCGGCCCGCGGCTCCATATGCCTGGGTGATCGACTCGTGGATGTGCTTGGGATAGTGGGCCATCCCGCACAAAAAGATGCCGTCCGCGGCGAAGTCGACGGGCCGCAGCTTCACATGGGCCTCCTGGAAGAAGCCATCGGGGTTCGTCGACACCTTGAACAGGCGGGCGGCCTCCTGGCTGCCGGTGGAAGGCACGATGCCGGCCGACAGGACCACGACATCGGCGTCGATGGCCAGCCTCTTGCCCAGGATGGGATCGGGGACGGTCACCCGCAAAACTGGCCTGCCCTCCTCTTCGGCGGCTTCGACCAGGGGCCCGTCGGACGGTTCCCAGCGGATGAACCTCACCCCCCTTTGCGCGGCCTCGCGGTACTGGTCCTCCTTGAAACCGTACGTCCTCATGTCCCTGAACAGGATGTAGATCCTCATCCCGGGGTTCTGGCGCAAGAGCTCGAGAGCGTTCTTCACCGCCTGGCTGCAGCACACGCGGGCGCAGTAGTTCCTGCCTTCCTGCCGTAGACCCACGCACTGGATCATGACGAGGCTCGTCGCGGCGGCGATCCTCGCGTCGTGACCGGCGATCCTCGCTTCCAGCTCCAGCTGTGTCATGACCCTGTCGTCTTGCCCGTACAGGTACTCGGAAGGCCTGTACTCGCTGGCGCCCGTGGCAAGGATGGTCGCACCATGGCGTATCGTCTCGATCCTGCCCTCGGACCTCACCGTCGTGACGAAGTTGCCCACGTAGCCCGAGGCCTCCGTGATGGTCGCCTCGTGGGAGACGTGGATCGACGGATGGCGGTAGACCTTGCGGATCAGATCGGCCAGGTGTGCCTGGACGTCCAGTCCCTCCATCGTGGTCCGAACCCTTTTCGCCATCCCACCGAGGTCCTTCTCCTTCTCCACCAGGTGGACCTCGAACCCCTGGTCGGCCAGGCTCAAGGAGCAGGTCATCCCTGCCAGGCCCCCGCCCACCACCAGCGCCGACCTCGTGACGGGCAGCTCGAACTCCTGCAGGGGCTCCAGGTGGCGGGTCCTGGCAACCGACATCCGGACGATGTCCTTCGCCTTTTTCGTGGCCTCTTCCTTCTGCTTGGAGTGGACCCAGGAGCAATGCTCCCTGATGTTGGCCATGTCGAAGAAGTACTGGTTGATCCCCCCTTCGCGCAGGGTGTCCCTGAACAGTGGCTCGTGCGTCCTGGGCGTGCAGGCGGCGACCACGACGCGGTTGAGCCTCTTTTCCCGGATGGTGTTCGAGATCTGCTGGGCCGCATCCGTGGAACAGATGAACAGGCCCTCCTCTGCGTGGACCACGTCATCCAGGGTCCTGGCATACTCGACCAGGGCGGGGACATCGACCACCCTTCCGATGTTGGCCCCGCAGTGGCACGCGAACACGCCCACCCTGACTTGTTCTCCCGAAACGTCCCTTTCCTCTGGATAGACCCTCTGTCTGGCCAGCTTCCCCCTGCGAAAGTGCATGAGCTCGCCCGTCATGGCATTGGCCCCGCTGGCCGACATGACCGACTCGGGAATGTCGATGGGCCCCACGAAGGCACCGCTGACGAATATCCCGGGCCTGGTGGTCTCGAGCGGATTCACGGGGCTGGTCCTGCAAAACCCGTGAGGCTCGAGCTCGATGCCGAACTGCTCCGCCAGTTCCTTCGCACCGGCAGGGGGGTTCAGCCCGACGCCCAGCACGACCAGGTCGAACTCCTCCTCCTTCACCCCGTCAGCGTCCGTCGCGTACCTGATCGTCACGTTCCCGGTTTCCGGTATCTCCCGCCCTATCGAGACGTAGCTCCTTATGAACCTCACGCCCGGCAGCTTCTCGGCCCTCTGGTAGAATCGCTCGAAATCCTTGCCGTAGGATCTGATGTCGTTGTGGAAGATCGTCGCCTGCGTGTCGGCGTCGTGGTCCTTCGCCAGGATCACCTGCTTCTGGATGTACGAGCAGCACACCGCGGAGCAGTAGCCGTTGCCGCCCTCGAGCACCTGCCTGGACCCGACACAGTGGATCCAGGCGATGCGGTGCGGGTGCTTGCCGTCCGAGGGGCGCAGGATCTCCCCCTCGTGCGGCCCCGTGGCGCACAGGAGCCTCTCGAAGTCGAGGCTGGTCACCACGTTCTCGATGCGTCCATAGCCGTAGTCGTGCCGCAGCCCGGGATCGAACGTCGCGTAGCCGGGACTCAGGACGATGGCTCCCACCTTGATCTCCATCCTCTGGGCCTTCTGGTGGAGATCGATCGCGTCGTTCTTGCAGACGCCCTCGCAGATGGAGCACTTGCCCTGCTCGATGAACAGGCACCTGTCGTCGATGTACGGGACCAGGGGAACCGCCTGCGAGAAGTAGATGTGGATGGCCTTGTTCTTCGACAGCTCCTGGTTGAACGGATCGGGGACCTGGACCGGACAGTACTCCACGCAGGTCGTGCAACAGGTGCATCTGTCCTCGAGGATGTACCTGGGCTTCCTGAGCAGGGTCACGCCGAAGTCCCCCGCTTCACCCTGGACGCGCTCGACCTCGGTGTAGGTGAGGATCTCGATGTTGGGATGCCTGTCGCATTCGATGAACTTGGGAGACTCGATGCACATGGAGCAGTCGTTGGTGGGAAAGGTCTTGTCGAGCTGGGCCATCTTGCCGCCGATGGTCGGAGCCTTCTCGACCAGGTAGACCTTCAGGCCGGAGTTGGCCAGGTCCAGCGACGCCTGGATGCCGG
>JBFYZU010000275.1:0-3109 GCA_041309365.1 Myxococcota bacterium
GCCATGCACGCGGATCTGTTCCAGGTCTGCGAGATCCTGGGAACCATCCTGGCCATCGTGCTGGTCGTTGCCATGACCCTGACCATGATCCACGTCACGGGCACGGGCAGATGGCTGGGCTTCTTGTGGGCCGGGCTGTGGATGAGCACCCAGAGCAGCCTGGGCCTGTGGGCCACAAGCGGGCTCGAGCTGCCGCTGGCAATGACCCTGCCCGTGGCCGGCGCACTGGTCCTGTGGCAGGGCGAGAAGATGCAGGACAGGCGCTGGGCACTGGCCAGCGGGATCCTCATGGGCCTGGGTTGCATGACGAGGCCGGACGAGCACCTCATGGCCATCATCGTGGGCATGCCGCTCGTCATCGACGTGATGCGCACGAGGCGCATCTCCGCGTTCACGCTCACGTGGTTCGTGGGCCTCATCGGGACGACCTTGCCATTCCACTCTTTCCGGTTCTTGTACTACGGATCTCTCGTGCCCAATACCTTCTACGTGAAGACCGGCGCCAGCACGCTCCTCATGGTGGCGGGCCTTCGCAAGCTCCACGAGATGTTCTCGTTCAACGCGATCGGCGCTCTCGTGCTGCTCGTGCCGTTCGCGTTTTTGGACGGGCGCAGGCTCAAGGAAAAGCTCGTGATGGCATTCGTCGCGTTCGGCTACATGGCTTACATCGTCAAGGTGGGCGTCGACGAGATGCAGTGGCACAGGCTCTACCTGCCGGCACTGCCTTTCCTCGCCATGCTGGCCATGATCGGGCTGCGCGCGATGGTGGACCACGTGACGTGCCTGGTCCGCGGGAGGACGGCCCTCGTCGCCGCCCACGCCCTGGCATGGGCCCTGGTGATAGCGGGCGCGGCCCACAGCTTCATCTTCACATACCGTTCGATGAGCGGCTTCAACGGCCGCGGGGATCTGTCGGGCACCTACCATCCCGACCTGGGCAAGTTCATCGTCCGTCACGAGAGGCCCGGAGCCCTCGTGGCCTTTCAGGACATGGGGTCCACACCGTATCACGCTCCGGACATCGATTTTCTCGATTTCATCGGCCTGACCGAGGGGCCCGTGGCAAGGGCACGATACGCCTACGGCCTGAACGCCTACACGGCCACGGAGAACTACCGCAACCAGACCAAGTACGACGCAGAGATGCGCGAGTACTTCTTCCAGCGCAACCCCGAGTGGACCATCCTCACGGTCTATGTTCATGGCGCGTCCATGGGGCCCGTGGCCCAGGCCTTCGCCATGAACCCAGGGCCCGAATCTTTGCGCAGCCACTTCGCGAATAACGGCTACCAGTTCGGCATCTGGAAGGACCAGCGCTTTCACGACAGGTACGTGCACGTGCGCACCTGGCCCCGTTCGGCCTCCTACTACCTGTCCTTGTTCCGCAGGCGGGACCTGTGGGAGAAGACCCCTCGGGAGGTGGTGCTCGACGCCTTGCCCGCAGGCGTCGCCGGAGCCAGGGCCACGTTCGGCGGTGGTCTCGAGCTTCTGGGATCCGATGTGGAAGGCGAGGCGCTCGAGAAGACGGAGTTCTACGTCACTACGTGGTGGAAGGCACCAGGACCCATGGAGCCCGACCTGAACTTCTTCTTGCACCTCAACGGGCCGGGCACCCAGGTGGCCTACGACCACGTTCCGGGCGACTGGATGTACCCGGCCGACAGGTGGCAGTCCGGCGATGTCATCGAGAACCGAGTCCTGTTCCAGGTCCCCTTCGGCCTCGCCCCAGGCACGTACCAGCTTTTCCTCGGTGCGTACCACCGCACCACGAGCGTGAGGCTCGACGTGGTCCAGGGCACGGATGACGGCACGGACCGCATCTACCTGGGCGATGTCACCATCGCGAAGATGTACCCGCTCGTCGACCAGACCATTTTGACCACCGACCTCGACAAGCACCGCAAGTACCCAGAACTCATCACCGATCCCGGCCGCACTCCCTGAATCGCGGCCCCGGTGCCCACTCGCCGGTCGACCGGTCGAGATGACCACCGCCCTGGGGTTCGCCGGATCCCCACCAGGCGACTCCCGGGCGGATCGCGCGATCTGCGGTCATTATGGGGACTGCACGAGGTTGCCTTCCCTCGGGGGCATGGGCGACATAGGATGCGCTCGAGAGAGGTTCACATGACCACGAACACCACGAGATGGGTCTGTGCACTGGCGGCCTCGTGCCTCGTCGCTCACGCGACAAGAGCGCAGGCCGAGGAGAACAAGGCGAAGGCCGTGGACGGCATCAATCTGGTGACCTCACCCCACGGGAGCGTGAAGGTGGGATTCGTGCTCCAGGTGGGCATGGACTGGATCGAGCGACCGCAGGCTGCCGACACGTTCGAGATCAAGCCCACCAGGGCGAGGCTGCTCCTCTCGGGGTTCGTCATCGACAGGAAGATCGAATACTTCCTGCAGTTCGACGGAGTGCAGGGGCTCCAGTCCATCCTGCCAGACTCGGCGGGCGAGAAGCGCATCGCCAGCACCAAGGCGGAGCCTGCCTCCCCGGGTGTGCCTTTTTTGCTCGACATGACTCTCCTGTTCAAGTTCATCCCCAAGACCACGATCAAGGTTGGCCGGTACCTGTCGCAGTTCATGTACATGATGCCTCGCAATACGGCCGACCTGTACATGATTTCCTACCCGCTGGTGCTCTACAAGCTGGGCGTGTGGAGGCAGTTCTCCATCGAGTCCATGACCGAGACGCGCTACCTGGATGTCATCGTGGGCCTGTACAACGGCCCACCGAACAACTGGGGCGACGACAACAAGTACAAGGACTACAACTTGAAGATCCGCGTGAAACCTGCCCCCTGGATCCATGTGGGCGCCTTCGTGTGGGTAGGCATGCCTCGGGCCACGGCGGAGGCGAGCACGAAGCTTTACGCGGTGGATGTGACGTACGGGGGAGAGATCTACATCCATTTCTGGGAAGACAGGGTGAAGCTCTTGGCCGAAGGGCTCGCGCGCAGCCGGCTCGACCACCTGTCGCGGTGGCGGGACTCAGGCACGGCCTACGGCCTGTACGTTCACGGGAGCGTGCAGCTCACGAGGCAGTTCGAGCTACTGGGACGCTTCGACTTCTTCGACCCGTCCTCATCTGTGCGTTCTGACATGG
>JBFYZU010000276.1:0-12069 GCA_041309365.1 Myxococcota bacterium
GAGCTCCCGTGCGTTCTCGAGCAACCTGCCGAGCCTCATGACCTGCAGGGTGCAGTCGGTGGGATTCATCGCTCCTCCCTTTTCGGTGATGATGCCAGCGCCGTCGGAAAAATAGACCCGCGCACGTGGCGAGTCAATCTGGCCTCCCCGGGGGCATGTTGCTTTTGGATGGAATGGGACAGTACAGTGGATACGGCTGAAGGGATTGTCCTCGATGACAGATCGCATCCTCGTGGTTGACGACGAGCCGGTGGCCGTCAAGCGGCTCGTGCAGGTGCTGGAGCGCGAGGGCTACGACGTGACCGGTGCGTCGACCGGAAGCGATGCTCGTTCCCTGCTCTCGGGCGGGGCCTTCGATGTCGTGCTCACCGATCTGGTCATGGATGGCGTGGACGGCATCCAGGTCCTCGACGAGGCCAAGCGCATCGACCCGGACATGGAGGTGATCCTCATGACGGGGTACGGGTCAATCGACACCGCCATCGAGGCCATGAAGCGTCACGCGTTCCACTACCTGCAAAAGCCCCTCCGACCCGACGAGATCAGGCACCTCGTCGGTCAGGCACTGCAGAAGCGCCGGCTCAAGGCGCAGGTCGTGGACCTCGAGGGAAGGCTCGACGCTGACGACATGGGCATCATCGGGCACAGCCCTGCCATCCAGGAGCTGCGCAGGCTCATCCGCCAGGTGGCACGCATCGACTCGACCGTGCTGATCACGGGCGAGTCCGGCACTGGCAAGGAGCTCGTGGCCTGTGCCATCCACGCGGCAGGTCGGCGGGCAGGCAGGCCTCTGGTCCCGGTCAACTGCGCGGCGTTCACGGAGGACCTGCTCGCCAACGAGCTGTTCGGGCACGAGAAGGATGCCTACACCGGTGCCACTTCGGCCCGCTCCGGGGTCCTGGAGAGCGCCAGCGGCGGGACCGTGCTCTTCGACGAGGTGGGCGACATGTCCGCTTCCATGCAGGCCAAGCTGCTCAGGGTCATCCAGCAGAAGGAGTTCCTGCGCGTGGGAGGCTCCACGCCGGTTCGCGTCGACGTGAGGATCATCTCGGCGACGAACAAGGACCTCAAGAGCGCCATCGCGCTGGGCACGTTCAGGCAGGACCTGTTCTTCAGGCTGGCTGTCGTGCCCATGCACATACCGCGGCTGGCCGAGCGCAAGGAGGACATCCCCGCCCTCGTCAGGCATTTTTTGAAGCGGACGAACGAGCGGCTCGAGCGCAAGGTGAAAGGGTTCACCGATGCGGCCATGCAGCTGCTCTGCTCCTACGACTATCCCGGAAACGTCCGTGAGCTCTCGAACATCGTCGAGCGTTCCGCATCACTGAGCCGGGATGAGGTCGTCGACGTGGATGGCCTACCCCCGGATCTGTCCGAGCTGGACGTGTTCACCTTCACCAGGGATCCCGCTCGCTTGAAGACGCTCAAGGAGGTCGAGCAGGAGTACATCAGGTGGGTCCTGGAGAGGTGCGGCAACAACAAGAGTCAGGCATCGAGGATCCTCGGCATCGATCGCGTTTCCCTCTACCGGAAGTGCGCCAGGGAGCAGATCAAGGAATGATCGGATGATATTGCAGATTGCAACAGTCTTCGAGTCGGCGATGTGGTCGTCTTTTTAATCCATGAAATCAATTGGATGCAATGCCAGTACTCACGTGATCCCTCCATTGATATGTTGCTGATTGCAATACCATGGATGCTCTTCGGCCCTCGCCGGCAGGGCTGACCTCGCAAGAAGCGCGCGCAAAATCTCCACGATCCCGGCCGGATCGATGCATCGGGAGGACCTGATCCGCTCTTTGTGCTCCCGATGGTCCCCTTATTGCACTTGCACGTGGCATCCGTTTTTCCGGGGGTTCATGGAAGTGCCAAAGAGGATTCTCGTGATATTCGAGAGCGAGACGCCGAGCCCCGAGGCCATCAGGTACGCGAGCGAGCTCACTCGAAGGATGGACGGGGAGCTGGTTCTGCTCCAGCTCGTCCGGGGTGGGACGGATCAGGATGGAGAGGCGCGGCGCATGGCCAGGGATCTGCGCGGGACCGGCCTCGTGACCACTTTCGAGACGAAAGACGGGGATCCTCGCTCCGAGCTCATCAAGTACATGGCCACGCGGCCCGCGTTTCTGGCAGTGGTCTGGGGCGGCCCGGACGACGTGATCCTGGAGCAGGGCAGGGCCTCGGCGCACTGGCTCGCCCTGGTTCGCGACGAGCTGGGCTGTCCGCTCGTCACCATGCAGAAGAAGAAGGACGAGCAGGACGCGATGTCCGGGGATCGAGGCCTGGGCGATGTCTCCAGGCGATCGGGAAAGGCGGGACGATGAACATCATCTGCATCTCGAGGGGCAGTGAGTCCAAGGGCAAGGGCTTCGCGGTGAAGCTCGCGCAAAAGCTCGGGTACGAGGCCCTGTGCCGCGAGGATCTGGTGGAAGCGGCCATCAAGGAGGGGATCACGGTGGGCCGGCTGGAGACCGCCATGCTCAAGCCCCAGCTCATCAACGAGACCCTCCTTCTCGAGAAGGAGCACTACCAGGCCTTCGCGACGGCGACGATCTGCGAGAGGGCCCTGGCCGGCAACATCCTGTACCACGGCCGGACCGGACACCTGCTGCTGCCAGGCGTGACCCACGTCATGAAGATCCGCGTCGTGGAGAGCCAGGAGGCCGTCATCGATGCCGTGATGGCGCGCATGAACGTGTCCTGGGCCAAGGCGAAGAGGTACGTGGAGGATGTCGAGGAGGACGTCCACCGCTGGGTCAAGACCTATTACAACGCCGACTGGAACCTCCTCACCCACTTCAACGTCGTGCTCAACCTGGACGAGATGAGCGTCAGCAATGCGGCCACGGCCATGTGTTCCATGGCCGCGCTGCCCGAGTTCCAGAGCACCCCGGCCACTCGCAAGGTCCTTGCGGACCTGCTTCTCGCCTCGAGGGTACGCATCGCTCTGGCCAGGAACGAGAGGACCAGCAAATCGCGCTTCCACGTGACGGCCGACCAGGGCGTGGTGAGCGTGTCCTACCAGCCGCAGGACGAGAAGGTCGCGGATCTGGTGCCCGGCGTGGTGTCCACCCTCGAAGGGGTCTCGGAGCTGCACTGCACCATGGCGTCCTCGTACATCCTCTGGATCCAGGAGCGCTTCGAGGACTGCACCGAGACGTGCGACCAGGTCATGGGGCTGGCGCGCCGGTACAACGCGGCCGTGGAGCTCGTCAGGTACGTGCCCGGGCAGGACGCGGAGACGATCGCGCAGGCGAACGCGGTCGATGCCGGGGCACCCGGGCGATCGAGGGAGAACGGCGGCATCGAGGACGACGTGGCCGAGGTGACCCGCTCCGAGGAGGATGTCAGCCTGCGCAGAGCCTACGACAGGCTCGTGCAGGGCGGGGTGGCCGGAGGCAGCAAGGTCGTCTCAGGCCCGACGGGCCACCTCGTGGACAGCCTCAACGCGCGGGTCTCCTACTTCATCGTCGTCGTCGGCGAGCTGTTCATGGACAAGGGGCACGCGGCGCGGGTGCGGATGACCAGGGAGCTTTCCGGAGCGATCTCGGAGAGGCTGCGCGCGCCTGTCGTGGGCATGGACGAGCTCAAGAAGACGATGATGTTCGGGCCTCGCCAGGCAATGCAGCTCGTCGTGACGATGCTGCTGTCGGCCGTTCTGTTTCTGGCGACCTTCGTGTTCCAGATACCCATCCTCGAGTTCTTGCGCGAGGAAGGAATGGCCCACCGGGCCATGGCGGCGGCCGCGCTCGCCGTGCTCGTGTCCGTGTTCGCATACCTCTACGGCACGTTCGCGCACAACGTGCTCAAGCTCGTGAAGATGGAGTGATCGGGCCTTCGACAGGGCCGTGGCTGCAGATCGGCTGGTCTTTCGAGAGGAGAAGTGAGCGATGCCTCCTGGTCTGAGTGACATGTTCATCGATGTGGGGTGGATGGCAGCCTTGCAGGTCGTCCTCCTGGGTTTCATCGGCGGGATCCTGAGCGGTTTCATCGGCAGCGGCGGGGCCTTCTTCATGACGCCGGGCATGATGAACCTGGGCGTGTCGGGAGTCGTCTCGGTGGCCAGCAACATCGCGCACAAGTTCGGCAAGGCGATGATGGGCTCCAAAAAACACGGCGAGCTGGGCAACGTGGACAAGAAGCTCGGCGGTGTCCTCATCGTCACGTCCTTCATCGGCATCCAGCTGGCGGTCTGGATCAACACGAAGCTGTTCTCCGGAGCCGGGGACAGTCACGGCGCAGGGGGCGGGAGCGCTGCGGCGGACCTGTACATCTCGATGATCTTCACCGTGGTGCTCTCCTTCGTGGCAGTCTCCATGCTCAACGACGTCCTCAGGGGCGGCGACAGGACGGGGCCGTCCAAGCGCATCGCGGAGTACTTCTCGAGGCTCAAGCTCTTCCCGCGCATCTACTTCCCCATGGCCGACGTGAAGGTCTCCGTATGGCTCCTGCTCCTCGTGGGCCTCGCCACGGGGTATCTGGCCGGGACCATCGGCGTGGGCGGGTTCATCGGCGTGCCCGCGATGATCTACATCTTCGGCGTGCCGACGGCAGTGGCAACCGGCACGGAGCTCTACCTCGCCATGTTCATGGGCGCGTTCGGGGCCCTGAACTACGCCTACCAGGGGCTCGTGGACATCCGCCTCACGCTCCTTCTGTACCTGGGATCCCTGTTCGGGGTCTTCATCGGCGCGTATGGAACGAAGGTGGTCAAGGAGGTCGTGATCAGGCTGGTGACCGGAGTCATCATCATCCTGTGCGTGGTGTCGAGAGCCGTGGCGATCCCGGTCTACCTCCGCAAGCTGGGCTTCATCGGTATCGATGCCTCCCTGGACGTGTACTTCCAGACATCCAGCAAGGTGATCCTGTTTCTCGCGGGAATCGCCGGCGCGGGCATCATCCTCTACCACGTCATGCGCGCCTGGGTGCGCGCGAGGAGGATGGAGGCGCGCCTCGGGAGCATCGTGGACGGCAGCCCGGGCGGGAAGCGGGCTCGTCTGGAGAGCAAGGAGGCGTCGTGATGCGAGAAATGCGGGCCGCGCGCTCGAACGCGGCATCCGGGAGGCGCTGATGCAAGAGAAGCCGAGAATCATGGTCGTCGATGACGAGGCCATCGTCTGCAAGCGATTGAAGCCGGCGCTGGAGAAGGACGGCTTCGATGTCGAGGTGTTCGGCAACGGCCTGGAAGCGATGAAGCGCTTCGACGAGCAGGGGTTCGACATCGTGGTGACCGACGTCAGGATGGAGACCGTGGACGGGCTGCAGGTGCTCGAGCAGGTGATGTCCCGCAGCCCCGCCACCAGGGTCATCCTCATCACGGGGTATGCCACGGTGGAGCTGGCACGCGAGGCGCTGATCAAGGGGGCGTTCGACTTCATCGCCAAGCCGTTCAAGCCGGCCGATCTGAAGGTCATCATCGAGAGGGCCATGAAGGACAAGCAGCGCGACGCCCAACCGGACGCGTGAGGGTCGTGAAGGCCGCCTCCGTTACTGCCAGGGCTCCCCTCGTCGATCCCGATCTGAGGATCCGCTACGAGACGTTCAGCTCCATGCTCGGCAAGAACGGCACGGCGCTGAAGCTCCTCGCGGACCTCGAGGCCGATCTCAATCACGTGGAGCCCACCGACGACCGGCTCCTCGTCACCATCGACAGGCTCGTGCGCGAGTGCATGCTCATGGCGCAGGAGCTCAACCTGCTCACGGGCGATCGCCACCGTTGCCTGTACGACGTCATAACCAGGATCGACGCCAGAATCCGCCTCGCCTTCGCGAGCGGGACAGAGGCGAAGGCTTTTCCCCTGTCGATCCGCCTCCGGGAGGCGACGCCGGCCGTTCGCAGCCTGGTGGGGGGCAAGGCGGCGGGTCTCATCGACCTCGAGCGGAGGTTCGCCGATCTGATCCCGGATGGCTTCGTCATCACGTCGGCTGCGTACAGCCTCTTCGTCGAGGAGAACGGCCTGCTCGAGAAGATCCGGATCCTGCTCGAGGGCATGGATTCCATCACGCATCCGGACCTGTTCGGATCGCGGACCGAGGCCATCAGGTCCCTCATCGCCAGATCGCCCGTCCCGGAGCGGATCCGCGAGGACATGGACACGCTCGCTTCTGTCATCGACGCGGGCCCTGCCGGCTGGGCGGTGAGGTCCAGCGCCCGCAGCGAGGATGGCACGTTCAGCTTCGCCGGACAGTTCGACAGCCTGCTCAACGTGAAGACCTGCGACCTGGTCCAGGCCTACCGCAGCGTGCTCGCAGGCAGGTTCACCGATCGCGCGGTCCGCTACAGGATCCACTGCGGCTTTTGCGAGGTGGAGACCCCCATGGCCGTGCTCTTCGTGCCCATGATAGAGCCCGTGGCCGCCGGGGTGACGTACACCAGGAACCCTCGCTTGCCCGGGGCCGATGAGATGCTGGTGAGCGCAGTGCCGGGGCTCGCGGATGGGCTGGTCAAGGGTAATACCAGTGGAGACGAGTACACCCTCGGGAGGCACCAGGATCCGGATGTGCTGCGCGGCCCATCCTCCGGCTGCATGGACGATGCCATGCTGCGTCTCGTGGGCAACACGGCGCTCGCTGCCTCGGAGTTTCTCGGCCGCGAGCTGGACATCGAGTGGGCCCTGGACCGGGGCGGTCGTCTCTGGCTGCTGCAGGCCAGGGAGCTCAGGATGGAGCCCGTCACGCCTCCCGGCCACGGAGGATCGCGACAGGCGCAGCCCATCATCGAGAGAGGCGTCACGGTCTCCCCGGGCCGCGCCGAGGGTCGAGTGGAGCTCGTCGACTCGGTTTCGTGCTTCACTCTCTCTCACGAGGCCCCTGTCATGGTCACCGACCTGGCGCGGGTCGAGCTCTCGCCCTGCCTGCCCAGGATCGCGGCTCTGCTCGTGCGAGATGGGAGCCCCGTGGGGCACCTCGCGACGCTGGTCAGGGAGCTGTCCGTGCCGGCCATCTTCCAGGTCGGGCCGGGCGTGGGACTTCTCGAGCCTGACGACAACGTGAGCGTGAACGCGTCGCTGCGCCGTGTCTACCGGGGCACGCGGTGGCCGGGGATCCGTGCCAGGGTCCTCGAGAGGGTGGCGGCCGGCAAGAGGTCGGGAGCGCCCCACGGGCATCTCCACGACCTCGTGCTCGCCCTGAACCTCATCGATCCCTATGCATCGAGCTTCAAGGCGAAAAGCTGCTCCTCTTTGCACGACGTCGTCCGCTTCGTGCACGAGATGTCCATCCGCGCCATGTTCGCTTTGGGTGACAGCCGCAACCGTTTCTGGCGCAGGGGCGCCCGGAAGCTGGTCTCGTCCGTGCCGGTCAGGTTGAACGTCATCGCGCTGGACGGGAGCATTAGCACGTCGGGAACGCGCACGGCCGTGAGCGAGGTGGACAGCGTGCCGTTCAAGGCCCTCTTCAGGGGAATGACCGATCCGCGCGTCACGTGGTCCGAACGCCGCTTCGATCACCTGGACTACCTGCCGAGCGACTTCGTCGAACAGGTCATGGGTGGCACGCGCGGTCCTCGGCGCAGGGGGTCCGCGAACTACGCGATGGTCACGCACGACTACATGAACCTCAATGCAAGGCTCGTCTTCCACTATCTCATGGTCGATGCCCTGGTGCGGCCCGGAAAGGACGGCAATCACGTCCATTTCCGTGCCCGGGGCGGTGGGGGGAGCGACCTGAACCGCGAGAGGCGGGCGAGGTTCATGGAGCTCGTGCTGCGCAACATGGGTTTCGTCGTGGATCGCCGGCTCGATCTGGTGACCGCGTGGTTTCGCGGGGCCCCGCTGGCAGAGTCGGAGAATGCGCTCGTCCGCATCGGGATGCTCATGGCCTGCGCCAGACAGCTCGACATGCTCATGACCAGCGACTCGTTCGTCCCGGTCTTCGTCGATCGCTTCTTGGCAGGCGATTTCTCGGCCTTCTCGTGACCGGTCCTTCCGGTACACGAAATCCGGTCGCGGCTGGGCCGGCGTCACCCGGCTGGTGTACGATGAACGCATCCGGAGGAGATGATGGGTGACGCAAAGAGCCCTCCCGGGGCGATCTCCGAATCGAGCCCTGCGAAGGTCTACCAGCTCGAAGCCTTCACGACCGATCCGCTGGGCGAGCCCCGGGTGATGGACGAGCTCTTGCTGAAGCGCCCGATCTTCAGCATCCGGGCCCAGCTCATCCTCGCCTTCACCCTCGTGTTCGCCCTCTGCGCGGCTGTCACCCTGTGGTCCATCTACACGCTCTCCGAGCTGCAGGAGAAGCTCTCGTTTCTGCAGGTGACCGACAGCTACGTGACGGAGATCCAGCAGGCCCGCAGGTTCGAGAAGAACTACCTGCTCTACGGGACGAATCTCGCGGACGCTCTCGAGCACCTCGAGAAGGCCGAGAAGATACTCGAGACCAGCGGTCCCACCATGGAGCGTGTCCTGGGACGGCACGACTCCTTGACCATGTCGGAGCACTTCCACGACTACCGGGCGCTGCTCGCGGGCCTGGACAAGCCTCACACCGCAACAGAGCACGACAGGATCGAGACGGCGCTCAGGGATCACGGCTCGAAGATGATCTCGTTCGCCATGGAGCTGGCCAGGAAGGAAAGAGACTCGGTGGACAGAACCTTTCTCCTCGCCCGCAGGGTGCCCTTCATCTTCCTCGTGCTGGTCATGATCCTGATGCTGGCCACGGCCACTTTCCTGCTGCGCTCGATCCTGGGAACGCTGTCCAGGTTCATGGAGTACACGGAGCGGATCGGCCGCGGAGACTTCTCGCCCATCAAGCCCGCCCGCAAGTACCGTGACGAGTTTTCCCACCTGGCGCTTGCCTTCAACCACATGATCGACGAGCTGGAGAGGAGGCACAGGATCCTGGTCGAGTCGCACAAGATGAGGGCAGTGGGCAACCTCGTGGCCGGCGTGGCCCACGAGCTCAACAACCCCCTCAACAATATCTTCCTCACTGCCGCGGCCCTCGAAGAGGGACAAGAGGTCCTCGGCGCCGCGGAGCGCAAGGAGATGCTCGACGATCTCATGGGCGAGGCGGAGAGGTCCCAGAAGATCGTGCGAAACCTGCTCGACTTCGCGCGTGAGAGCGACATGCGCATAGAGCCTCTCGATCTGGAGGAGATCCTGCGCACCTCGATCCGGCTCGTCTCCAATCAGGTCAAGATGTCCAAGGTCCGTCTCGCGGTGGACATCCCCCCCGACCTGCCTCACGTGCACGGCGACAGCCAGATGCTCTGCCAGGTCTTCGTGAACCTCATCCTCAACGCCGTGGACGTGCTGCCCGAGAATGGCGCCATCGCCATCACCGTGCACAAAAGCCCCAGGGGGGAGTTCATCGACGTGGACATTGCGGACGATGGCCCCGGCATCCCCGAGCCTGTCCTGTCCCGCATCTTCGATCCCTTCTTCACGACCAAGCCTCGCGGCACTGGCCTTGGCCTGTCCGTCTCGCAGAGCATCGTGAAGAAGCTGGGAGGCTTCATCGAGGTCAAGAGCAGGCCGGGGGAGGGCACGACATTCACGGTGAAGCTCCCCAAGACCGAGGTCCCGTTCGACAACGCCAATACCCCGAAGCCTGCGTAGAGCTCTTCCTGGTTGCGGTCTTGAGAAGGCCCTTTCACGCGATCTCTGATCCAGCGTTCGAGTCTTTTTGTGCGACATGCACGAGTACGTCTCCGCGCAAGCCCTCGGCTTTCTCGCCCTCGCGCGAAATTCGTCATTTCGTGACTGGCAACCGGCTGTGCTCCCACCTCCTTTTTGGGATGGGAGATTCCTAGGATTCGAGGCCTTCCCCATCCAGGGTGGCATCGATGTGGGCGATGATGGAGCCCAGGCACGAGGGGCGGTCGCCGATGAGGATCAGGAGGCGGTCCACGAGGGTGAGCTCGATCACCATGGATGGCCAGCGCTCCCCGAAGCGGGTGACGCACACGGCCGAAAAAGCATCGGTGTGGATGGCGACGTCGCGCACGTCATGGCCCTGGATGTAGAGGATCCTCCATCCATCGCTGCCCATGGCCTGCTCGTGGATCACGTGCACCCTGGCGTTGAGGTGTCTGCGGATGGGGGCGAGAAGCCCGGCGAGCCAGGCAGGGGGGGCAGGGCGATGTGCCGGTGCGTCCAGCGCGAGCGTCAGGGTCGTCATGGCGGCTCCTTGTCTCATGGTCTGCCACCATGATGGCACGTGGATGGGACAACCAGGGGCGAGAAGGGGCGTTTTTCGCAACGTTCGAAGAAAATTATTGTTGCACGACCTTGGCGAGGCAGCTTAGATTGTCGGGATGCGCAACCACACCACGACCCAGTCCATCAGCTGTGCATGCCTCGTCGCGGCCTCTCTCACCCTCGGCAGCTGCGGTCCGGACACGGGAACCACGGGCCCGTCCTACTCGGCGCAGTACTGCAACGTGGACAGCGACTGCACCAAGCCCAACTACTGCATCATGGGCACCTGCCGGCCGCTGGGCCAGGTGGGGGCCGCGTGCAAGATCGACGTGGACTGCATCGAGGGGCTGGCCTGCCCGGCGGGCGTGTGCTCCTTCGCGGGCAAGATCGGCGCGCCGTGCAAGTCGTGGAAGCACTGCGAGGCTCCGCTGGCCTGCTGGAACGGCATGTGCTCCTCCTGCACGGTGAGCGGGATGTACTCCAACATCGGCGCGGCCTGCTGCGAGGATTTGAACTGCAACAGCGGGCTCAACCCGCCCTTGTACTGCATCCTCGGCACCTGCCGTCCCGTCGGCGGTGCGGGTTGCAGCTGCGGCATCGACGAGGACTGCGGCTCGCTCGTGTGCGAGAACGGCTACTGCCTGGGCGGCGGCCAGTGCTGGGAGATGGGTGGGGTGTCACCGGTTCCCCTGTCCGGCTCCACGGGCACCGGCACCATCGGCACTGCTTGCCAGTCCTGGCAGGACTGCGTGGCCCCCCTGGCCTGCGACACGGGCAAGTGCGCGAACTGCACGGTCTCCGGTTACAACCTGCCGGTGGGCTCCAAGTGCTGCGACGACTCCAACTGCCTCGAGGGCTACTACTGCATCCTGAGCGTGTGCCTGCCTCCGGGACAGCCCGGCGCGGCCTGCGGCGTGCACAACGACTGCGCCTCGAACTCCTGCTACAACGGCACCTGCCAGTAGACGGCAGACGAGTGCGAACCTCCATCTCGACCCTCGTGGCCATCGCCCTGGCGTGCGGGTGCGGCGGCGAGAGGCAGGCGGATACCCCCGGAGGCAAGCATGGGCTCCCGGTCCTCGCCATCGAGTACATGGGCGAGCAGTGCCAGGCTGGCGACTTCGAGGCCTGCGAGGTGCTCGATACCCTGGAGGCGACCATCGCCATGTGCGAATCGGGCGACCAGAGGGCGTGCGAGGGCCTGGCGGACATCATGGTGGCCCTGGACGGCCTGGAAGAGACGCTCAGGCAGGAGAAGTGCCTGGACCCCTGCTCCGAGGAGTGTCTCGACACGTGCGCCAAGGTCAAGGACGTGAAGGGCGATTGCCTGGAGAAATGCCTCGCTGCCTGCATGATGGAGGGCTGCTGACAGCCTTGCCCGCGGCTCCATCGTCCCGTACGATCCTGGCATGACGCGCAGAGCAGCCACCATCATCGTGGCCCTCGCCATCGCCGGGTGCGGTGGCAAGGGCGAGACCGGCGACGCCACGACGGACAGCGCCTTCGACACCCCCGACGCCACGGACGTGACCGGAGACCGGGACGCGGACGGGGAGCCGGACGCGCAGGCGGACGTCACGCCCGACGTCCCAGGCGACCCTGCCGGCGACGACGGGGGGCCTGTCGACCGGGCCTGCGACGGGTCGCACGGGACAACGTGGTACGTGCGCCCGGACGGCGGCGACGACACCGAGTGCAACGGGCTTCACGACGCCGCCTACCCGGGCAGCGGCACTGGCCAGGACTGCGCCTTCGCTCACCCGTTCTTCGCGCTCGCGCCCACGGGCACGCCGGCCATGTCGGGCGGCGACCGGCTCGTCATCGCGGACGGGGAGTACCGCATGGGCCTGGGCGGCGGCGGGGACGTGGGGTGCGAGCCGGACTGGCCCTACGAGTGCGCCATGGCTTCCGTGCCCTCGGGTCCATC
>JBFYZU010000277.1:0-28742 GCA_041309365.1 Myxococcota bacterium
CGGTGGGCCAGCTCCCATGTGTAGAAGGTCTGGTAGTCCTGTGACCGTGCCGCGTCGATACAGGGGTGCTCGGGGTTGTAGGTCTGCAGGATCACCCGCCCTGGCACGTCCCCTCGGCCTGCCCTGCCTGCCACCTGCGTGAGCATCTGGAACGTGCGCTCGGCTGCGCGAAAATCGGGCATGCTCATGCCCATGTCCGCACGCACCACGCCCACGAGGGCGACTCCGGGCAGGTCGTGGCCCTTGGTCACCATCTGGGTGCCCACGAGGATGTCGGCTCGCTTCTCGCGCATGGCCCTCAGGATGGGCTCGGCGGCCGTGCCCGAGGCCACGTCGGAGTCCATGCGAAGCACCCTGGCCCTGGGAAACAGGTCCGACACGATCTGTTCGATGCGCTCGGTGCCCGGGCCGACCAGTTCCATGGCATCGCCGCCCGCGCCGCATCCTGGGCACGTGGCGGGCACGTCACGGCTGTGGCCGCAGTAGTGGCAGCTGAGCCTGTCTGTGAACCTGTGGTGCACCAGGGCCACCGAACACTCCGGGCAACGCACCGGCTCCCCACACGAGGTGCACGTGGCGGCGGGCGCGAACCCCCTGCGATTGAGGAAAAGGATGATCTGCCCCCCGTGCGCGAGGGTCTCCTCGATGGCCCTGTACAGCACGCCCGACACGAAGGGCTGGCCAGCGGGGCCGCTGCGATGGATTCGAAGGTCCACAACCTCCACCTCGGGGAGCGGCTGGGTCGTGGCCCGCTCGGGGAGCGTCAATAACCCGTACTTGCCGCCCAGGGCGTTGTGAAAGCTCTCCATGGCAGGAGTGGCGGATCCCAGGATGACGGCCGCGCCCTCGCGCTGGGCCCTGAGCAGCGACAGGTCGCGTGCGTGGTAGCGGAACATCTCCCCCTGCTTGAACGAGGTGTCGTGCTCCTCGTCCACCACGAAGATCCCCGGATCGCGCACCGGCGCGAACACCGCGCTGCGCGCACCGATGACCACGCGTCGCTGGCCGCTGCGGATCGAGTCCCACTGTGCACGCCTGCGGGCCAAAGGCAATGCCGAGTGGAGGATGGCGATCTCCTCTCCCACGCGGGATCTGAACATGGCCACGAGCTGGGGCGTGAGCGCGATCTCCGGTACGAGCACCACGGCCGATCGGCCCGCCCGCAGCACGGAACGGATGGCGTGGATGTAGACCTCGGTCTTGCCGCTGCCGGTGATCCCATGCAGCAAGAATGGGCTGAAACCGCCTCGGGCGATGGCGTTGTTGATCGTGGCCACGGCCTGCTTCTGGTGCGAGGTGAGCTGTCCGGGCGGATCCTGGTAGGCGGACGAAAACGCGTCCGACGTCAGCTCGACTGACATCCATGCGCTGTCCGTCCGTACCTCCACGAGCCCTCGCGCCACCAGGGATCGGATCGTGGAGTCGGGCACCGGGAGGCTCCGGCGCAGTGCCGAGAGGGTCACGCCGTCGGTTCGGCCGAGCGCCTCGAGCACCTTTTTCCCAACCTCTCCTGGCGTCCTCTCCCCGGCACCGGGCATCCTCAGGAGCCTGAGGATCTTCTCTACGCGCGCACCGCGCCCTGTTTGCGCGGTGTTCACGAGGCCCCTCTTGATCATGTCATCGATCTGGGCCTGGCCGGCCAGCGGCGCGTGCCGTGCCAGCTGGACCAGCGTCTTTGCGCCGCCGCTCACGAGCTCGAGCAGCCGCCTGTCGAGATCCCGGGCCGAGCCGCTCGCGAGCAGGTCATGGCCCGCATCCGTGATGCCGTAGCGCACGGCATGAGAGGACGTCTTGCCGGGAGGCAGGGCGGACTCCACGGCGAGGCCGGCAGGGTGGTGGTAGTAGACGGCCGCATCCAGAAGCACGCCCAGTAGATGTGCCCCGATCACGGGCTCGCGATCGAGGATCCTCTCCACGTCGCGCAGCACGCCATCGCCCGGAAAGGGCGGCACGTCGCGCTCCACGAGGACCCCGACCTTCGTGCCCCTGCCGACTGGCAAGATGGCTCGCACACCGGGCCGGGCCCTGCCGGCCATGGCCCCGGGGACTCGATAGGTGAACAGCTTGTGCGCGTGCACGGGCAAGGTGAAGCTGCACAAAAGTGGGAGCGCGCCTTCGAGGTCCAAAGCCGTCACGGCTCTCTTTCCTCGAGCACGCGGATCACCGCTGCCACTGCATCGTAGAGGACCTCGGGGATGGTCTCGCCGGGTGTCAGCTCGGCCAAGGAGTGAGCCAGTCCCGTGTCGTGGACGACGGGCACGCCCGCGCGGCGGGCCTCGGCGATGATGCGACGTGCCAGCTCGCTCTTGCCCGTGGCCATCACCGTGGGCGCATCCATCTCGTCCTCGTCCCAGCGCAACGCAACGGCCACATGGGTGGGATTGACGATGACCACGGTGGAACGTCTGACCTGATCCACCATTCGGTTCTCGGCGATCTCGCGGTGCAGCCTGCGCCGCTGGCCCTTGATCGCTGGATCGCCCTCCGTCTCCTTGAGCTCCCTCGTGAGCTCGGCCGGGGTCATGCGCAGCCCTGCGATCCAGCGGTGCCACGACCAAGGAGCGTCCACGAGCGCAAAGGCCAGGGCACCCGCGCCCACGAGCATGGCCAGATCCACGAGCGCATCGCGTACGAGGAGTGGAGCATGGATGGGCAGAAGTGCCGGTGCTGCAAAAAGCGTCCCTGCGGCAGATCCGAGGGCTGCCGCACCGAGCGCCACGATCACAGCGAGCTTGACGAGATCGCGAAACGCATCCACCCACCTTTCGGGCGCGAGAATGCGCTTCAGGCCTGCGGTCGGCGAGAGCCGGTCCAGCCGCGGTGCCACGAAGTACGTGCTCAGGGTGGGTCCGGTGTAGACGATCCCCGTCACCAGTGTGGTCGCGAAGGCCGCCACGATCGGGATCGCGCACAGCGAGGCCATGGCTTCCAGGGAAGGTACGAGAAGGTCCTGCGCCGCATGGCCGGGCCGGATCGGCGCCTGCTCGAGGGCGCGGGTGGCCAGATGCAAAAGCGCTGGCACGCCCTCACGGGATATGAGGACAAGGGCCACGCAGGTTGCGATCCAGCTGGAGGCCGCGTTGAGGTCCTTCGAACGCGGCACCTGGCCCTTGGCGCGGGCGTCGCGCAGCTTTCGCGCGGTAGGGGGGATGGTGCGCTGGGCGTCGCTCATGTCCGGGGTATCGCCGCGCGAGCGCCGGAAGTTTCTACCTGCGGTCTGGCCTCGGAAGGCAACCGGGTGGCCATCCGCTTCAGATCGTCGCGAAGCCCCAAAAGCCTCGTGTGCAAGGCCGCCCCCTGGAAGTTCACCCTGGATGCCAGGTCGATGGTGAACGAGACCGTCGAGGCGCTGTCCGCGTGGCGTCCGGCGCTCACGAAGGCCAGGGCTTCGGCGAGCCTGTCGTGCGTGTCGAGGTTGATGTCGCGGACGAGCTCTGTCACCTCTGCCTCGATGTCGTCCTGGCCCTCGATGTGCTCCTTGCCAGCGAAGTGGCGGATGATCGAAAGCTCGTAACCCAGGCTCATGTTGAGGTTGGCGAGGGCGTCCTCGGCGAAGTTGCGGTCCTTGAAGGCCTGGTACACGATGCGAAACAGCGTTTCCATCCGGGGGTCCGCGATCTCGTAGTCCGACGCCAGGTAGTTGCCCCTGAGCCGGCCCGAAGACTGGAGTCTTCGGTGCATGGCCGTTCCGTTGTAAGCCTCCGCACGGCAGAAGTTCACGGGTATGGTAGCGAAGCGCCGGATGCCGTCCAGGTTGTCCTGGACGTCCTCGAGCCGGGAGTCGGGCTCGAACAGGAGGAGGTTGTAGCAGCCGTACACGCCCGACTTTTCGCAGCATTCGAGGCTCGATGCGATCTGCTCGCGAGTCACGCGGCGTCCCAGGTGCTCGAGGCCGGCCTGGCTGAAGTTCTCCACTCCGACGTAGAGCCGCATCAGGCCCAGACGCCTGACGAGGTGATCGAGCAGCTTGCGGTCCAGGGCGTCGGGACGTGCCTTGGCCACGATGGCCATGGGGCCTCGCACCCCGAGATCACCGAGGCGATCGGCCAGCTCGTCCATGCGCGCGCGCATGAGGCCGTTGCTGGGCAGAAACCAGGTGTCGTCGTGGAAGCAGAAGATGCGAGCGCCCATGTCGTGGTAGAGCATGGCCATCTCGCGCGCCACGTTGCCCGGGCTGCGCAGCCGCAGGCGCGGCCCCGGTCGGCCCCTGTGGTAGCTGTTGATGGCGCAGAAGGTGCAGTTGCCGTAGCACCCGCGGCTCGCGCACAGAGTGGTGAAGGGCACTCCCATGTGACGGCTCAGCGGCGTGTCGCGGACGGGCCAGGGCAGGTCGTCCAGATCCCGGGGCACCGGGGCCGGTGGCGTCGAGCTCACCGCGCGGCCATCCCGCCAGCACAGTGACGGGATCTCTGACCAGCGGTCCTGGTGGTCCAGCCGCTCGAGCAGCATGGCAAGCGGCCTCTCGCCGTCGAAGCGCACCACCGCATCGATGGCCGGGTTGTAGCCGAGCAGCGTCTCGGCCGTGGACGTCGGGAAATGACCGCCGGCCACGATGTGCCCCTCGTAGCCCTCGTGACGCAGCGCGGCCGCCAGCGACAGGAACTCTGACGCCCTGTGCTGGAAGGCCATGCTCAGGCCTACGAGGGCCGGTGCCTTTTCGAGGATCCGCGCGAGCACCACCGGGAGATCCCGCTCGCGGCCGAAGCCCACGATGCACGAGCTCACCCCGGCCGCCCTTGCCACGGCCGCCATGGTCCGGATGGCGAGGTTCTCCTCGTACTCGGCTCCCACGAAGACGGTCTCGGCGCTGGTCATGGCAAGGGGAAGTTATCACAGCGTCGGGACCGTGCAAGGGCGCGCCCGGGGAGTTGACATCCGGATCTCGATTCACTAGGCCTAGTGAACCGGCCTCCACCGGGCCGGGGTACGTGCTACGAGAGCGTAGGAGTCATCATGACCAGCCACCTGTTCACCTCCGAGTCCGTCACCGAGGGGCATCCGGACAAGGTCTGCGACCAGATCTCGGACGCCATTCTCGACGCCTGCATCGCCGACGATCCCGGCTGCCGCGTAGCATGCGAGACCCTGGTCAAGACCGGCATGGCCATCATCGCCGGCGAGATCACCACGACCACCTGGGTGGACATGCCCAACGTCGTGCGCCGCACCATCAGGGACATCGGCTACGACTCGTCGGGCATGGGGTTCGACTGGCGCACCTGCGCCGTGCTCACGGTCATCGAGAAGCAGAGCGAGGACATCTCCGTGGGAGTGACCGAGGGGCAGGGCCTGTACACCGAGCAGGGTGCCGGCGACCAGGGCATCATGTTCGGGTTCGCCTGCACCGAGACGGACGAGCTCATGCCTCTCCCCATCATGCTGGCCCACGGCATCACGCGCCGGCTGGCGTCGGTGCGCAAGGAGGGCAAGCTCGGGTTCCTCCGCCCCGACGGCAAGAGCCAGGTCACGGTGCAGTACGAGGCCGGTCGGCCCTCGTGCATCGACACGGTCGTGGTGAGCACGCAGCACGCTCCGGACGCCCAGTACGCCACCATCCGCGAGGCGGTCATCGAGGAGATCGTCAAGCCTGTGCTGCCCACGCGGTTCATCAAGAAGGACATCACCTACTACATCAATCCCACGGGCAGGTTCGTGGACGGCGGCCCATATGCCGACTCCGGGCTCACGGGACGCAAGATCATCGTGGACACCTACGGAGGCTACGGCTCGCACGGCGGTGGGTGCTTCAGCGGCAAGGACCCGAGCAAGGTGGACAGATCGGCGAGCTACTACGCCCGCTACGTGGCCAAGAACCTGGTGGCGGCAGGCGTGGCCGAGCAACTGGAGATCCAGGTGGCCTACGCCATCGGAGTGGCCCGTCCCGTGTCCGTCCTGGTGAACAGCTTCGGCACGGGGAAGGTGGACGACGAGAAGCTCTCCACCTACGTGCGTGAGAACTTCGACATGAGGCCTCGCGCCATCATCGACCAGCTGAACCTGCTCCGGCCCATCTACCGGGCCACGGCTGCCTACGGCCACTTCGGCCGCACCGAACCCACCTTCACGTGGGAGCTGACAGACAGGGTGGACAGGATCCGCGACGACCTGGGCCTCTAGGCTCGTTGCCGTCTGAAATGGCCTTTTCACGCGATCCCGGCGTCATTCCTTGTGCGACGTATGGGAGTAGGTCTTTGCGCATACCCTCGGCTTTTTGACCTCGCGCGAGATTCCTCATCTCGTGACTGGCAACCGACTGTGCTCCCACCTCCTTTTCGGGATGGGAACCAGGCTCGCTCATTCCTGAGGCTTGGGCTCGCTCTTCGTTCCCTTCTTCTTGTCCTTGCCCTTCTTTTTCTTGGGCAAAGCCGGGACCTTGATCTTCTGGCCTATCTGCAGCTTGTCCTTGTCCTTGATTCCGTTGAGGTTGGCGATGACCGTGATGGATGTCTGGTACTTCTTGGCGATGGTGAAGAGGGAATCGCCCGATTCGACCTCGTGCATCACGAACGACTCGCCGGAGGCCTTCTGCTTGTCCGCGATGGCCTTGCCCGAGTAGGCGCCCTCCGGGAGCTTCACCTTCTGGCCGGGGTGGATGACATCCGCATCGCCCATGCCGTTGAGGGCCAAGAGGTCATTCACGGAAACGTCGTAGAGCACCGCGATGGAAGCCAGCGTGTCGCCCTTCTTGACGATGTACGCACCCTTGGCGAACGTCTTGCTCTTGACCTTGAGAGGAAGGGCGATCTTCCAGCCGGCCTGCAAGGTGGATCCGGGCTCCATCTGGTTGAGCTTGCAGAGGGCGTCGAGATCCAGCTCCTTGATCTTGGCGATCTTGGCCAGAGTGTCGCCTTTTTTCACCGTGTAGCCCTGGTTGGGCATGGGGCCCACGTGTGGTGGGTGAGGTATGGACGGGTGGACATAGGGCGCCGGATCCGTGAGCTGGCCCTTGATGCGCAGCTCCCAGTGCAGGTGAGGCCCGCGGGAGATGCCCGTGGAGCCCACGAGTGCGATCTTCTGCCCTGTCTTCACCTTCATCCCGGGCTTGACCAGGAGTGCGGAGCAGTGGGCGTAGAGGGTGACCCATGCCCCGGGGTGCAGGAGCACGAGGGTGTGGCCGTAGCCCTTGCGCTCGCCCGCGTAGATCACGACCCCGTAGGTGCCGGCCTTGATCGGCGTTCCCGTGGGCGCCACGATGTCAAGGCCCTGGTGCTTGCCCTCGTCACCCGCGCCGAACCCGCGGCCGAACCGGCCGCCCTTCACGGGCCAGATGAGGTGTTTGGGCCTCGATGCGCCGCCCGCCTCGTCCTGCAGCCCCGCCGGGATCTGCCCCTGCTCGGCGTTGAATGCCGCTGTCCAGGTGCCCAGGTTGTACTTCTTGGCGAGGGCCGCGAACGGGGCATCGTCGGCGCGCGCAGACAGGGCTGCCATCATCGCCGTGAAGACGACCATGGGTGCCAGGACGCGAGTGCTGGTTCTCGTTCTCACCTTTTTACGACGACGCTAGCATGGCCGATTGCTTGGCCGATCGTTCCCTGAAACCAACTTACGGTGCGTGCCAAGCGGTGTCAAATTCTGGGATCTTCGCTCATCAGGGCCCGATGCGATCCGTGCCCATGTAGGGCTGAAGAGGCTCCGGGAGCGCCACGCTTCCGTCTTCGAGCTGGTTCTGCTCGAGCAGCGCGATGACCGTGCGGCCCACTGCCAGCGCGGAGCCGTTGAGGGTGTGCACGAGCCTGGGCTTCTGCTTGGGAGCCGGGCGGTAGCGGATGGACGCCCTGCGGGCCTGGAAGTCGCGGCAGTTGGAGCAGGAGCTGATCTCCCGGAACGAGCCGAGAGACGGGATCCAGACCTCGACGTCGTGACAGCGGGCCGCGGCGAATCCCATGTCTCCGGCGGGCAGGGTGACCACGCGGTGGTGAAGGCCGAGCTTTCGGAGAATGTCCTCGGCCCTGCCCAGGATCTGCGCGAGGCCGGCGTCGCTGTCCTCGGGCGCCGTGAGCATCACCAGCTCCACCTTGTGGAACTGGTGCAGTCGCATCAGGCCCCGGACGTCACGTCCGTGGGCACCGGCCTCGGACCTGAAGCATGGAGTGAAGGCCACGTAGCGAATGGGAAGGTCAGCGGCCTCGAGGATCTCGCCGGCGTGCAGGTTGGTCACGGGCACCTCGGCCGTGGGGACGAGCCACAGGTCCGCGCCCTGGAGCTTGAAAGCATCGTCGGCGAACTTGGGCAATTGCCCGGTGCCCTGCATGGTCTCGCTCGTGACCAGGTAGGGGGGGATGACCTCGATGAACCCGGCGGCCGCGTGCTCGTCCATCATGAACTGCACGAGCGCACGCTCGAGCCTTGCTCCTGCACCGCGCATGACGGCGAAGCGGGCCCCGGAGATCCGGGCGGCCCGTTCGAAATCGATGATCCCCAGCCGCGGGCCCAGATCCCAGTGGGGCACGGGCTCGCCATGGATCGATGGGGGCTCTCCCCATACGCGCTCCACCCTCGCGCAGGCCTCGTCCGCTCCGTCCGGCACGTCGTCGTCCGGGATGTTGGGCACTCCCAGGAGGGTATCGCGCAGCGTCTTTTCCACCAGGGCGAGCTCGTCCGTCTCCATGCGCCGGATCGCGTCGGACAGCTCTCGCAGGCCGGCGCGCTGTTTTTCGAACTCCTCGCTGCCCTTTGGCAGCTTGCCGAGGGATCTGGACTCCTCGTTGAGCGCCTGCTTCTGCTGCTCCACCAGCGCGATGAGACGGCGGCGCTCGGCCGCTGGCTCGCGCAGCGAGTCGACGAGCCTTGCCGCCTCCTCGCCGCGCCTCAGGAGACGGCCCCGTACCTCTTCGAAGTGTTCACTGACGTATTTGAGATCGAGCATGGGCCCCAGACTACCCAGGGGACGGGCCGGGTCAAGAGCGTCCTTTGGGCTCCCGGGAGGCAATGGACCGAAAACTGGAGATCGGGAGATCTCGTGTGCCAGACTCCTGCCACATCGCAATCATCTCGGATCGTTGGCACCAGTGCAGGAGGTGGCTATGGGCGTGAGTCTCGGCGACGACGGCAAGCAGATCCTCGAACGCGCCATGAAGCTGGCGGTCGATCGTTACGAGAAGCTCAACACCCTGCATGTCCTTCTGGCCTTCACTGATGCCGGAGGCCTGACCGGCCAGCTCATGGGCCTGCACGGCATCACCTCGGAAAGGGTGCGCCAGGCACTCAAGAGCCAGGCCGATGCGTCTCGTCAGGACGGCAAGAGCCAGCCGTCCGAGCCTTCCACCTCCATCGATCGCGTCAGCCAGACGGCACGAGACCTGGCGGAGCAGCTACCCGGACGCAAGGTCGTCTCGGCGCTGCACCTGCTCTATGCCCTCGCGAGCGTGGACGGGACTTTGGCCACGAGGTGGCTCGTGCTGGAGCACAACACCCAGAGCCTGACGGCCCAGATTCTAGGGATCCTCACGGGCACGGGCAGGAGGGCCTTCCACCTGGAAGCGCGCGGGCAGTCACCGGAGATGTCCGGCGCGGCCCCGCTGCAGTCGCGCGGCGCCGACCAGCCCGGGCCGGCGCCCGAGCAACCCGTGCAGGAGCAACCGGTTCTGGCTCCCTCACGCCAGCAGGCATACGCGAAGCATCCGCAGCACCGCACGCCTCAGCCCATCAACCAGCTCCCGATCAGGCCCACGAGCCCGTGGGCCCTCGACCCCAAGAGGTTCAAGGTTCTCAGCGCGGCAGGTGTGAACCTCAACGAACTCGCGGCCCGGGGCAAGCTCGATCCGCTCATAGGGCGCCGGCGCGAGCTCGAGGCCGTCATGGACATCCTCGGCAAGAGGAAGGCCAACAACCCCTGCCTGCTGGGAGAGCCCGGCGTGGGCAAGACCGCCATCGTGGAGGGCTTCGCTTCGATGATCGTGCGCGACCAGGTGCCCGAACGGTTCCGCGGGCGTGTTCTGGTCAAGCTCGGGGCCAGCGGCCTGGTGGGCGGGACCGGCGTGCGCGGGGCGCTTGGCGAGAGGCTCATAGCCTTGCGCCAGGAGATGGAGAGGGCTGACGGCCGCATCGTGCTGTTCTTCGACGACATCCACGATCTCCTCAGATCTTCGGAGACGGGAGGCGAGGGAGTGGTCCAGGACTTCAAGGAAGCCATGGAGCACGGGATGTTGCCGTTCGTGTGCACGACCACGCCGGCGGATTTCAAGAAGATCTCCGATACGCACCCGGGCTTCTCCCGGTGCCTCTCGGTTGTGACCATCGATGAGCCCGGCGAGGAGTCCACCCTCAACATCGTGGGCATCCTCAGCGAGAAGTACGGGTCGTTCCACGGTGTGAGAATCGAGGACAGCGCCATCCACGCGGCCGTGACTCTCACGTCGCGCTACATGACAGGGCGCCGCAACCCGGAGAAGTCTCTGGCCATGATAGATCTGGCGGCGGCGCGGGCGAGCCGGACCGCTACGAGGATCCTCGATCGCGAGGAGGTGGCCTGCGCCGTGGCGGACGCGGTGGGAGTGGCGCGCGAGAGGCTGACGGAGACGGATCTTTCGAGGCTCATGGAGCTCGAGAAGGAGGTGGGCGCGCGCATCGTGGGCCACGCGGTGGCCATCGGAGCGGCGGCCCACACCATGAGGCGCAACGCGGCCGGCTTCAGGGGCAGGCGGCCCATAGGTTCGTTCTTGTTTCTGGGGCCCACGGGCGTGGGCAAGACGGAGATGAGCAAGGCCATGGCCGAGGTCATCTTCGACAGGCCCTCGAGCTTCGTGCGGTTCGACATGAGCGAGTTCTCCGAACCCCATTCCGTGGCACGGCTGGTGGGCGCACCGCCCGGATACGTGGGCCACGACAGGGGCGGGGAGCTCACGGGTGCCCTCATGGAGTCGCCCTACAAGCTGGTGCTCTTCGACGAGTTCGAGAAGGCCCACCCCGCCGTGCACAGGTTGCTCCTCCAGGTGCTCGACGAGGGCCGGCTCACGGACGCGCAGGGCAAGACGGTGGACTTCTCCAACACGATCATCGTGATGACGAGCAACATGGGATCGGACGTGAAGCCGATGTCGCGCACGGGATTCGGAAACGACCAAGACCACGACGATCCGTTCGCCGACTACAGGGCCCGGGTGCTGGCCGTGGTGCGCGAGCAGATGCCCCCCGAGCTCTTCAATCGCATCGACGAGACCATCGTGTTCTCACCCCTGTCAGTGGAGGAGGTGCGCGAGATCGCCCGAAGGCTGCTCGTGTCATCGGCCGCGCAGCTCTCCGAGAATCGTGGCGTGACCATGACCTGGGACGAGGGGCTCGTCGATCATCTCATCGCCTCGGGCGGGTACGATCCGGGGCTGGGCGCCAGACCCATGAAGCGGACCATCCAGAAGGTCGTGGAGGCGCAGGTGGCCGATCTGATCCTCTCGGGCCAGGCGCAACCAGGTGGCAAGGTGCGCATCACGTGCAAGGGTGACGGGACGCCGACGTTCAGGGTGGTGGCCCCGAGGGCCCGGGCCGACGGTCATGCCAAGGAGAGCCGCGATGGCGGAAGAAAACGGCGCGGGCAGCGCGACAGGGCAGCCTGAGGGCTTCACCCCGTTTCGCGTCGGGCGTTTCGTCGTCTACGAGAAGATCGGCGAGGGAGGCATGGCCGAGGTGTTCCTCGCGCAGAAGCGCACGAAGAACGGCGTGGCGCAGAGGGTGGTTCTCAAGAGGCTCCACGTGCACCTGGCCCAGGAACCCGATCTGGCGCACTCGCTCGTGGACGAGGCCAAGGTGGCCGCTCACCTGAGCAGCGGCAACGTGGCGCAGGTGCTCGATCTCGTGGAACACGACGGGACGCTCTACATCGCCATGGAGTATGTCGAAGGGCTGGACCTGAACCACATCCTGCAGCTGTTCACGCGACACCAGCTCAGGGTGCCTCTCTCGTTTCTGTTCCACGTTTTCACGGGCGTGCTCAATGGCGTCGAGGCGGTGCACGGTGTGCGCGACGAGGACGGCCGGCTCCTGAGGATGGTGCACCTGGACATCACCCCGGGCAACATCCTGGTGAGCTTCGAGGGCGAGGTGAAGCTCTGCGACTTCGGCATCGCCCGCGCAACGGCACAAGACATCCTTGACAGGACCAAGATCCAGGGGAAGTTCTCGTACATGTCGCCCGAGCAGGCCTCGGGAGGTGAGCTCACTCACCGTTCGGATCTGTTCACGTGTGGCATCGTGCTGTGGGAGCTCCTGGCAGGGCGCAGGATGTACAGGGCCAAGACCCGCGCTGACGTCTACCGCATGGCCGTGGAGGCGGACGTGCCTCAGCTGCCCGACAGGGGGTTGCCGGACTACGAGGGCCTGCACCGTATACTTGCAAGGTCCCTCAGGAAGGACCCCGGCCAGCGCTACGAGTCCGCCAAGGATTTCCACGACGCCGTCATGGACTACGTGCACAAACAGGGCATCGTCCTGAGCCAGATCGAGGTGGGACGTTTTCTCACAGAGCACTTCGCCGAGGACATCCTGATGGTGCGCAATGAGCGCGAGAGGCTCATCGGATCGCTCGCACCTCTCGATTCCTGAAGTGGAATGGGCGTCGAAGAGGATCAGCGGGTCGCTGCGATCCAGTCGATGGTCACGAACTTGCTGTCGCCCGTGACTGGCTTTCCGTCCTGATCGAACAGACGGAACGTGACCTCGGAGTTCGTCGTGTTCAGATCCCAGTCGATGACAAGGGGCCTGCGTGGGCCTTCACCCTGGGCGTAGTATCCCGACGCGACGATCTGGACCCTGTCAGTGGCCCTGAAACCGGTGAGGCTCACGATGAGCTCGCCGCTGTCGGATGCCGGCTCGGCAGGTATTCGGCCGGCGTGCTGCTTGTGGAGGAACTCGCGCTCTTCCTCTTTCATGATCACGCATCCGCCGCCCTCTGGCACCTCGGAGATGTCGAACCCCAGCTTGGCGGCGGTGATGCACCGGTCGCGCAGGCCGTCGGTGCGAATGGCTCGTCCGTCCTGGCCGGTGAGGTCGTCCAGGCGCGTCCAGGAGTCCGCCGAGAGATCGGGCGGACACTGCTGCCCGTCTCCCTCGTAGGGGCAGAACAGCGCCGGGATGCGCCCGCTGATCTCGCGCTCCAGTTGGAACAGCCTGCCGAAGAGATCGCGGCCGGGCAGCCTGCAGGCCGGGCACACGACCTCGGTCTTCTCGAGGTTGTAGAGCGAGATGACGAGCTCGATGACCTGCCCGAACCAGAGCATCTCTCCGAGGGGTGCGTCCTTGACCAGTGACTTCCAGTCCAGGCCTCGAAGCGCTCGCGCCAGCTTGCGAACGTCTCCCGAGGCCCTGGCATCGCGGACCTTCTCTGCCGCGGTCTTGGCGGCCTTCGCGTCCAGCCTGGAGAGCACGATTTTCCAGTCGAAGTGGGACCAGTGGCCTGCCACCCAGTCGTATCCCATCAGGTAGCGGCCCATCCTCTCCCAGTCCACCTTGTCGAGGGCCTCCACCAGACCCCGGGGGTCGCGGGCGAAGATGGCGCCGAGTACGGCTCCCGTGGTGGGAAGGGGCACGGCCGGTGCGGAAACCGTAGCCCTGGATGCAGCCGAGGAGGAGGCCTTCCTGGGAGCGGTGGCCTTCTTGGGAGCGGTGGCCTTCTTGGGAGCGGTGGCCTTTTGGGGAGCGGTGGCCTTCTTGGGGGCGGTGGCCTTCTTGGGGGCGGTGGCCTTCCTGGGAGCGGTGGCCTTTTGGGGAGCGGTGGCCTTCTTGGGAGCGGTGGCCTTCTTCACGACCTTCTTTGAAACCATGGTTCTCCTCCGGTTGGTGAGAAGTGCAATCTACCATCCTCGCCTGCCTGGCTCAAGACCATCGGCAGGCGATCAGAAGGGCGAGCCGAGCACCATGTAGAAGTCGTTGATGCCGCCCTTCATGAGGCCCCGGGCGTAGCCCAGCTTGAACACGACCCCTTCCCAGTACCCGAAGCTCATGGTGATGTGCACCTCGGCCCCCACGCTGGTGAGCACCTGTTCCCAGCTGGCTCGCGCGCGGGGCAGCGCGGCCCCGGTATCGGAGAGCACGCTCAAGAAGATACGGTCCAGCTGCCATGGTGCTGTCTCGATGCCGCGGAACACGTCGAGCACGGGCAGCCGGTACTCGAAGTTGAAGAGGTAGTACTGATCGCCCCATTCGACCCCGGGCGGGTAGCCTCGCAATGCCACCCCGAGCCAGCGGATCTGGTTGACGAGATCCATCAGGATGTCCTCGCGGGGAAACCCCCCCACGGCGAAGTAGCCGCGGCGCTGGAAGTCGCTCCATGCGTAGCCTCCCGCCAGGCGAACGGCGATGACGTGGTGTCTGAGCCAGGGCATTTCGAACCATGCGGCCGCGCCGTAGTTCAGTGTCACGGCCGTGTAGTCGCTTCCCAGCGATGGCAGGTCCGCGTGCAGGCTCGCCCACAGGTTGACGCCCTGCTCGGTGCTCACCCCGTACAGGGAACCGAAGGCATTGGAGAAATACCAGCTCAACGTGGGGCCCGAGAGCCAGCCGCGGTCGGGAAGGTGGGGCAGCGCGGCGTTGGGGTCCATGGGCACCTCGAGGGGGTCGTCGCTCTGCATCCAGGCCAGCCGGTACGAGAGGGTGAAGAACTGCGCCCAGTCCGCGCGGATGACCGGGAACGAGAACGAGATGCTGCCCGTGTAGCGGAGCTCGGGCCAGGTCTTCCACTCGTCGTCGATGCGCAGCCCCCATCGGGGGGAGATTGTCCGCGAGTGGCTCACCGTGATGTCGAAGGGCAGCATCAGGAGCGAGTAGTCGATGTTGTAGCCCACGCGCGTGCGGCCCTCGATGCCGATGTCCAATGAAGCGAGGATGAGATGGTGCCCGGCCACGTCCGCACCCGTGGTGTAGAGAGAGAGAGAGACTGGCCGTACCCGTCTTCCATGATGGTGAACATGAAGTAGCGAGGCAGCAGGGTTCTGAGCGGGTTGTAGCGCGATGGCACAGGTTCTGGATCGAGCAGGGTCCAGGACAGATCCACTTCGGGCTTGTCCTCGGCTGTCTGCCCACCAGGTGTGAAACTCGAGGGATCCAGGCGCATGGCGTAGAGGTCGTATCCGGCCGAGTGGTACCCTACGTACACGAGGGTCCTTCCGTCGGGCGAGATCTCCGGCTCGAAGGCGCCGCTCGTCACGTTGGTGACCTGCCAGAGCGAGCCGTCCGAGAGGTCCTGCGCCCAGATATTGAAGACACCCGTGCGGTCCGAGCTGAAGAAGAGCCACCGCCCGCCGGGGTCCCAGACCGGTCCGGAGTCGATGAAGCGGTCGGAGGTCACGGAGCGAATCTCCCGTGTGTCCATGTCCAGCACGCGCACGTCGCGACGGCCTCCCTCGCTCCAGGCGCTGAAGGCCAGCTGGCTGCCGTCCGGGGAGAATCGGGGAGAGTATATCTGGCCGAACTCCCCTGCGTCGTACTTCCACAGCGGCTCGGGGTGCGGCCCGGCGCTGGCCACTGCCAGCTCGGAGGTGCCCGCGCCGTTCACGGTGTAGGCCATGAGGTCGCCGCGTGGCGACACGTCGGGCTGCCTGCAGCGACCCCCCTCGGTGAGGCGCAGGATCTCGTCGTGCTCGAGGTCGACGAAGAACAGGTCGTGGTAGGCGTACCAGTTCTCGAACACCTCGCTGCGGGCGAACACGAGCCCCTTCGCGTCCGGGGTCCAGGCCACCGCGCCCTGACCCGTGGTCTCGAGCACGCGACGCGGTTCGAACGAGCCCGGCTGGGCATGAGACCCGTCCAGGGATCCTGCCTCGTGCTCGTCGAGAGCATCGAGAGGCCCGTCCATGTCCAAGAGCAGGATGGCCGCGCGGTCGTGACCGTCCACGGAGAAATACGCGAGCCTCTCGCCGTCCGGGGAAAAGCGGGGGGAAAGGTCCACCTCCCCCGTGTCCGTGATGCGCATCCCCTGGCGTATGCCCGAGGCCGCGATCTCGTCGCGCTGGGCGCCGAAGGTCGCGCTCGCGTGATCGAACCACTCGTCGTACAGCTCGATCCAGGTCTTTCCCGTGATGTCGCGGATGACGCGGTTGATGCCGAAGGGAAGAAGGGCCTTGCCGTAGGCGTGGCTCATCCGCGAGAGCACGTCTTCGCCGTATGTGTCCTCGACCCAGTCGAGGAAGTAGGATCCGTACAGGTAGTAGGTCGTGCCGTGAGGCCATCCCAGAGGGCCGATGGCGATGACGTCGATGGGCAGGAATTCGTCCTCGAGCACGGCGGTGCGCATCATCATCTCCCACTGGCTCGAGTTCAGCCTGCCCGCGGTGGTCTCTTCGCTCTCCTGGATCACGGCGAGGTCCTCGATGATCCACCTGGGTTGGATGGCGTTGGGTGGGTAGATCTTGCCGAAGATGGCGTTGATCACGCTGGCGATTCCGCCGAAGGTGTCCATGTGCAGCACGTGGGTGTACTCGTGGATCACGAGGCCCAGATACCAGTCGTCGTAGTCCATGAGCGTGCTCGTGTCCGATGGCGCCGTGGCGAAAATGCGGATCTGGCTGTAGGGCACGGTGAGGGCCCACCCGTTGGCGTCGTCCGTCTCGTCGGTGACCGTTATCTCCGTCCTGTACTTCGGCGCGTAGCCGAGCACGGGCGTGATCCGGGCGTGCGCCGTCTCGGCCGCGGCTGCGACCCTCAGGGCCACCGCCTGAAGGCCTTCGTGGTAGTTCACCCGGAAGTGCTCCGTCGTCAGCGTGTGCCACGAGAGGGAAGGGTCCTGCACCGCTTTGGCCAAGGACGGCGAGAGGACGAAAAGCGTACAAACCAATGCGGCGCCGAGCCGATGCTTCGAGTCAGCCATGGAAGATGTCCGATAATAGGGCACCTGGTGCCTCGAGGCCAGCATCCCTCTCTCATCTCGTCTCTTCCATTTTCTTGCCAGGCCCCATTCCGTGTACTAGAGATCGACGTGAGGGCGGCATTTCACCGCCCGCAAGAAGACGGACGAGGCAAGTGGCAAGGATCATCGAGAGCAAGACTCTGGCACTGAAGATCGCCGAGGCAGCGCTGGACAAGAAGGCCGAGGAAGTGGTCCTCATCGACGTGTCGGACAAGGTGGACTACACGGACTACCTCGTCGTCTGTTCCGGCTCCTCGGAGCGTCAGGTGAGCACCATCGCCTCCGAGGTGGAGCACAGGCTCAAGCAGAAGCGCATCATCCCGTACGGCGTGGAGGGCGAGGCGGACAGCTCGTGGATCCTCATGGACTACGGTTCGGTGATCCTGCACGTCTTCTTCCGCGAGACCCGCCAGACGTACGACCTCGAGGGGCTGTGGCTCGACGCTGACCGGATCGAGGTCCCCGCGGAGGGAGAGAACTGAAGCTCACCGTCGTCGCCATCGGGCGGTTAAGGGATCCCGGCGTGCTCGACCTGTGCGACCAGTACATGAAGAGGATCCGCCGCCACGTCAGCATCGATACCATCGAGATCGAGGCCCGCGCCCCGAGGACGCTCCTCGCCAGGATCCAGAGGGAGACGAGGGGAGCTCACGTGGTGGCCCTTGACGCGGGTGGGCGCACCCTGACCTCCGGGGCCTTTGCACGTCACCTCGACGCCCTCATGTCGCATCATGGCAGCCTTGCCTTTCTCGTCGGGGGTGCCGAGGGCTTCCCTTCCGGGATCGATGCGCTCGTGTCCGAGAGGCTTTCGCTCTCGCCCATGACCCTGCCTCACAGGCTCGCCCGCGTGCTGCTCCTGGAGCAGATCTACCGGGCAACGACCATCCTCCACAACGAGCCCTACCACAGGTGATCCGCACGAGCCGCGAAGGCCGCTCGGCAAGGCGCCAGGGGCTATCCATATCCTGGAAAACGAGGTATAAAATCGGCGGACGTCGACCGGGATGAAGGAACTCCAGAAGCTCAAGGAAGCGGCCCACGCGCTGGATTTTTCCGAGGCGAGCAGGATACCACCCGTTTCGCCTCTCATCGGAGGACGCACCTACCAGATCTGCGCGGTGGACGATCCGTTCGCCAAGAAGATCTACTTCAACCACCCGAACTCCATACAGTGCCAGGCCATGCGGGCCATCATCTACTTCTGGAAGGTGCTGCGCATCCGTGAGGCCATCGTCTACGATTACGGCGAGAAGGGAGCAGCGGTGAAGCTGGACTTCGGCGAGGCGCGCATGGACGTGGAGCTGCCCGCGGAGATCGGCGTGAGCCCGGTGAGCCCGGTGCGCATGGTCGCCAACCTGGTGATCGGCAAGCTGCACGACGAGGCCATCGCCACACGAGGCAAGATGCTCTCCGAGGAGCTGGACGCGGGCATCGCGGCCAACCTCGTGCACCAGGCCCACGAGGAGCAAGGAGCGCCAGAGGATCTCGAGGGAGACGACACGGGCATTCGCAAGGTCGAGCCAGTCCGTTCACCGACGGGAGGCGCCACCGAGATCGAGGAGCAGGACGTCGTGGATGAGGTCGAGGACATATCCGACAGCCTCGAGGTCGTGGAAGACTGATACAGGCCGAGGGCGCTTCCATCCCTCTTCATTTCTCCAATCCCCTGTTCGGCGCGCTTGCTTGCATTCTGGCATGAAACGGGCAAGTGGATCGGAATCGGCGATCCGGGAAGGGGGATCCGGGGTAGAATGCCCCCGACGAGTGGAGCTCTCATCCATCGATCAACGCGGCGTGGAAGCCGGCCGCCGGGTGCTCGATCATCCTTGGACATCGAGGCCAGTGGGAAGGTCAGTTGGTGCAGGGCTGGGGGTCCGGGGCGATGACCGGGGTCGGGCAGTAGCGCCTCCTGTTCAGGGTGCGGTACACGTGGCGGACCCATGCCTTCATGGCCTGCGTGGGACGATTGCTGTTCACCATGATCCCCGCGTAGATGTGGGGCAAGGTGGTCAGCTTCGGCTCGGCCTGACTCGTGGTCCTCGGCTCCGGGATATTGCTGTCACTGAAACAGTCCATGCTCATCACACCTTCAAGATACGTGCCATTTCATTTTCTTGGACGTGTCAGGCCTTCCCGGGATCCATCTGGAAATCTGTCCTGGGGTTCAACGTATTGTTATCGTTGATAAAAGAGGAGACATTGGCTCGATCTGGTTTCCGGGTCCTTCACGATGTCGCGTGAACCATGGTGCACAAGACAGTTCTGTGTGATGACATGCCTGTCCGGACCTGTCACTTGAACGACATGTCGTCAATCGACAGGCAAGCAGGCCGCGTCCAGCACGAGGAGCCTGGTGGACGAGGCCGCCAGCAGGCCGCCAGCCACGATACCGGCTCCTGCCAGGGGAAAGGGGAGATCCACGCATCCCAGGAGCACTGGCGCCACCGATCCGTCACCGAGATCGAGCGCGAAGATCGAGCCTCCCGACAGAGCCACGGCCAACTGGCCTCGCATCACCAGATCCTGGACCGGAGCAGGAAGCTCGACGTCGTGCGCCAAAGAGATCCCTCCCATGTGGTCGACGGAGATGAAAGAGAGGTCGGCGCCTGCACCGGCTACGAGGATGTCCCCTGCGCCCCACAGGTGGTCGACTCCGACGCTCATGCCCAGCGCATCGGGCTCGAGCCGAGGGCTTGCCGGGTCCAGAACGCTCACGGTCCGAATGTTCCCATCGGACGTGAGGACCCTGCATGTCATGTGCTCGGCGGTCACGCCCAGGGCGCCTTGCTGCTCCAGCATCGGCTCTGCCGCAACAGGGGACGCAACGTCGCGCAGGTCCACCACCAAGAGGCCTTTAGTCCCCCTGGCCAGGCAGGCTACAGATCCCGTGATGGCCGCGCCGAGGATCGGCTCCGGCGAGTGCACGGCCGACGCCCGTTGCGGATCGCCTTCGGGATCCAGTGTGAGAATCTCGATGCGGTGGGGCGAGACCATTTGTGCGAGAAGCAACCCGTCTCTGACCGTGAGGCCCGTGATCCGTCCGTCGAGCATCAGCCCGGATCCTCCCTCGCGCCACACTGCCTGGTCGGATGCCATGTAGGCATGCTCACCCGACCCGGCCATGAAGCGTGGCCGGGGCATGGCCTCGAACGCATCCACGATGCCGTCCTCGGGCCGTGCGCTCACGGCATCGCCCTCCGGATCCACGAGGATCACGAAGTCGCCCAGGGCGTCCTGTCCGGCGACCATGTGAGCCGGAGATGCGAGCCCCGTATCGAGCACCTTGACGAGCAACGGCTTGGCCGGCTTGACGGCGTTCACGATGGCCAGCCGGCCTCGATTGTCCGCTGCCATGACGGTGGTGCCGCGTGAGGCCAGAAGGAGGGGAGGCTCGAGTCCCGTGTCCACCCGGCCCATGATCGCGGCAGGCTTGGTGATCGGGGCGGCGACGATGATCACCGTGCGTCCCGCGGACACGGCGAAGCTTCCATTGCCAGGCAAGGCCGAAACCTGGTCGATGCACTCGCCGGCCTGCCACGAGCCTGTCGCCTTGCTGCCGGTGCCATCGTCCCGCGCGAGCGCGAGGTCGCCGTCCGGTCCCACCTCGGCCACGACATTGCCCGAGACCGCGGCCGCCCCGGAGCCACGAGCGGGCATCATGGCTCGGCCGGTGCGCGAAGCCACATCGAGCGTGTACCAGGAAGCCTCGCCCGCGTCCGTGCAGCGTGCCCATAGCGCATCTTTGCCGGTCACGAGCGCATCGCAGAGGCCCACGGGCAGGCTCACTGGCTCGCCGTCCACCTCGATCCCGCCGTGGCACCCTGCAACGACCATCCGGTCGTCGGCGCGGACCGCGGCACGGGCGCAAGAACGACTCTCGACGGTCACGGTCCAAGGCGAGGTTCCACGATCCCAGACCAGCACGCCTGCCGGTCCCAATGCCATCACGAGCAGGCCTTCCAATGCCGACGCGCTGCGCACCGGTGCTGCCAGAGTCACGGCCCGGGCCACGGGTACGGGCACGGGAGTCGTCTGGGCGATCGCGACCGCGTCGTCGAAGATCGCGGCCAAGCCTCCCTGGATGGGCATGAGGCGATGGGCCGAAGACGGAAGGCCCTTGCCTCGCTCAGCGGCCGTGCTCAGCACCAGCCCTAGGCGTCCATCCTTCCAGCGCATCGCCTGAAGGCCGTCCGGTCCCACCGACCAGAGGAGATCCCCCGACCATGCCATGGCCTCGGGTGAAACCCCATCCAGCCAGACCTCGCCTGTCGAGCCAGCCCCCATTTCGGGACCGCGAACCCGTATGGACCCGTCCAGGGCATCGGCCACCAGGCCATCGTGGGCGGCAACGACGCCGCTCGACACCGTCCATGCGATGGAAGGCTCGCCCAGACCGAGACCTCCGAGCTCTACTGGGGTGTGCTGCACGCAGCGCAATCCGCCGGCGCCCGTTCCGATGGTCATCACGGAAGTGGAGGTGATGTCGAGGATGGTGGAAGGGCCGCACAGCGCGCGTCGCTCCAGGACCAGCGGGTGCTCGACACCCTGGTGATCCAGGAGAATGAGGCTCCCCTCGCTGTCGGTCACGAGGAGCGCTGCACCGTTGCCAGCCACGTCCAGCGCGCGGCCGCCTCCTCCGGGAGTCCACCGGCGCTGAATGGGCGGCGACCACGGATCCGGGACGTCCATCAGCAATATCCCTGGGTCCTCGCCCACGAGGGCCATCTCCGTGGAGCTGGTCAGAGCCACACGCTCCAGGTGGTCACCGGTCACCAGGGAGTGCATCACGTGCGGAGACGAAGGGGATGACACGTCCCCCATCATCACACCGCCCTCGCGGAACGCCACTACCATCCGGGAATCGTCGACGTCCGTGTCCGCGACGCTTTCGAACCAGTACAGGGGCATGCTCGACACCGGCTCGATCCGAGAGGATGGCAGCACGCGGACGAGCTCCAGCACGGCGCCCTGGGATGCCTGTCCTGACACGAGCACCTGGCCATTCCGAGCATGGGACGCCACGCCGACGAGCGTCAGCGCCGAGACTGCGCCGGACGGCAGATCGGCGACCAGGGTCTGAGTCTCGCCTGCCGCCACGAGCAGCCGTCCGTCGAAGGCCATGAGCCGCGCTTCACGCACCTGCGCCGGGACATCCAGGATCGACGCAGGTGCGTCCGCCTGCACGCGCACGAGGGCCAACCCAGATCTGGACCGGGCGACCCATGCCCCGGCCGTGCCGGCCACCATGGACGTTTCCTCGCCGGCCACTATGGCTTCGACCGCGGGGGTGGTGGGATCGACCGCATCCACGATCACCAGACCCTGATCCCCGCAGGCGATGGCCACCTGGTACCCGCCCGATGCGGCCGAGATCGGATCCGTGCACGGGATGTCCAGCCGCGACAGCGTCACCGGGGCCGCGGGGGTCGATACGTCCACGAGAAATAGCACGCCGGGCGCCAGGGCGGCGAGCAGCGTCCCCGACAGGGACGCTGCCCTGAGATCTTCCAGGGTGGCGGCCACCGTGATCCGGGGCCAGGGCCCGATGGACAGGTCCACGAGATCGATCTCGATCCCTTCCGGGCCGTCGGGATCCACGAGCACCGCGATCAGCGGCCCGTCGCCTGACAGATCCAGGATCCTGCCGTCGAGGGCGTGGGATCCGGCGATGCGCGGTCCCCCGGGATCCGCCAGATCTGCCACGAGCACGCTTCGGTCGAGTGCCGCCAGCGCCAGCGAACCCATGGAGATCACGTGGGCTGGAGCTTCGGTGGCCTCGATGGATGCCCCCATTCGAGGAGAGAAGAAAGGAGCGTCGTTTCTGCATGCGCCATCCATGCACCGGGCGGGTCTGCACGGGTCGATAGTTGGGCAGTCGAGGTCTGCGCAGCATGAGGCACACCTGCCGGCGCAGCAGGACATCTGGCCCGGGCATCCTGTATCTTGAGTGCACGAGCTGTCCTTGGCCGACACACCCATCACGAACGGGTCCTTGCCCGCACTGCCGAAGCGAAGGCTGCACCCGATCGGGACTGCGTGCGAGGCCGCTAGGAGGACTACGAGATAGCGGAACTCTGCAGAGAAGGGAAAGATGACCGGACGGGTCATCCCGTCTCTAGGCACTGACTCCACTGAACCTGCGACCCAGGTGCGAGATCAGCCGGGACGCGGTGTTGCGTTTGAGCACGCCCTTGGAGTACGCCCGTTCGATGAGCCTCGTGGCCTCGGTGGCCAGCTTCCGGGCCTCCTCGGTCTTTCCTTCCTCGAGCGCGCTGAGGGTAGCCTTGATGACAGTGCGCATCCTTCCACGGACCACCCGGTTGCGCTGGCGGCGCACGATCATCTGGCGGTTTCTCTTCTCTGCTGATGGATGATTCGCCATTTTAGCCTTTGTTCCTGCCCATCCCCGGGATCGGCAACCGGCGATTTCTATCCCAGAGACGTCCGGGTGTCAAGCTACGAACCCAGGGAGCCAAGATGCGTCGCGAGCCGGGAGAACGGAATGGCTGCCGGGCAGGACTGCTCGAGTCGAGCGAGCGTGCCCTCATCGAGCGATGCCAGAGCCTGGATGTGGGCGTCTACCAGGCCAAGGGCCGTAAGGTCACGGGCAGCGACGAGGAGCGCTCTTGGCGAAAAGCCCAGATTCTCGCAGCCGCCGCAACCCAGGCAGGTCGATAGGGCAGGCGCTATCTCGCGCGCTGCCCTGTCGAAGGGTCTCAGGCGATCCGGTCCGTAGAGTGCAACGAACATCTCGTCGTGATGGGCATGGCGCCATGACGCGGATATGACGGACACGAGGGCACCGTAAAAAAGGTGCATGATTGCCTCGGGTTTCATCGGCTCGAATATCCCACAGGCCCGGGCGGTTGTGAAGCCGGGCCGATGCCGAGTAAATCCGCCTTGCACGGCCGCCGTCCAACGGGTAGACAGTCACTGCTGTGGCCAGGAGATACCAATGAAGATCGCCGCATGGATGCTCGCAGGGTTTCTCGGCTGGGGGTTGCTGGCGCAGACGGGAAAGGGCCAGAAGGTCACCGGGCCAGACGATGAGAAGCCGGAGAAGACCCAGCCCGCCGCCACCTTAGTGGTGGATGCCATCCAGAAGCTGTACGAGGACACCCAGGACTACCAAGCCTCGTTCGACCAAGTCTACAAGAACAAGCTGATGGACGAAACCAGGAAGTCATCCGGCAAGGTCTACATCAAGCAGCCCGGAAAGATGCGCTGGGAGTACACCAAGCCCAACAAGAAGCTGTTCGTGTCGGACGGCAAGACCCTGTGGGTGTACGAGGAGGAGGCCCACCAGGTCTACAAGCAGCCTCTCACGGACAGCGAGCTGCCCACCGCCATCGCTTTCCTCATGGGCGAGGGTGACCTCAAGAAGGAGTTCGATTACAAGCTCGTCGAGAACGAAAAGGCCAAGGCCAAGGGGCTTCTCGTGCTCGAGCTCGTGCCCAAGAAGCCCACCACTCAGTACAAGAAGCTCCTGTTCATGGTCGTGGCCATGTCCCACCAGGTGGAGCGGACCATCATCGTGGACTCCTCGGGCAACACCAACAGCATGAGATTCTCCAAGGTCAAGACCAACAAGGGAGTCAAGGACTCCAAGTTCACATTCAGCATGCCCAAGGGCGCCACGCTGGTCGAGTAGGGTCACGTGAACCGGGAGGTCCTCCTGCGTCCCGCCACGCGTCGGGACAGGTCATCCATAGAGGCAATGAGCCTCGATCTGCTGGAGGAGCACCGCCGGATCTACGGATCCGATGTGGCTCGCGGTCGCAAGACGGAGAAGTACGTGGCCAGCCTGGTGGCGAGCCACGTACGCAAGGGGGCCGTCATCGTGGCCGAGTGCGACGGGCAGATCGTGGGCTTCGTGCTGCTCTCCCAGGCCAGGTTCTCGCTCATGACCACGAGGCCAGCCGGCTCAGTGACGGACATCTACGTCGAACCTGTCTTCAGGGGGCAGGGGGTGGGCACGCTGTTGCTCACGGCGGGGATCGCCTGGCTCCGTTCACATGGCTACGGCCGGGTGGTGCTCAACGTGGCCGTGGGCAACCCCGCGCGCAGGCTCTACGAGCGGCTTGGCTTCGGCACCTTCTCCGAGTCCATGGAGCTCATCCTGAAGCCCGGTCCGGGATGCTGATCATCCATATCCTCGATGCTCACCTGGACCTGCCCATCCCGTTGCGCCCGGGCTGGGTCCCTCCCTGGGTCGTTTCTTGACACTTGGTAGTACCTGATATTACAATGTAAGCATCAGTCAGATGATGTGGCTCCAAGGAGGAGAACATGAGGGACCTGGACAGGATCAAGACCAGAAAACCCATCAGCGTGGATCGCCAGAAGGTCTCGATCATCTTCGCCACGGGCATCGTCATCGGGATGACGATCTTCACCGTGGGTCTGTACATCGGTTTGCGCAAGCCGGCCAGCGCGGAGGCATCCACCGTCGACCCGCTCGCGGATCTCATCGACGAGGGTGTGGAGCCGGCCGGAGCTGACCAGCTCCTTGCAGTGCCTCAGCCGGGGTCGCTGCGTTACCACGAGCTCCTGGCAGGGGCCGATGACGGTGCAGGCAGCGGGGCGGCCGATGACGACGTCGATGCGCCCATGCCCGTGAGCGGCGACTCGCCCATCCCCATGTCGAGCCACGACGACATGTCGATCCCGGGTTCGTTCTACCTCCCCAGCGCACCATCGGGAACGGCCTTCGAGGAGCCTGCCCGGATTGCCCTGCCCAAGATCGCCGGCAAGGGAGTCTACACGGTGCACGTGAACTCGTTCTCGGACAAGAACGAGGCCGCGGGGTACGTCAAGCAGTTGCGCAAGGCCGGCTACAAGGCTTTCCTCGTGCAGGCCAGCTCCGAGAGCCGGGGCATCCTCTACCGCGTGCGCATCGGACCGTTCTTCTCGCACAAGGAAGCTCTTGTTTTCTCCGAGGCCTTCGAAGCGAAGGAAGGGGTTCCCACCTACATCGTCGAGCGCGTCCTGGAGGCCTGAGCCGTTCAGACGTGCAAGGTCAGCCTGGCCAAAAGGTCGGTGTTCATCCCGAAGCTCTTTCCGTTCTTGTTGCTGAAGTACAGAAACCCCACGTCCACTCCTATTCCGAAGCTGAAGAACTTCACCAGCCGAAAGTCCACGCCACCTCCGATGCGAGCGCCGAGGCCCCGTGCACGCAGGTTCTCTGCGATGGGGTCGTAGTTCGGATCCGTGTCGTCGATCCTGGCCGTCATCCACACGTAGCCGACCCCCAGCCTGAAGAAGGGCTTCACCTTGGACGTTGGGATGAAGAAGGTGAACTCGCCCATCAACTGGCTGAAGCTGATGGAGTCCATCGTATGCGATCCACGGTAATCGACGGCAAGCACGAACGACGCCAGCTTGATGCCGATGTAGGCGTCGTAGATGAAGCTCGATCCCTTGTACTTGTCCATGGGCGGGTCGTAGGAGATGCTGTCACAGCTGCCAGCAGTCGGGTCGCAACCCACCTCCACGGCGTCCACTGAAAGAAGCTTGCTGTAGTCCAGGGCCCTGAGGTTGAACCACTCGTAGCCACCACCACCGCCAGCGTAGAATTCCACGGCCCGTGCGTGTGCCGTGCCCGAGAGTCCAACCACGAGAGTCGCCGCCGCGAAGGCAGTCAGGTTGGCGCGATGCAGCATCGGTGTCCTCACTGGTCTGATGGTTTTTGTCAGTATAGGGCAATTGCCCGTGCTTTGCACCTGCCCCGGCTCGGACGGTGAATGCGAGGCGGCTATTCAGCGTGGTGAGGAGGCTCCAGGCCCGGTGCCTCGTCGGTGCGCATCCGCTTGTGGTACTCGAGGAACAGGTCGGCGCCGCGTTCGAGCCACGAACGGGAGATCTCGACGGCCGCGTCGGCGTCGCCGCGCAACATGGCCTCGATAATGGCTTCATGCGTTTCGAACATGAGCTCGAGGGCCGGGACGAGCTTGACGAGCACGGGGCGGAACATGAAGAAGGGAGGCTTGACCGAGTTGATGGTGAGCGACAAGATGATGTTGCCGGAGAGCTGCGCGAGCTTCTCGTAAAACTCGAAGTCGAACAGCAGCGCCTCTCCGCGGCCGATCCCGTCGCTCGCATCCCTCTTCTGCTGCACCAGGTCGCGCAGCTTTTCAATGTCGTGCCGGCTTGCCCGCTCGGTGGCCAGTCTCACGATGAGGGTGCATGTGTGGGTCCTCACCTCCATCAGATCCGTGAGCAGCTTGTGGCGGTCCAGTGGGCTCTCGAGAAACAGGTACTTGATGAGGTCCACGTTCGCGTTGCTGAGAAAGTCCAGGACGCGTGTGCCGTCCCCCTGGCGGATGCGGATGAGGCCCAGGTGCTGCAGCTTCTTCAGTGCCTCGCGCAGCGAGCCGCGGTTGACCTTGAGCTGGCGCGCGAGCTCGCGTTCCGGCGGGAGCTTCTCGCCAGGGCTGTATGTCCCGTCGAAGATCCGCGAACGGATCCGGTCGGCGATGTCGTCCGCGAGACTCCGTCGCTGGACAGGCTCGAGCGGCCGGCTCTCGTCCTGGGCCCTCCCCACGATCGTCACTCCCGGTCATCCCGGGAGGAGTCGACGTAGTAGACGATCCTGAAGCAGCTCGGACACTGCAGGATGCGGTCCTGGCGCTGCAGGAGGTTGTATATCTGGGGAGGGAGCATCATGTGGCAGCCACAGCAGGTGCCCTTGTCGGCCCTGACCACGGCCCTGGGCCTGCGTGCCCTGATCTTCTCGTACAGGTCGATGTTCTTTGGCTCGACCTTCCTCGCCAGCGACTTACGGTCCGTCTCGAACCTGTCGCGCTCCGCCTCCATGCCGTCTATCAGCTTGCGCGATTCGGATTCCATGGCACCGAAGGCATCCTGGAGCTTGCCGTACATCTCCTCCTTCTGGGCGATGCTCTCGCGCGTCTGCTCCACGACTTCGAGGATGTGGATGGCTTCCTCCTCTCTCTCGCTCAGCGCGCGACGGATCGTGTCGATCTCGCGCTGGGCGGCGTTCGCCTCCCTCTCGTTCCTCGACGAGGCCATCTTGGACTTGCTCTTCGCCAGCAGATCCTGCTGCATCGTGATGGCCTTGTCGTGCTCCACGCGCCAGCGCTCTGCCTCCTTGAGCGTGGTCCTGTCGCGCTCGATCTTCTCGTAGAGTTCCTCCATCTGGGCTTTCACCTGCGCCAGGTCCTGCGGGATCTTCTTGAGCTTGTTTTCGATTTCCAGGATGTTGATGTCGATGTCTTGTAGCTGTTCGAGAAGGGCGATTTGCTGCCGCACTGGGCTTACCTCACGGTTCTTCTGTTTATCCGCCGGAAAAAACCCTCTCCCCGGCTGCGGGCCAGAACATCGGGAACATGACATGAATGAGCGAGCATATTCGACTTCCAGGGTGGGCCCACCAGGTTTCGAACCTGGAACCACCCGGTTATGAGCCGGGAGCTCTACCAGTTGAGCTATAGGCCCCCGAAAAAACCGTTGACATTATAAGTACAGGGACGAAAAGTTCAAGTCTGGATGATGAGTCAGACTCTCGATGCTAAGGGAAGGCGGAGGATGAGAAGGCGTGATCTCGTCAGTCCCCTCGTTCGCTCGATGGGCGAGATGCGACTTCTCGTCCGCAGGCGCATGGCGATGAGATGCGATGCGTGCCCGATCTGCCGATCTGCCCGTGAAGAACCGGACAGCGTCCTGGGAAGGATCATGACGCTTCATGGCAGGATCTGCCCGTTCTGGCGCTCCTGGGAGAAGGTTTTCGGTAAGAAGGCATGAAACGCCCCCATTGTCGTCATGTTTACATCCGGTTGGGCTTCCACTATAATCCGACCCCTGTCCTTTCAGGGTAAGCACCTGTACCACAAGGGAGAATCCAAGGTGAAAAAGATCCTGGTCCTCGAGTCGGATGGCATGGTGGTGGATG
>JBFYZU010000278.1:0-7030 GCA_041309365.1 Myxococcota bacterium
CCGGCAGGCACGGTGCTCGGGCAGGCCGGCCACCTCGTGGCCATCGTCGACGAGAGGGAGGGCACCGTCATTGCCGTGGACGTGCGCGACGGGCACGAGGTGTGGAAAGCGTCCATACCCCAGTGCCCGTTCTGCGCGTTCCGCCTCACCCCCGCGTTCGACGGCAAGAGGCTCGTGGTGAGCTCGGGCGACGTGCTCGTGGGGCTCGATGCGGCCGATGGCGCGAGGCTGTGGGAGATCGAGGTCCAGGGGCTACCCGACGGAGAGGCGATCCTGATCGGAGACTCCGTGCTCGGCGTCCGTACGCTGGAGAGAAGGCCGGGACCAGTCTGCGGCTCGGTCACGACGCGCATCGTGTTCGTGGACACGGCCACGGGGATCGTCCTGTGGCGCATCGAGTACGTGGGCCTGTACGCGTCATTCGCCGTGGTCCGAGGTTACCTGCACGCCGTGGTGTCCCCTGGTTGCGATCCCGGGGAGGACGGGAACGAGGCAGGGTACTGCATGCGCGTCACGAGGCTGGCGGACCGAAAGGAGATGGGCAAGGGCGATGCGCCGGAGCCCTTCGGACCTCTCGTGGTGGCAGGCGATACGGTCGTCGTCCAGGGACCGGGCTCGATGGCCGGCTACCCCGCGGGGAGCGTGACGCCATCCTGGACATCGCCTCTGGAGGCGAGCGTGCAGAGCGTGGTGGGCAGCGGCGACCTGCTCCTCGTGGCCTCGCAGGGCAGCCTCAGATCGGTTGACCACGCGTCGGGAAATGTACTGTGGTCACGCGATCTTGGCGACGTCCAGTTCGTGCAAGGCATGAATGTCACGCCCACCTTGACCGCGAGCGAGGATATCGTGCTCGTCCCATCGGCGCCGGACCCGCTCAGAGGGTACCTCGTGGTCCTCGACCCGGGCTCGGGCAAGGTGCGGCGTTTCTTCCTGGGGTTCGAGGCGGTTTCACAGGCTCTGCTCTGGGGAGGCATTGGCGTGCTGCTCACGCCGGAGGCCGTCGTGGCCTTGGACCTCGTCCAGGAGGGCACGCCAGAGCGCGACCTGGTGCCCCCCAAGGCAGCAGCGAGGCTGCTCGTCGACGAGCTCGCGGACCTGGTGCCGTTCGTGCCGTGGGAGGCGGCATCGCTGGAAGTGCAGCGGCTGGGGCCCGAGGCGCTCGACGCGCTGGCCGACATGGCGAATGAGGGATCCGCGGTGGCCGGCCTGCTTCTGGCGCGCTGGCTCGAGGCCATGCCGGATCCCGGAGGGCCAGGGCTGCTCGCCGGCCTCGTCGAGATGGCCGTGCCCCAGGACGACGATCCGTGGGCGAGCGTGCACCAGAGGATGGTGTGGGAGGCCATCAAGGCGCTGGGCGCGTCGGACAGCGACGACGCAGTGGGCGTGCTGGACCGGGTGATCGTGGACGACGATCTCGACCCGCTGCTGCGCAGCACGGCGTACGCATCGCTGGGCAGGCTGGCTGCGGGCGGGCACGAGCAGGCCACGCTGTCCATGGATGCGTGGCGCAAGGAGCGGATGGCCCGGACAGCGGCCGGATGGAGGCTGTGCCCGTCGCCGGGATCGGGCTTCGGCCGTCAGGGGCCGTTTGTGGTCCCGGAGGCGGGGTGCAAGCCCGACTCGGACACGCCGTTCGCGGTTTCCGAGTCCGTGGCGAGCCCGGACGGACAGTGGCTCGCGTACACGTCGCCGGCACTGGGCGGGCGAAACGACGTGTGGCTCGTGAGGTTTCACGAGGACGAGGTGCAGGGGCCCTGGTTCACGGGGATCACGGTGGCAGGCGAGATCGAGCTCCAGTTCCTCGAGAAGAACGGGGACGGCGACCTGGTGCTCGAGAGCGTGGAAAGAGAGTGCCTGGGTTGCTACGTCGACCCGTCGGACGCGCCGGACACGGGCAAGCCCACGGAGACGGTGCTCGATTTGGGCCTGCTCGCGCGCGACGCGGACAAGGATGGGCTCGGCGATCTGGTGGAGTCGAGGCTGGGCACATCGGCCAAGGCCAAGGACACGGACCAGGACGGGCTGGCCGACGCCAAGGACCCGGCTCCGCTCGGCAAGCCCGTTGGGAGCGCGGCCGCGGACACTCGTGCAGAGGCGCTGATGGAGGCGTTCTTCGCGCTGGTGGGCTTCGGCGAGAGCGCAGAGCCCCTGTTCGTCGTGGGCCCGCCGGCGGTGGGCCTGCAGTACGCAGGCTACACGTCGGTGGTCCTCGGCGTCACGCAGGAGAGGGCAGGGGAGCTGCAGCGCGCGCTCGGGCTCCCGGGGCCCGCGATGCTGACGTTCGGCTGTCCGCTGTCCGGCAATGCCGAAGATGCGGCAGGGTGCACGCAGCCGGGCGAGGGCGGCCTCGGGTTCGTCGAGCTCGATGAGGCCGGGCAGAGCGCCTCGTTCACCATGACCCTGTACCGCTCCGATGCCGACGCTGCCATGTACGAGGTGGACCTCGCCCGGGTCGGCGGGAGGTGGGTGGTCACGTCCCTCGCGCTGGTCGTCTTCAGCTGATCTTCCGTGACAGACCCGTGACAGCATCGCGATATCGATAAATATGCGTGCATCGAGGCGCGCACACGGAGAGGGCCATGACGACGGATGCCGAGACAAAGAGGGCCGCGGGGCAAGGAGAGCCTGTCGAGGCTGGCAAGCGAGAGGCCGGCCGGCTGCGGGTGGTGCCGGTGCAGGGGCCGCAGGCGCCGGCCAGACCGGAGGTGGGCAGGCTCATCAGGGGCGAGTTCAGGGTGCTGGCCGTGCTGTCCGTGGTCGTGGGGGCGATGCTGCTCCTCGAGAACTTCGGGGTGCTCGAGGGGGTCCACAGGTTCTGGCCCGTGTTCCCGGCCTTCACCGGGGTCGGGCTCGTGCTCCTGTTCTACAGGAAAGGGAAGGGGGACCTGGTCCTCATGGGGATCGGCTCGTACCTCATGGGCGTGTCGGTCGTCTTCTTCGTCTGCAACTTCTCGTCGTGGGGGATCCTGGCACGCGCCTGGCCGGCCTTCGTGGCCTTGCTGGGGGTGAGCTCGGCGCTGGCGTCCATCCACGCGAGGCGCGCGCGCAGCGTGCTGTGGCTCACGGGGACCTTCATGGTGACCATGGCAGTCGTGTTCACGCTCGTGTTCGGCATCCGGCCGTCGCTCTGGCCCTCGTCCCTGGTCATGTTCGGCATCTGGATCCTGCTCGTGACCTGGATGAGACGCAAGAATGGAGGCGACGGCGCTGGAACGGGAGGTGGGCGATGACTCCCGTGCGCGTCGACGGACGGCGCTCGAAGGTCCTCCTGGTGGAGCCTTCCGCGGTGCTGGCCAACGTGTTCTCGGCCTACGTGGGTTTGCCCCTTCTGGGCCCAATGTACCTGGGCACGATCCTCGCGCATGCCGGCCACGACGTGACCGTCATCAACGAGGACCTGCTGGGGCGCAGGCTCGAGCAGGCGGACCTCGAGGCCGACGTCCTGTGCCTGTCGTGCCTCACCTCCACCGTGCAGAGGGGCTACGAGCTGGCCGACATGTTCAAGAAGGTCAACCCCTCGGGCCGGGTGCTCATGGGCGGGCCGCACGTGGCGTTCATGCAGGAGGAGGCGCTCGAGCACGCTCACCACGTGATCACGGGCGAGGGCGAGAAGGTGATACTCGACCTGGTGGAGCACGGCACGAGCGAGCCCGTGGTGGCCGGGATCCCGGTCGACGACCTGGACGAGCTCCCGTTCATCGACTGGTCGCTTCTGGTGAACGGCCACCTTCTCAAGGTCCAGCCCGTGATGCTGTCGAGGGGGTGCCCGTTCGACTGCAACTTCTGCTCGGTCACGGCCATGTTCGGCAAGCGCTACCGCACGATGAGCGTTGAGCGCGTGCTCGAGGAATTGGACAGGGTGACCATACCCAACGTCTTCATCTACGACGACAACTTCGCGGCGCGAAAGAGAAGGACCCATGCCATCATCGACGGCATCCTGCACAAGAAGAGGGGTGCGATGCGCTGGTGGAACGCCCAGGTGCGGGCGGACGTGACCAGGGACGAGGACCTGCTCGAAAAGATGGGTCGCAGCGGGTGCGGGCGCGTGTACGTGGGCTTCGAGTCCATCAACGACAGGGCGCTCGCCGAGATGCACAAGGGGATCAGCGCCAGCGACGTGAGACAGGCCGTGCGCCGCTTCCACAGCCACGTCATCCGGGTGCACGGGATGTTCATGTTCGGGTCGGACGCGGACGATGCCAGCGTGCCGGGGGATACGGGCCGGTTCGTGCACGAGGAGAGGCTCGACTCGGTGCAGTACATGGTGCTCACGCCGTTCCCCGGGACCCCGCTCTTTCGCAGGCTCGAGGCCGAAGGCCGGCTCCTGCACAGGGACTGGCGCTACTACGACGCCATGCACGTGGTGTTCAGGCCGGCGCGCATCGGGCCCTACGAGCTGCAGATGCTCGCCATGGAGACCTACGAGGACTACTATAGCGTGATCCGGGCGCTCAACGACGGGCTGGAGACTGGCGTGAACGCCCTGGCCAGGATCACCGGGGGGGTCATCGAGAGGTTCGGGGCGCCTTCCGTGGCCAACGTGATCTACAAGCTCATGGGCAAGCGGATCGTACACGACTGGATCCGGGAAAACTCCGGCTACATCGAGTACCTGCGCGACCTCCCGCCCGGGCACACTTCCGAGGCTTGACGCACCCCCCTCGTGACGACTAGCTTACCGACCCAGCCCACGAACAGGAGTCCCATCATGAAGGAATGTCCGGATTGCAGCATGTTCAACGCGGAGAACGCCACCAAGTGCAAGTTCTGTGGCGCGACGCTCAAGGACGGCGGTTCTTCGGACTACTCCGGCCCCTCGTCCGTCAAGAAGGCCGAGAACCCCGAGGAGAAGGCCAAGAGGGAGAAGGACGAGAAGCGCCGCAAGATCATCACCTACGCTGGCTACGGCGTCATCGCGGCCGCGCTCGTGGGCTGGGTGATCTACATGCAGTACAAGAAGAGCAAGGAGCCACCGCCCGAGAAGGACGTGGCAGCCCAGGTGACCAAGGGCGACGGGTCCATCGAGGCCACGACCGACGCCGAGAAGCCCTCGACGCCGAAGCCGGCTGGCGTCGAGGAGGCCCTCCCCAGGCTGGGCGACAGGATCTCCCTCGAAGGCGCGGGGTTCAGCCTGAGGCCATTCGACAAGGCCTCCGTGGTGGGCAAGGGCGACGCAGCCGAGACGGATCCCGGCTTGTTTTTCGAGGCGACGAGCAAGGACGGCACCGTGGGGATGACGGTGCGCAGGGTCAGGATCCTCGACGGGACCGAGGCCAGCCTCGACGGTGCGCTCGGAGCGCAGCTCGTGGCCGACTACATCGTTGCCAAGGGCAGGATCGTGACGTTGCCGGGAAAGAAGAAGGGAAAGACCGCTGCAGGGCAGTTCGTCATGTTCGAGGCGGATCTCGGCGACACGTTCGAGAGGGTGTACTACGTCCTCGGCGCTGATGCCCTGATCCAGGTGCTGTTCTCGTACCCCTCGAAGGACGACAACTCGGCGAAGAACGAGCGCATCATCGACGAGATCTTCGCCTCCATCGAGAAGGCGGCCGGCGCTCCTTCACCGCAGGCTCCTGCAGCGACGACAGCCGCCACGGACAAGGACAAACCGGCACTTCCGGATCCTCTTCCCTCACCGGCCCCGGCAACGAAGAAGGTCCCGGAGAAGGCTCCGGCTCCGAAGCCGGAGAAGGTCGAAAAGCCGGCATCGACCGCTGTCACGGCTCCGGACTGACCGGACCACGCTCGTCCTCGCAGGCCGCGGGTGGACGATAGATGCTCGATCGCCAGGGGATCAGGGGCAGTCGTAATTGACGTGGCCGGGAGTGCCGTAGTCGTTGACCGTGCTCACGGTGTTGTAGGCGAACGACGGGCTGGCAGGTGTCACGCACCACTGCACGGGAGTGGCAGGTGCGCCCGTGAGGAACGACTGGTCCAGGTTGAAGGAGCGGCCCGCCACGGGAGCATCCGGGATGCTGGTGAGGCTTGCCGGCGAGCCCGACTCGTAGGTCACCTTGTGGATGGTCGCGCCAGCATACTCGAGAAGCACGAAATCCGTTCCCGCATTGGAGAGCGTGAAGTTGGCCTCGAAGTACAGGAAGTCGGGGCTGCCGGAGGGGACGCCGTAGCTCGCGCCGGCCGTGGGCGTCAAGCCGAAGAGCAGGTAGCCATGAGCGGGCAGGACGGTGGATGAGGCCACGTCGAACGTGTAGTAGTTGTCCGATACTTCGAGCCCGAAGATGTCGATGTCGAAGCCCGTGATGTTGAGCACCTCGGCGAACTCGCCCTGGCTGTCCCCGACCGCCACCGGGTTGGCCTGGATCTCCGTGATGAGGAGGGGCGCGTCGTCGGGTACGGTGTCGGCGTCCGTATCCGTCGTCAGGTCGAAGTAGGAGAGCGGCACCTGCAGCGGCGGATCCGTGTCGTCCGGCCCGGTGTCGGCGGGCGAATCGTCTCTCGGGGGATCGTCAGGGAGATCTGCCTCGTCGTCCTGCGGATCGAGCCACGCATCGAGGTCGTCACCGGCGAGATCCTCCGCGGTGTCCGTCACTGCGTCGAGATCCGCATCGATCGCCGTGTCGGCGGGCGAGTCAGTCACGGTGTCGAGGTCGACATCGGACGTCGTGTCGGGCAAAGTGTCGTCGCCCGTGTCGATGGGCGAGTCGGCCAAAACGTCGAGGTCGTCGTCGGTGACGACATCAAGTGTCGTGTCCTCGTCGACGTCGGGCAGGTCGAAGAGATCGCCGGCAGCGTCGAGGCCGTCGTCGAGGGTGTCTGCCGTGGCATCGGGCCTGGGAACCGGGTCGGTGGTGAAGAGAAACGCGCAGCCGGAGAAGAGCAGACCCGAGATGGCCGTCAGGGCACGAGCGCGCGGTGCTGTGTGCGAACGTGACATCGGCCTGGCGAACACTCCTGTGGCGAACTCTATCTGCACCCCTGGGACGTGAAGGCGTTCAGGATGTAGGTGTGGCACTCGAAGCCGGGCGCACCGACGGGCCTGACGAATATCCACCATGTCCCCGAGTCG
>JBFYZU010000279.1:0-3046 GCA_041309365.1 Myxococcota bacterium
CACTCGCCTCTCTCTCGGGTCCTTGGACGAGCTGGCCTTCACCAGGGTCCTCGCCTGGGCCCGCGCGAACCGTCGGGGGTCCTGGAGAACGGCGGTGAGGTTGTCCTTCATCGCCATGAGCGCCTGGATCTGGCTCGTGCCCTCGTAGATGGGCAGAACGAGCGCGTCGCGCAAGAGCTTCTCCGCGAGAAACCCGGTGGTGTAGCCGTACCCCCCCAGGATCTGGATGGCCCTGCGGGTGTGCAGCACGGCCTTCTCCGCGCCCGCATACTTGATGAGCGGCGTGAGGTCGCGCGCGGTGCGCCTGTGGACCTTCATCTCGCGCTCCAGCCGCCCGCGCTCCCCGGGGTCGTCCGGCGGCACGAACGTGAGCACGAGGTTCATCTTCTGCCACGTCTCCTCGTGGTACGCGCCCGCCATGGCCAGGGCGCGGAGCCCCTGGATGTCCGTCTTCATCTCGTCCAGGTAGTCCGCGATGATCTCGTGCCTGTCGATGGTCTTTCCCATGGACATCCGCTCGGCGGCGTAGTCGCGAGCCAGCCTGTACGCCGCCTCGAGGATGCCCAGAGACTCGAAGCCCACTGCCACGCGGGCGTTGTTCATGAGGAGCAGCATGTAGCGGAACCCCTCGCCCCTCTTTCCCACCAGGTACGCGAACGTCTCGTCGTAGCTCACCGACACGGTGGCCGACCCGTGGTGACCGAGCTTGTCCTCCAGGGCCTCGAAGCGAGCCAGCTTCACGCGCCCGCCGTCTTTCTCCTCGAAGGCGGGCACCAGGAACATGCTCAGGCCCTTCAAGCCCCCCAGGGCGTCGTCGCCCTTTGCGTCCTCGGTGCGCGCGATGACGTAGTGGTACTTGGCGTGGCCCGACGTGATGAAGATCTTCTCGCCCGTCACGCGCCAGGAGCCGTCGGGGGCCATGAGGCCCCTGGCCCGGATGGCGCCCATGTCCGATCCCGCCCCGGGCTCCGTGATGTCCATGGATCCCCAGGCATCTCCCGCGACGATCTCCTCGATCATCTTGCGAAACCTCGTGTCCTTGATCTCGAAGCGCTCGCGGTCGAACTCGGTGGTGCCCTCGAGGACGGACATGAGCAGCGTGGCCATGGCCATGCCGCCGTGGAAGCCGAAGTGCGCGGCCACGGACACGTCGCCGCGGCCGATCATCTCGATGCAGCACAGAAGCAGCGTGAACGGGCAGTTCATGCCGCCCAGCGAGCGGGGAACGCACATGCCGTGCGCCTCGAGCTCCTTCATCTTCGAGAAGATGTTCTCGAGCACGGGCGGAAAGTGCACCACGCCGTCCTCGATCCAGGGATGCTCGGTGTCGATCTGCCGGGCCTTCGGAGCGATCTCCTTCGCCGCGAACTCGCCGAGCATGTCGAGCACGCTCACGTAGAGCTCGATCGCGTCGCCGGTGCTCTGCGGTGCGTCCTTCGTCCTGAAGTCGAACTCGGTCAGCCGGACCAGCGGGTCCCACCGGATCCACTTCTCGACGTAGAACTTCAGATCCTCGTTGTCCCGGTAGAAGTTGTCCACGTCTTCCTCCCGGGGGCCCAGGTCCACGCCCTGAAGGCCCCCCTGCGGATGGGTTGTCGAAGCGACGGCTGATTATATGCTCACGAGTGCTGCTGAACAGGGGGATCCGTCACCACGCGAACGCGCGGTACAGCCGGCCGTCCTGCGAGTCGATCCAGTGGAGCGCGCCGTCGTGCTCCACGAGCCCGGCGCACCGCGTCCATGGCTGGACCGTTTCGTACGTCGTGTCCAGCCCGACCTGGATGCTCACGAGGGTCGTCTGCGTGGCCCAGTAGAGGCTCTGACCGTGCCACATGCCCGGGCCGGGGTCCGGCAGGGTGTAGGCGAAGGTGATGGGGTAGGACATCCCCTCGGCCCACTGGCTCAGGTGCCCGTCCGCCGGCCATGCGCGCTTGCGGTGCAGGATGAAGGCCCTGGCCGAGCCAGGCTCCCAGATCACGGCGGTCGGGTAGTGATCGACCCCGTAGGTCCCGATGACCTCCACCTCGCCTCCGTCGCGCGGCACGCGGCCCGTCATGGCGTCGGCGGGCATCGCTCCGCCGCTGGACGTGAAGAAGAGGTGCGTGGCGCTCGTGGCCAGGCCGGTGACTCCCGTCACCTCGGCGACGAGCACGATGCCGCCGGCCTCCGTGTACCCCATGATGCCGTCGTCCGTGGACCAGTACACCTCGCCCGCGTCGGCCGCCACGTGGCGCGGGGCGTTCTGGCCAGAGGCCAGCGTGGCGACCGCGTGGTCCGCGCCGATGCGCAGCACGTCTCCGCTGGCGTCGTCGGTGAGAAACAGGTCCGTCCCGTCCGTCGCGAGGCCCCAGGGCGAGACAGGGCCATCCAGCGGCACCTCCACGACCGCGCCCACGTCGAGGATCTCGAAGAGCCTGCCGGCCGACCTGTCCGCCACGTACAGGCTGCCGGCCATGGACACGAGCGCAACGGGCTGGCCCAGGTCGGCGGCGGCCGTCGCGGGACCCGGGACGGGCGGGGCCAGGGGCCTGTCCGCCGGCTCGCGTCCCACGTCCGCGGGAGGCACGAGCGTGCCGCGCAGGGCCCCGTCGGTGGGTGCGGCCACGTAGGCGCACCTGAAGCCCACGTTGCCCGAGCGCAACGCCGGATCCGCCCCCCACCTGGCGCGGGCACGCAGCATCTGCGCCCCTTCGAGATGGCCTCCGCCTCGCACGACCCGGTACGTTCCTGCGATCGGCCCCTGCGGGTCCACGGCGTCTCCGGCCGGGTACGGGCCGTACAGGTCCGCCACCCACTCGGCCACGTTGCCGGCCATGTCCTCGAGCCCTTCGGGCGTGGCTCCTTGGGGCCGGGAACCCACATCGATGGGCGACTGCTCGCAGAAGCGAGCTCCGGTGAAGAACACCGCGTGGGCACACGTGGGAGCCTCGTCGCCCCAGGGGTACTCGCGCCCCCCGGTGCCGGCGGCTGCCCGCTCCCACTGCGCCTCCGTGGGCAGGGTCTTGCCGGCCCCGAGACAGTAGTCGTGGGCTGCCTGCCAGGTCAC
>JBFYZU010000280.1:0-2912 GCA_041309365.1 Myxococcota bacterium
CGATCTTCGCGGATGCCGATATCCATGTGGTAATCATACCAGTCGTTAGGGCTGTTCCGTGACTACTTCCGACCGCCATCCTGCTTGCTGTCTCGTGAGGTGCGCCACCCCGAGGACGACCTCCTCGGTGAGAAGGTGGAAGGCGCAGGGCCCGACGAGGACGGTATGCTCGGTGTGGGCAGCGGGGATCCCGAGTGCGTCGAGGAGCATCCATCGCGCCTCGAACGTGATGGGATCAGGCACGTCGTCAGGCATCATCATCCCCTGCTGTCCACTCGATGAGCACCTCGGCCTGGCTCGGGGCACCGCCAAAGGGAGAGCAGGTCCGCAGCGGGACCACGATGGAGGACGACAGCATGAAGATCGCACTCGTGACCGACGACGGGCAGACCATCAGTCGACATTTCGGACGAGCCAGGATGTACGCCGTGCTGACGGTGGAGGACGGGGTGATCGTCTCTCGCGAGCTCCGCGACAAGACCGCCCCGCACTGGCAACCTGACCAACCACACCAGGACGAACCGGAGGGCGAAGCTCACGGGACCGGTCCCGCGGCGCGCGGCAAGCACCTCACGATGCTCGGCGTCATCGGGGATTGCGCGGTCATGATCGCCGGCGGGATGGGCAGGGGTGCCTATGACCACGCCACTGGGGCTGGCATTGACCCGATCGTCACCTCACTCATCGACATCGACGAGGCCGCCATCGAGTGCGCGGCTGGCAGCCTCGTGGATGAGGTGGAGCGCCTCCACTGACCTTTCCATCGAGGCAGAGGGGGTCCCACGACCGGGCGAGGATGGCCATCCGAGGTACTCGTGACCGATGGGTCGCAGGCGCGCATCCAGCCGATACACAAGGGGCACTCCGGTTGGGATCTCGAGCGCGGCGATCTCATCGTCATCCAGCCCGTCGAGGTGCTTCACCAGTCCACGGAGGCTGTTGCCGTGCGCCACGAGGAGGACTCGCTCGCCCGCGTCCAGCCTGGGCTCGATCGAGTCCTTCCAGTAGGGCATGACCCGAGCGATGGTGTCCTCCAGCGACTCCGACCGGGGGACGTCCTCCGGTCGCAACCCCGCGTAGCGCGGGTCGCCCCCAGGAAGGCGAGGGTCGCCACGCTCGAGCGCGGGTGGCCGGGTCCGGTAGCTACGCCGCCAACGGTGCACCTGCTCGGTGCCGAACCTTGACGCGGTCTCTGCCTTGTCCAGGCCCTGCAGCGCCCCGTAGTGACGCTCGTTCAGGCGCCAGCTGAGGTGGACTGGGATCCACATCCGGTCGAGGTCGTCCTGGATGATCCACAGTGTGCGGATCGCCCGCTTGAGGACGGACGAAAAGGCGACATCGAACGCGAGGCCATGCTCTTGCAGGAGTCTCGCCGCCCTGTGTGCCTCCGCCACCCCAGTGTCAGACAGGTCAACGTCCGTCCACCCGGTGAAGCGGTTCTCAGCGTTCCACGTGCTCTGTCCGTGACGAAGCAGCGTGAGCGATCGCTCCTCCGGGCGGCCTGGTTCAGGCACCCGGCCGCCGGGTGATCCCTCGTTTCGCACCGTGCCAGCCCGCTACCCCTTCCCGTGCTCCATGTCCGGGGCATAGGCGCCAGCCCGCGCTGCGCCGTTCATGGCAGCTCGGTGTCGGAAGGCATCCTGGGCTGCGGCGACGTTCGCTGCGGATCCGCCCCAGGCCTTGAGCGCAGCCGCCTGGAGGGCTCGGCCGAAGGAGAAGGACAGCTCCCACGGCTGGGGCTCGAAGCGGTTGAGTGCGTCGAGGTGCGCGGTCGCATCCTCGTCGGACTGGCCACCAGAGAGGAAGACGATCCCCGGTAACGCGGCTGGGACGTGGCGCCGCAGGCACCGGAGCGTCCACTCGGCGACCTCGCCAAACGACGCCTGCGCGGGACATGCGTAGCCCGGCAGCACCATGTTCGGCTTGAGCAGCGCCTCCTCGAGGCGGACCCGCTGCGCGACCAGCTCGGCGAAAACGGCGTGGAGTGTCCGCGACGTCGCCTCGAAGCTCTGCTCGATGGAGTGTTCGCCGTCCATGAGGACCTCGGGCTCCACGATGGGGACGAGGCCAGCCTCCTGTGACAGCGCCGCGAATCGGGCCAGCGCGTGGGCGTTGACACGGATGGCGTAGTCGCTGGGGGCCTCGATCCCGATGGTGATGACGGCTCGCCACTTGGTGAACCGCGCGCCCAGCTCGCGGTATTCCGCGAGCCGATCGCGGAGGCCGTCGAGTCCCTCGGTGACCTTCTCATCGGGAGTGCCCGCGAGCGGCTTGGCGCCCTGGTCGACCTTGATACCGGGGATGATCCCCCGGCTTGCCAGGAGCGTCGGGAACGGGGTCCCGTCGTCGGCGGACTGCCTGATCGTCTCGTCGAAGAGGATGACCCCGCTGATGAAGGACTCGATCCCCGTGGTGCTGAAGAGCAGATCTCGATAGGCCCTCCGGTTGGCCTCCGTCGACTCGAGGCCGATCGAGCGGAAGCGCTTCTCGATCGTGGGGTTCGACTCGTCCGCGGCAAGGATCCCCTTGCCGGGAGCGACCAGGGCGCGGGCCGTGGCCGCGAGGTCAGTCACTCCATGCACATCCATCACCGTGCCTCCTCGTCTTGGCCGGCGATGCCGACCAGCTCGTTCGTGGGCGGCGCGACGCCGCCGTCGTCTGGGGCACCCGCGCGATCCGCCCGGATGGCCGCCGGATCACGACCATGCGCCCCCCGCAGATAGGCTCGCCGCCCGTAGCGGACGGCCTGGATCCGTCCGCTGTGGAGGAGCTCCTCAGCGATGGACCAGCCGGCGCCCGACCTGACGAGGTAATCACGGGCCGCCACCTCGGTCATGGGATGGACCGCAACGATCCCCAGCAGCCCTTGCGCAGGGTCACCGACAGCCGCGAATGGCGCTTCATCCTCCTCG
>JBFYZU010000281.1:0-8658 GCA_041309365.1 Myxococcota bacterium
CACACCGCTGTGCTTCACGAGCTGCGTCCAGTACTCGTACAGTGCCCAGTACACCTTGATGGCGTCCGCGCTCTTTGCGGCGGTCTCGGTTCCCACCCCCGGGGCCTGGAAGGTCGAGAACCTGTGGAACAGGTCGTTGGACATCCTGACCCATTCCCTGATCATGTCCTGACTGCCGAAGGACGCGGGAGCCCATGCGGATGGCCAGCCGGACGGCCAGCCGGACGGCCAGCCGGTCTGAGGCCTGGGCACGTTCTGCGCCACCTTGCCCCACATGTCCGATGCCCTCTGCTGCCACTTCATCCAGGACGAGAACATGTCTTTCATGGTTTCGGACGTATCCATCTGCATTCCTCCGAGCGATACCTCTGCCTGTCCGCTCACTCCGAGCGAACGGGTAGAGCCTGGCCTGTCGGTCCTATCGTGGTGGCAGGACTGTGGCTTCCCCCGCGATCACGACCGTGTCTTGCTGATTCGTGCAGGTGGTGGTGAGTCGGACCCTGCCCTTCTCCAGCTTCTCCGCAACCTCGACCGTGGCCGTGATCGTGTCACCGAATCTCACCGGCGCCTTGAACTCGAGCGTCTGCTTGAGGTAGATGGTTCCTGGGCCAGGGAGGTGCATCCCGAGCACGCCCGAGATGTACCCCGCACCGAGCATGCCGTGGGCGATGCGTCCCTTGAAGGGAGACGCCGCGGCGTACGTTTCGTTGACGTGAGCCGGGTTGAGATCGCCGGTCACGCCTCCGAAGATGACGACGTCGGCCTCCGTGACCGTCCTCGTCACGCTCGCCCTTTCACCCACCTCGAGCTGGTCGTAGGTCTTGCCCTTCACTTTGATGCCCCCCGCCCGTTCGGGCGGTTCTCCATGGGTTGCTACTCGTAGAGATCCCTGAGACGATCGAAGCCGTCGTCCATGGTGCGCCTGAACTCTTCGCGAGCGCGACGCCCGTTCTCGAGCCACTCGCGCATGAACTTGCGCTGCTCACCGTTCGTGGACCCGCCCTGACCGGCCATATACTCCATCATCTTCTCGCCATACTCGAACATGGCGCTCCAGGTGTTCATGGTGAGGTCGTACATGTACTTCATGAAAGCCACGTTCTGCCTGTAGAAATCCTTGGGTTCCATGGTGCTCTCCCCTCTGGCCACATCCGGTGCGAACACTCGATTGGAGTGTTTACCAGTGGTCAACGGGCGCACCAATAACACCGGAACCCGATCTTGTCAATCGACGTTGCATGAGAAAACTGCAATGAATACGGAGAATTGGAGATTCAGTCGTGCGTCTGGACCCTGATTCTCAGCGTTTCTTGGGCGCTTTCGGATGCTTCTCCTGTGCAGAGGACTGCTTCTCGGGATCGCCCAGGATCATCTTGGCCACATCCTCCATGCCTCCTGGAATGATGATCTTTTTCGCATGGTTCCGCCTGTCCATTCCCTCTCCAGCCACCTGGTAGGTGACGTACATGGTGGCCCCCTTGGGGATCTCGGAAAGACCCATCTTCATGGAAGCCTTGCTCCATCCGATCTGTGTCTGCCCATCCGTCCAGAATCGCACGTCGTGACGGTGCCCATCCGCAAGCAACTGGTCCAGGACGACCAACCCGGAGTCCGGATCCACGCTCTTCAGAAAGCCCTTGACCGTGAACTCGGGCCCCTGATCATCCGATTGCAGACCGGACCGATCTGCGGCATTCGGACCCCCTGCCCCTGCAAGCGGGTCACCTTCGCCGAAGGCCAGGTCGTCGGGATCGACGACCACGGCAGGGAGCGACGGCTCTGGCTTCGCGAGCGATTCTATTCCGATATCCATGTCGATCTGACCGGTAGCGCCCTGCCCCCCCCTGTCGCACCCGGAAAGGAGGCCCCACAGCAGCGGCACGGCGGCGGTGGTCCTGAGAACGCTTCGTGTCATGACGAGCGATGCCTAACCGGACCTGGCAGAATCGATGGCCTGCCTCGTCATCTTGCGCTTGAGGAGGGCCCTGTCGATTATCGACATGTTGTCGATGAGAAGCCGGCCATCGAGGTGATCGAGCTCGTGCTGGATCGCAACGGCCATGAGCCCTTCGGCCTCCAGGGCAAAGGCTCGACCCTTCACGTCTTGCGCCTCCACCTTGACGAACCTGGAGCGATCGACATCCGTCCGCACGTCCGGGAACGAGAGACATCCCTCCTCCCAGGTGATCGCGCCTTCCCTGTGTACGATCCTCGGGTTGACGAAGACGTGCAGGCTCTCCCTCCTCGGGCTCGTGATGTCGATGATGAAGAACCTCTCGCTGAGACCCACCTGGGGCGCTGCAAGCCCGACGCCCGGCGATGTGTACATGGTATGCGCCATGTCGGACACCAGGCGCTCGAGCTCACCGTCGAAGAGCGTCACCGGTTTCGCGACCTTCCTGAGAACCGGGTCGGGGTAGATCCTGATCTCCATCAGCGCCATGATCCGGACTCCTTGGCGTACATATCACCCAGCTTGGCCCCGACGTCAAGGACGCGTTCTCCCCCATCGACGCCCTTGATGCACCGGCGACGGACAGCTACCATCGGTCAGGATGCAGGCACAGTTCAGGAAGCTCTCCATGGGCGATCGTGTCGTGATAGTGGCACCCTCATCACCCGTCGGCGACCCGGTCGCTCTGCGCCGGGGCACGAAGCTTCTGGCGACCCGCTACAGGGTGACCGTACCGGCCACCGTGTTCGCCCGCAACGGCCTGTTCGCCGGAGCAGATCGGACCAGGCTCAGGACACTGGGAAATGCGATAGAGGACCCGAAGACAAGGGCCATCTTCACTGCCAGGGGAGGCCACGGCGCCACGAGGCTGCTTTCCGGCATGGGCTGGGAGGGCTGGTACGCGGACCGCATCCCGCTGGTGGGATTCAGCGATGTCACGGCCATCCACATGGCCGCCCTGGCCCTGGCGGGAGTGGCGACCGTGCATGGACCGAGCGTCACGAGCATTTCCTCGCAGCCTCGAGGATACGTGGATCACCTGTTCAGGCTGCTGGAAGAGCCCGGATACGACTTCGGACCGCCTCCCGCGAGGCTCTGGTCCCTCCAGCAGGGACGTGCCGTGGGAAACCTCGTGGGAGGGAACCTGACGATCATCGACCAGCTGGTGGGAACGCCGTACCTGCCCGATCTGGCCGGCTGCATCCTCGTCCTGGAGGACGTGAACGAGGCGCCCTACCGCATCGACAGGATGCTGACTCATCTTCGCAACGCGGGAACCATCGACAGGATCGCAGGCCTTGTCATGGGCAGCTTTCACAGGTGCCGTCCGCGCACCGACGGCGTGACCGTGGACCAGGTCGTGCAGGATCACCTCGCCAGCTTGCGCGTGCCCGCACTCGCCGGCATGCCTCTCGGGCACGGTCGTCGAAACTGGGCCTTTGTCCAGGGAGCCAGGGTGGAGCTGCGTTGCCAGGAGAAGGGGAGATCGGCAACGCTTGCGGCCGCCCCGCACTGACCACGAGGAGAAGAGAACATGCAGGCAAGGAGGAACACACGCACGGGCCTTCTGGCTGTGATCGCAGCGGGGATCGCGGCTGGGGCCACACCTCAAGATCCGTCGGCGGCTGGAAAGTCGGCCGTGAGCTATGACGAGTGGTTCACCGACGAGGCCATGCGCGTGGATCTCATGCACACGGGAAGTTGCACGGACAGCGGTTACAGCCTGGACGGCCTCGCGCGTGAACCCCTGTGGCCGGGAACCAGGGTATACATGAAGGATCCATTCGGCCGCGGCACTCACCGCACCAGGGTCACCGACGCCTCCACGGGGACGGAGATCTTCTCGATCGGATATGCGACCCTCTTCGACGAGTGGACAGGAACCCCGGAAGCGCTGGCTGGAGTGCGCCGGTCCATGAGCGAGTCCGTCCGCTTCCCATGGCCCAGAAAGCCGGTGGTCCTGCACATCGACCGACGGCAGCACGACGGCACCTTCTCGCAGATCTTCGAGTTGACCATAGATCCGGCTTCCCACCTCATCGATGGGACCGTTCCATACGCGGATCTCGAGGTACTGGACCTGGGGGGCGGACAGGAGCCGGACAGGGCCATGGACGTGGTCATCGTACCCGAGGGATACACCGAGCGCGAACGATCGAAGATGATGGCGGACATGTCCCGCTTCGCCAGCGTCCTTTTGAGCCACGAACCATTCGCATCCCACAGGGATCTGATACACCTGCGGGGGGTCATGGCCTTCTCGCGACAGAGCGGGCCCAGCGAGCCGCGAAAGGGGCTGTTTCGAGACACGCTCGTGGGTGCCTCGTTCAACACGTTCGACTCGCCCCGATACCTCACGGTAACCCATACGAGGACGCTGCGGCAGGTGGCGGCCCGGGCGCCTTACGACGTCTTGTTCCTCATGGTGAACTCGGGCCGATACGGCGGAGGCGGAGTGTATAACCAGTGGTCCATCTTCGTTTCGGACAACGAGTACGACGAGTACGTGATGATCCACGAGTTCGGCCACCACATGGCAGGGCTCGGCGACGAGTACTACGACTCCGCCATATCCACGGACGAGGACCTGATGTACCCGCCAGGGATCGAGCCATGGGAACCCAACCTGACGGCACTGATCGGCGGCAAGCGAGAGAGCGCCAAGTGGCACGACCTCATCGACCCGGCCACCCCGGTGCCCACGCCCGAAAAGGAGAAGTGGGCCACGACGGTAGGCGCCTTCGAAGGGGCCGGATACAAGGCCAAGGGCCTGTTTCGTCCCCAGCTCGATTGCAAGATGTTCCACAAGGGCCTGGTCGGATTCTGCCATGTCTGTTCCATGGCCATCGTGCAGATGATGCATTACTACGCAGGGGAGGAGATCCGATGAGAGGACCGACCCTCATGATGGCGTTCATCGCGGCCATCATGCTTCTCTGCTCGTGCAGGAGCCCGAGGAGCGATCCTGGCACCGGCGCAAAGCAAGAGGAAACTCTTGCCCCGCTTCCAGTTCCAGTGGCCGGAACCGGAACGTTGCAACCCGCATCCGATCCCGTGGACCCGCTCTGGAACCGGACATACGTGATCCTCCCGGGCGATGGGGTCATGTTCACGGGTTCCACGGCCGGGGTGGCCGTGTGGGCCACCAAGGACCACATAAAGCCACATCGAACCGGAGGCGTGGTGCTTCCCGGGAGCGTGTCGGGCCTCGCGAGGCTCGGGCCGGAAGGCGAGTCGATTGCAGCATGCACCGGACCCACGGGCGTGGCCCTCGTCGACGCGAGCAAGGCAAAGAACGGAGAACTCACGGTCTTGCATGACGGCGAATGGACGGCATCGGGCGGTTGCCACGCGGCCATGGATGCATGCCAGGCAGGCGACGGCCGACTGTTCGTGGCATGCGGCACGAGCGGGGTCGTGGAGGCCGACGTGAGCGACCCTTCGAGACCGAGGGTGACCAGGCTCGCCGCGACCGGAGGCTACGTGCGAGATCTGGCCATCCTCGACATCCAGGCCGGAAGATCCACGATCGTGGCGGCTGCCATCGGTCTCGCCGGCGTGGCGGTGCTCTCGTTCCCACCGGACGGCGCCCCGCAAGTCGTGGGGAGGCTCGACACACCAGGTGATGCAAGGTCTTTGTTTCTCGCTGGCTCGACCGCATACGTCGCAGACGGTCCCCGAGGGCTTCTGGTTGTCGATCTGGCGGACCCGACAGCACCCGTGATCAGGGGGGCATTCGATCCCGAAACGCTCGACATGACCAGGGGCGTCCTCGTCGAAGGGAGCCATGCCTACCTGTTCGTGGGCAATTCGGGCCTGGTCATCGTGGACGTCACGGATCCCGCATCTTCGAAGAAGACAGGTGATTTCGTCACGGATCGTGCATTCAACCACGCGATCATCGAGGGTAACCTGCTCTATGGAGCCAACGACGACGCGGGGATCCTCGTTCTGGACGTGAGTTTGGCGTCATCTCCGGTGCAGGTGTTTCCCGAGCCTGGATGATGGTGTAAACTGGAGCACGTTCACAGGAGCCAATAATGAACCGCATCCCCACCATACTCATTCTCGCGCTGGGCCTCATGGGCTGCAGCGGAACACTCGACACCAGCGGCAGGGCAGACGGATTCGTGCAGCCGGACACGGGCGGTGAGATGATGGGTGACGTGGCGGTGGAGGTGGTCGATGACGCGTTCCCCGACACCGGTACCCCGGACACGGATTTCGATCTGATCGATGATACGGAACCCGACGTGGCGCTCGACACGACATACGACACTTCCATCGACTCGCCGATGGACACGGACATCGACACCGTCATCGATACCATCGCGGACACCGGCGTCGACACCGTCATCGATACCATCGTGGACACCGGCATCGACACCGTCATCGATACCATCGTGGACACCGGCGTCGACACCGTCATCGACACAGTCGTAGACTCGCCCGTGGACACGGGCGTCGACACCGTCATCGATACCATCGTGGACACCGGCGTCGACACCATGGTGTGCACCCCTGGCACGACACGCTGCTCGGCAACGGGCAACCTGGAGACCTGTCGGACCGACGGCTCGGGTTACACGACGACGACCTGTCGCTGGGGGTGTCTGGGCTCTCCCGCTCCACACTGCGCGGTCTGGAACGTGAGCAACATCGGGATGGACATCGTCGACGACGGAACGGGAGCGTTCAACCCCAGGGACTGGAACGCGGGCACGGACTACGTCGCAGTGGACACGGGCACCGGTGAGATCAATGCCTGTACCGGGAGCACTTGCTGGGAGCAAAGACCAGCAGGAACGGGGTTGCACTCCGGCTCGGGTATCTTCTTCCAGGTGGTGACCCAGGGGGGAGGCGCACCGTCCATCGGCGTGTTCGCGGTCACGGAAGCGGTCATACCCGCCGGGGTCACGGTCTGGGTGACCGGCACCAACGGCTTCGCGCTGGCCACGGAGGGAGTCATCAACATCGGGGGGATCCTCAACTGCAAGGCTTTCTTCGACGGATCCACCATGGCCAAGTACCCGGGACCTGGCGGGGCTCAAGCAAGCGAAGGACCGGGCGCGGGAGGTGACGGCTCGGAAGGGTACGGTTCGGACGACGGAGGCGGAGGAGGTGCGGGCTTCGGCGGCACAGGTGGTGCCAGCGGTCCTGGCTCCATCGGCGGCGCAGCCGGGGTCGCTTATGGCACCTCCCAGCTGGTGCCCCTCCTGGGGGGAAGCGGTGGCGGCAACGGCGCAGACAACCCCGGCATGGGTGGCCCCGGAGGCGGGGCGTGCGAGCTCGTGTCACTGACGTCCATCACCATCCAGTCGGGCGCTGGAGTGGATGCCGCAGGGCATGGCGGTGACGGAGGCGGAGCCCAGGGAGGTGGCGGAGGCGCGGGTAGCGGAGGCAGCATCCTGCTCGAGTCTCCCATCATCGTCATCAACGGGATGTTGGCCGCGAACGGCGGAGGCGGAGGAAGCGGCGCTGTGAGCACGTCCACGGGTGGACAGGACGGGGAGAGAGGGCTTCTCGGCATCAACCGCGCGGCAGGCGGCGTGTCGAGCGGGACCGGGGAGGCAGGATGCAACGGCGGGGCAGGAGACAGCTCCACGGACGTCAACGGACAGGCCACGGTTTGCGAGACGGGCACCTTCGACGACGACGACGGAGGTGGGGGAGGAGGAGCAGCCGGGAGGATCAGGCTCAACGCCACCAGCGTGACGGCGGGGGCGAACACCCTCTCCCCTGCCCTCTCGACGGCGGCCTGCACCCAGGGCACGCTGCCTCTGTCCTGACAGGATCCTTGCCTTGACACCCTCTGGCCCGTTGGATATCCCGGTGCCCTGATCGCAGCGAAGGAGGCAATGCCATGGACTGGGGACTTTCGAACAGGCTCTCGCGTATCATCAGGCCGGACGGCCGCACGCTCATGCTCGCCGTGGACCATGGCTACTTTCTGGGGCCCATCCACAAGCTGGAGAACGTGGGCCGCACGGTCGCAGCGCTCCTGCCCCATGCGGATGCGCTCATGCTGACCCGTGGTGCACTGCGAAGCCAGATCCCCGCGAGCACGGACAGGCCCATGGTGCTCCGCGTCTCCGGAGGCGTGAGCGTGGTGGGACCGGACCTGGCCGACGAGGGAATCAGCGTGAGCATGGAGGACGCCGTCCGGTGCAACGCATCGGCCGTGGCCATCTCCATCTTCGTGGGCACGCCCTACGAGCGTCAGACTCTTCTCGGGCTGTCCGAGCTCGTGGACGAGGGCATGGCGCTCGGCATGCCGGTTTTGGCCGTCACCGCGGTGGGCAAGGAGCTCGACAAGAGGGACGCCCGATACCTCTCTCTCTGCTGCCGCATCGCAGCCGAGATGGGGGCCAGCTTCGTCAAGACCTACTACTGCGACGAATTCGAGAAGGTGGCGTCCACGTGCCCGGTGCCCTGCGTGATCGCAGGAGGTCCCAGGCTCGAGACGGAGATGGACGCATTCGAGATGACCGACAACGCCCTCGCCAGGGGGGCCGTGGGCGTGGACATGGGCCGCAACATCTGGCAGCACGCGAATGCCCTGTCCATGATCAGGGCCGTTCGGGCCATCGTCCACGAAGGTGCCACACCGAAGCAGGCCAAGGAGATCTTCGACGACGGCGTGAATCGCGGAGAATGACTCCATGAGGGTCGCCGTGTACCACAGCAACAGGGACGTGCGCATC
>JBFYZU010000282.1:0-4856 GCA_041309365.1 Myxococcota bacterium
CATGCGACGGTCCAGCTCGTTCAACACGGGCCGCATCGATCACCTGTTCAACGACCCGGCCGTGCACGGCAGGACCTTCTTTCTGCACCACGGGGACCTGACCGATTCGAGCAACCTCAACCGCCTGATCGAGAAGATCCGTCCGGACGAGATCTACAATCTCGGCGCGCAGAGCCACGTGAAGGTGTCCTTCGAGGTGCCGGAATACACGGCCGAGGTCGACGCGATCGGCACGCTGCGCTTTCTCGACGCGATCAAGGAAACAGGCGTGCAGAGCCGGTTCTACCAGGCCTCGACAAGCGAGCTGTACGGCCTGGCGCAGGAGGTCCCGCAGACCGAGAAAACGCCGTTCTATCCCCGGTCGCCGTACGCCGCGGCCAAGCTCTACGCACACTGGATCGTGGTCAATTACCGCGAGGCGTACGGACTTTTCGCGTGCAACGGCATCCTGTTCAACCACGAGTCGCCGCGCAGGGGCGAGACCTTCGTCACGCGCAAGGTGACCCGCGCCGCGGCCCGCATCGCAGAAGGCCTGCAGCAGTGCCTCTACCTGGGCAACCTGGACGCCAGGCGCGACTGGGGCTACGCGGGCGACTACGTGCAGGCCATGCACCTGATGCTCGGGCAGCCCGCGCCGCAGGACTACGTGGTGGCCACGGGCGAGTCGCACTCCGTGCGCGAGATGTGCGAGCTCGCGTTCGGGCACGCGGGCATCCGCCTCGCCTGGAAGGGCGAGGCCGAGAAGGAGCACGCGGTCTCGGCCGACGGCCGCACCCTGGTCGCTGTGGACCCGCGCTACTTCAGGCCCACGGAGGTGGACTTCCTCCTGGGCGACGCCTCCAAGGCCCGCCGCGAGCTGGGCTGGAAGCCCACGGTCACGTTCCAGGAGCTCGTGCAGATGATGGTGGACCACGACATCGGGGAGACGCGCAGGCTCGTGCACGGCATCGGCCGCAGCGGCCCGATCGACTCGGGCAAGGACGAGCGCTGATGGGCTACTTCGACACGCGCCGCTTCGTGGTCACGGGCGGCAAGGGCTTTCTGGGCAGGCACCTGGTGCGCAGGCTCGAGGACCGCAACGCAGCCTACATCGGCCTCGCGGACCTGCCCGACTACGACCTGACCGACCCGGCCCACCAGGAGCGCATCTTTACCGAGCAGCGCCCGGACGTGATCATCCACCTGGCCGCGGTCGTGGGCGGCATCGGCGCGAACCGCGAGAACCCGGGCCGCTACTTCTACGAGAACCTCATGATGGGCGTGCCGCTCATCCACAGGGCCTATCAGCACCACCTGCAGAAGCTCGTGGCCCTGGGCACCATCTGCGCCTACCCGAAGTTCACCCCGGTCCCCTTCAAGGAGGACGACCTCTGGAACGGGTACCCCGAGGAGACCAACGCCCCCTACGGCCTGGCCAAGAAGATGCTCCTGGTCCAGACGCAGGCGTACCGCACCCAGTACGGGTTCAACGGCATCTTCCTGCTGCCCGTGAACCTCTACGGCCCGGGCGACAACTTCGACCCGCGCTCTTCGCACGTGATCCCGGCTCTCATCAAGAAGTGCGTGGACGCCCGCGAGTCGGGCGCCGCGTCCATCGAGGTCTGGGGCACGGGCAAGGCCTCGCGCGAGTTCCTCTACGTGAAGGACGCGGCCGAGGCCATCCTGCTGGCCACCGAGCGCTACGACGGCCCGGACCCCGTGAACCTCGGCGCGGGCTTCGAGATCACCATCGGAGACCTCGTCCGCAAGATCGTCGCCTTGACCGGCTACGAGGGCGACATCGTGTGGGACCCCACGAAGCCCGACGGCCAGCCCCGCCGCATGCTCGACACGTCGCGCGCCCGGGACCTCTTCGGCTTCACGGCCACCACGACCTTCGACGAGGGCCTGCGTGCCACCATCGAGTGGTACGAGAAGCACCGCTGAGACCCGTGCGCGGCCGAAGCCACAGGCTGACCCCGGCGCAGGCGCTCTTTCTCGAGCTCCTGCACACGCCCACCACGCACGTCCCGACCCAGGCCGCCAAGGTCGGCTCCCACACGCTCGCCAACATGACGCCCGGCGCGTGGAAGGACCTGTGGCGGCTCGCCGGCCGATCCGGCCTGCCCGGCTACCTGCTCGCCGTGCTCGACGAGGCCGGCCGCATCCACGGCACGCGCATCCCGGCGGCTTTGCGCCGCAACCTCGAGGGCCACCGCTCCTCAGCCATCTACTCCTACCTCGTCAACCGCAAGGTCTACGACGACATCGCCGCGGCCTTCACCAGCGCCTCGATCCCCCACACGCCGCTCAAGGGCATCAAGCTCGTCGACGAGCTCTACCCCGACCCGGGGTGGCGCGCCCTCGGCGACATCGACCTTCTGGTCCCGCCGGGCGCCCTCGACGCGGCCCACGACGCGCTCCTCGCCCTGGGCTTCACGCCCGAGACCGACGCCGCCCGCGAGCGCCAGGCCCTCTTCCACCACCACCACGGCTATGCGCGCACGGTCGGCGCCGAGCACGTCCGGCTGGAGCTGCACTTCAAGCTCGGCGCCTGGCTACCGGGCTCGCTCGAGCTCGCCGTCGCACCGCACGACGCCCACGGCTCGCCTCGACGCTTCGACCCCATCGACGAGCTCTTCTACCTCATGCTGCACGCGGCCCACCACCTGTACCGCACGAGCCCCAAGTGGCAGGTGGACATCCACCTCGCTGCCAGGGCCCTGGCCGCCTCGCCCACGCAGGACGGCTCGGCCTGGGACGGCCTCGGCCCGGTCTACCGGCGCATGGAGCAGGCCGCATCGTCGGCCCGCCTGCTTAACACCTTCCTCCTGGCCCGCGCCATGCAGGAGTCCTGGCTCACGCTGCGCATCCCCGCCCTGCCGGCCTCCAGGCCCGCCATGGCCACGCTCGAGGCGCTCTGCCGTCCCGACGAGCTCCTCGACCTCGACCCGATCTTCGCCCGCAAGTGGCCCTACTACGCCCTCGCGGTCCTGGTGCAGGACGACCCCGTGGCAGCGGCCGCGGCCGCGGCCCGCAGCATCCGCTTCAAGGCCCACCTCGAGCGCACCGGCGCCTGAGCCGCACCACGACCCCGTGCGCTGCCCCGGCACGAGCCCGCAGCATCCGCTTCGAGGGATGACGAGAGCTTCCACCCGCCCTTCCGGCCACCGAGCGATGCACGGCCGACCCGAAGGGCGAGGCGAGCCGGGGACGGTGAGGGAACGGCGGACGAGAGCATCCTCCACGGCGCGGGAAGGGCTCGCGCTGCAGGAAAGCAGGCGCTCGATGGTTTCTCGGTCCTCAGGTGTCAGATGCAGGTGCCGGCGGGGCAGCTCGTCCCGGTCTCGCAGTCGTCGTCGACCGTGCACGTGCCGCCGGCCGGGACCCTGCACACCGGCCCCTCGATGCCCGGGATGGTGACGTTCACGTGCGCGCACATGTCCCTGCTTGCACTCGGTGAGCTCGAGAGGATGGCCGTGCCGCCCGGGTACGGGTTCCCATCTATCATCCTGATGCACCAGCGGGCGTTGTCGTTGGTCAGAACCACGGAGTACGCCTGGCCCGCGACGATGGGGATGGCGAGAGACGAGAAGTCGAAGGTCGCCCAGCTCGCGCCGGCGGCCAGGGTGTTGCTCGACACCTCGCCCAGAAGCGTTCCTCCCACGCCCGCGCCATCGTAGAACCGGGCGGTGACGTACCAGTCCGGACCGATGTGCACGTTGCAGTCCGATATCGCCATCTCGACGGTTCCGAGCACGCCGTCGCCCACCGCGGTGAAGCTGCCGCCGATCCACGAGTAGTACTGGATCTGGCTGGAGATGTTCGTGCTCCCCACGCAGGTGTCGACGTTGGAGGTCAGCGGCGCCTCGGCGTCGCACACGAGCCCGCCCAGGCATGGTGCTGCTGCGCCGCACAGCGCCCCGACGTCCCCTGCGCACACGCCCGCCTCGCACACGTGGTCCACGCCGCAGCTCACCCCGTCGTTCAATGACCACGACGACGTCGAGGTGTCCGTGTCGCAGATCATGCACACGTTCGAGGGGTTCGTCATGCCGTCGAGGAAGCACTCGCCCGCGATGGCGCAGCCCGGGCAGAGCAGCAGGCACGTGTCGCTGAACACGTCGCAGACCTCGCCATCCAGGCACTGGTTCAGGCCGGGCAGGCAGTCGTCCGTGCCGCACGTCTCCGTGCCGTTGCAGTCGATGCCGTCGCTGCAGTCGCGCGCCGTGCCCGAGCATGTCCCGCCCGCGCACGCGTCGCCCACCGTGCAGAAATCTTCGTCGTCGCAGCCGGCCCCGTCGTCGTCCGTCCACGCGTCAGCGGCCACGTCCGGGTCGCAGACCTCGCACCCGTTCGCGGGGTTCGGCTGCCCGGCGCCGTAGCAGGTCCCGTCGATGACGCACCCCGTGCAGGCCGGCACGCACTCGTCCGAGAACACGTCGCACGTCTCGGTCGGGCCGCACGTCCCGGTCCCGGGAAGGCACCTGTCCACGTCCTCGCTGCACGACTCGTCGCCGTTGCACGCCACGCCGTCGGCGCAGTCCTTCGCCGACCCGGCGCACGCGCCGGCCGTGCACTCGTCGTCGATCGTGCAGAACAGCCCGTCGTCGCAGCCGGCCCCGTCGTCGTCCGTCCACGCGTCCGCGGCCTCGTCCGGGTCGCAGACCTCGCACCCGTTCGCGGGGTTGGGCTGCCCGGCGCCGTAGCAGGCCCCGTCGATGACGCACCCCGTGCAGATCTCCACGCACTCGTCCGCCAGCACGTCGCAAAGCTCGCCGTCACCGCACGTCCCGGTACCGGGCGTGCACTCGTCGTCGTCCTCGTCGCACGACTCGTCGCCGTTGCACGCCACGCCGTCGGCGCAGTCCTTCGCG
>JBFYZU010000283.1:0-8344 GCA_041309365.1 Myxococcota bacterium
CAGGCCCGTGGCGGCAAACGGGTTTCCGAGGGGGCTCTCGAAGGGCCACTCGTTTTCGTAGAACACTATCAGTGTTGCCTGGGTGCCCCTGTCCGCGACATCCGGCACGGTGCACCGAGAGACACCCGCGTCGAGAAATCGCATGTCGGAGCAGGCCGGGGCGTTCCAGACCTCGAGGCCCATCCAGACGGCCCGATGCAACTCCTCGGGGTCCGGGATATCGTCGGCGCCCGTTGTGGACAGGGTGACGTGGTGGCACTGCTCCTTTTGGTAGAGTGGGAGGCCTGAACTCGTGGTGGCCTGCGACCAGGCCAGCGCCTGTCCGGGAAGCACGATCAGGGTGGCCATAACCGCGACGAGCCTCACCATGCTTCACCATGGATCTCGCGGATCCACGCCACGATGGAGTCGGGGCTCGTGGGCTCGCACACGTCCTGGAGCAAGGGCAGGGCTGCCTGCTCGAGCCCCGTGATCCGGAGATCGTCACCGGTCTCCACGCAAAAGACGAGATATCTCTCTCCCAAAACCAACCGTGCTTCGCCAGAAAAGTGAAGCCCGATCCGGCCGATCTCGCCGCCCATGGTCTTGACCGTGATCCGTTCCGGCGTCCTGCCGAGCCTGTTGTGCACGATCTCGTCCACCAGGACGATGCTGCGCGTCACGATGAGCCCGCCCTCCCACGATGCCTGCTGGCCAGTCACCGTTCCCACCACGACGAGCTGGCTTCCGAGCATCTGATCCTCCAGGGGACGTACGCGAAGCACCGTGGCCCGGACCGCCGAGGGCGCGGCGCAGAGCACCGCCAGGAGCAGGGCGAGAGCGCGCGAGGCCGCCACCGTCTCGCCCATCGTGGGCGGGCCCCTCATTCAGCGTGTCCCCTCGTCCCTCAGCCCCAGCTCTTTCATCTTGATCTGCATGGACTTGCGGCTGATCTTGAGCTGGCGCGCGGCCTGGGTCACGTTGCCGTGTGTCTGCTCCAGGGCCCTTACGATGAGCGCGCGCTCGATGCGTGAAGTCTCGGCCTTGACAGCCTCCTTGAGCCCCATCCCGTCGGGGGTGACCCGCTCGGCGGATTCGGTTGGTTGTTCGCAGATCTCCTCGGTCAGGTCGTCGAGCCCGATGATGCTGTCCGTGTCGAACAACACGGCGCGCTCGATGAGGTTCTCGAGCTGCCGGATGTTGCCCGGCCATGGGTAGGTGCAAAGCCTGTCGAGTGCGTCCGGGGAAAACCCAACCACGTGCTTCTCGAGCTTCTCGTTGAACCTCACGAGGAAATGGTCGCACAGGGGAGGGATGTCGGACTGCCTCTCGCGCAGAGGAGGCAGGTGCACCTGGACGATGTTGAGGCGATAGTAGAGATCCTCGCGGAAACGTCCCTCTGCCACGGCTTTCTTGATGTCCACGTTGGTGGCGGTGATGAGGCGCGTCTCCACCTTGAAAGTCTTCAGTCCTCCCACGCGTTCGAACTCGCGGTCCTGCACGGCCCGGAGCAGCTTGACCTGCATCTCCAGGGGGACCTCGCCGATCTCGTCGAGAAACAGCGTGCCGCCGTGGGCCAGCTCGAATCGCCCTGGCTTCGCCGACACGGCTCCGGTGAAGGCGCCCTTCTCGTAGCCGAACAGCTCGCTCTCGAGCAGATCGTGAGGGATGGCCGCGCAGTTGACCTTGATGAAGGGCCGGGCCGCCCAGCGGCTCTTGCCGTGGACTTCCTTGGCAATGAGGTCCTTGCCCGTGCCGCTCTCTCCAGTGATGAGGATCGTGGACGGGGTGTCCGCCACCCTGTCGAGGATGTCGAACACCTGCATCATCCTGGCGGAGGTGCCGATGAGCCGGATGTCCCGGTCCCCATGCCCGGTCCGGGCTCCCAGGGAAGGTCTCACGAGGGAGTCCGCGCCGATCTCCCTGCTGTCGAGCCTGGCCGTCTGCACGGCCTTTGCCAGGACGCCTCGAAGCTCGCTCCACTCGAAAGGCTTGGTGATGTAGTCGAAAGCGCCCTTCTTGAGCGCTTCCACCGCGGTGTCGATGGTCCCGTGGGCAGTGATCATGATCACGGGCAGGTCCGGGAAGCGTTCGGTGGCAGCCGAAAGGAGCGCCATGCCATCCATGCCCGGCATCCGCATGTCCGTGAGCAGGGTGTCCACGTGGTGCTCGTCGAGCATCCTCAGGGCCTCGTCCCCACGGGTCGCCTCGAGGATGTGGTACCCTTCGCGCTTGAGCAGGGCGCCGAGCACCTTGAGCATGTTCGCCTCGTCGTCAACGATGAGGATCTGGGCCGGCTCCATGGAGGCATTCTAGCACACGGTCCTCGTTGCATCGCAAGGCACGAATGACCTTGATCCCCGAGAGCGGGCTGTCCTAACATCCCTCCCAAAGGACGAGGGGAGGTATCCATGAGACTCCATCACAGCGAGTTCATTTTCATCGGCCTGGTTCTCGGGGTCGTGGCCTGTCCGGGCTGCAAGGCCAAGACGGCGAAGCCGGTCCCGCCACCGGAGCCGGCCATGACCGAGGAGCAGATCATGACCGAACGATTCGGGGCCTTCATGCAGAAGTACCTGCCGGAAGCCAAGAAGCTCGAGCTTGCCGAGGCCAACGCCTACTGGAATGCCTATACGACGACGCCAGAAAAGTCCGACGAGGCATTCAAGAAGGCCGAGGAAGCGGAGCTGGCTCGCAAGAAGTTCCATGCGAATACGGACATGTACAAGGAGATCAAGGCCATTCACGACTCCGGAGCCATCACCGACCCCATGCTGGACAGGCAGGTGGTCCTCATCTACAACGATTACACGGAGAATCAGGTCTCCGACGACATGCTGGCCAAGATGGTGAGCCTGAGCACCGAGGTGCAGAAGGCGTTCCAGGAGCACCAGGCCGATGTCGATGGTAAGAAGTACGACCGCAATGCCGTCAAGGACGTCCTGCGCAACTCCACCGACGGCAAGCTGCGCGAGCAGGTGTGGGTGGCCCACAAGAGCATCGGCGGACGCATCTCGCCCACGGTGCTCGAGCTCGTCAAGCTGCGCAACGAGGCTGCCCGCCAGCTCGGCTTTGCCAACTACTGGGAGATGTCCATGGTCCTCCAGGAGCACGACCCGGACAAGGTGACGGCCGTGTTCGAGGACCTCGACAAGCAGACGGCCAAGCCCTATGCCGATGCCAAGGCGCGCATGGACGCGGTGCTGGCGGCCCGGCTCAAGCTCAAGCCAGAGCAGCTGAGGCCGTGGCATTACGCAGATCCGTTCGCCCAGGAGGCGCCCAGCATCTCCGCCTTCGACCTGGACAGCCTCTACACGGACAGGGATCTGCTCGCCATCGCGACTGCCTACTACAAGAGCTTCGGGCTGGATCCCGCCCCCATCCTCGAGCACAGCGACGTCGAACCGCGCGAGGGCAAGTCGAGCCACGCATTCTGCTTCACCCTGGACCGTGAAAAGCCGGACGTGAGGGTCCTGCTCAACATCACGCCCGACGACCAGTGGATGGACACGGCCCTGCACGAGCTCGGTCACGGGTTCTACGACATGTACTACGACGACTCGATGCCCTGGCGGCTCCGCGAACCCAGCCACATTCTCACCACCGAGGGAGTGGCGCAGCTGTTCGGCGAGATGACCAAGAACCCCGTGTGGCTGCGCGACGTGCTCGGTGTGCCCGAGGAGAACATGCCCGGTGTCATCGAGGCTGCCGACGAGGCACGGGTGCTGCAGCAGCTGGTGTTCGCCCGCTGGAGCCTGGTGATGTTCCACTTCGAGAAGGCCCTGTACGCGGATCCCGGGCAGGACCTGAACAAGCTGTGGTGGGACCTGGTCGAGAAGTTCCAGCTCGTCACGCGGCCCGAGGGTCGCAACGAGCCGGACTGGGCCACCAAGGATCACGTGGTCGTGGCGCCGGTCTACTACCACAACTACGTCATGGGCCAGATGTTCAAGGCGCAGGTGATCGAGGCACTGGCCAAGCACACGGGCAAGGGAAACCCGCTCGAGGTCACGTTCAAGGACGACGAGAAGGCGGGCGAGTTCATGGTGCAGAAGGTCTTCAAGCCGGGCTCCTCGCGTCACTTCATGGACCTGACCCAGGACATCACGGGCGAGCCGTTCTCGGCCGCTGCCTATGGAAGGAGCTTCTCGTGGAAGCTCCTGTTGACCGAACCGGCCGCGACGGAGGCGAAGTAGGGCAAGTGGCCAGGCTCGAAGTCGATGATCTGCCGGTGACCTATCAGGCGCTCGTTCCACGCGAGGAGATCAGGCACGAGGGCACAGCCCGGAGGGTCAGTTTCTCCGGCGTCGTGGTGAGCACGGACGATCTGCCCCCCCTGGGCGCCGTGATCGAGCTCAGGCTGCACCTGCCGGACAGGCCCATGAGGCTGTTCGCAGAGATCAAGTGGCTCGAGCCAGCCGTCGAGGGTCAGGGTCGGTTCGGGGCATTCTTCCTCCTGCCCACAACGGGAAGGATGCTGGACCTCCTCGATCTGCACCTCTCGCGAAGGGCTCAGTAACCCCAGAGCTGCACCTCGGCGATGGCGTTGTCGTTGTACCGGGACCCGCGGTAGGTGTCCTTGATGCGAAGGCTCAGCTGCTTCATGGCCTTGTGGGGTGCTACTTGCACGAACTGGAGGCCGCGCTCGTCCGCGAAAGTGACGGTCTGAGTCGTGCCATCTCCGAACTCAAGGATTGCCTCCTTGAGCCGGTTGTTCTCTTCGAACGGGTCGCCCTTTCCCTCGCCGGCTGCGTCGTAGCCGACGATGATGCCGATCTTGACCAGGATCACGGGCCTGTCGAACTCGAACGTCAGGAGCGGCCCAATGGCCCAGGCTCCCTTGCTCTCCTGCCACACGGTGGAGCTGTCTCCATCGGCCATGTTCGACGCGGGGTACTTGCGGTGTTCGGTGGAGGCGATCGCCACGTAGGTCAGCTCAACGGCCTCGGGTCCCTGATCGGGAGTGTCCTGACCTTGCGGGGGTGCTGGCTCGGTGATGACCTGTGGCACCTTTTCCCCGGTCTTTTCATGGGGCTTGACAGGTCGTACGTTCGCCGTCTTTTCGTTCCGATCTCCAGGGCCGGGAAGGTGGGCGCCAGCGCCCATGATGCCCACCTTGCCCAGCGCGACGAGCAGGCCCACCGTGACGGCAGCTCCTGCCAGAGCCGCCACCATCGCTACGACCAGGGCCCTGAGCCAGGTCCTGGAGCTGCGTCGGGTGGGTGGCGCGGTCAGAGGAACGGCCACGCGCACGTCCGGCATCTTGGGCTCATCGATCTGCATGAACGAATCCAGGACGGTGAGCTCCTCGGTAGGCTCGGTGGTGCGGGGCGCGTCCGTGGGCTGGTGGGCCTGCACGGGTTGTTCCGTGGGCTGCGCCACCGACAGCGGCTGTATCTGCTGCGTGGGAGCATCATCCTCGGGCAATGGCTGGATCAGCCTGTCGAGCTGGGTGTCGAAGGCATCGTGCTCGCCGCCGAAGATGTCCTCGAGCGGGGCCGCGGGTAGCTCCCGGTTCGACGGTGGGTAGGTGCCGAACAGTGAAGGAGGAGGGTTGGAAACGGGCCGGTCCGGCCCAACAGGGCTGTGGGAAGGCATTCGTGGATCCAAGAAGGCCCCGAAAGCTCGGGCATCCTGCTCCTTGACTGCGTTGGACGGGAGCTTGAGATCGAGAGGCGGCATTGCAGGAGGCCTGGCGTCCACCTCCCTGATGGGCATGGCTGGCGGCTTCACCTCCAGGCCAGGTGCAACGGCCCTTGGCTTGCCTGCCATGACCTCGAGCGAGGGATAGGTGATCTCGTCGACCTTGCCGTCGCCGAGCTTTTCCCCGAACGCCCTGAGGACGGTGGGATCCTGCTCCTCCTCGATGATGCGTGAGAGCACGCGTACGCTCTCCTCCGAGCCTGCCATGCCCAGGGTACGCACGATCTCGATTCTCAGGTCCAGGTCGGCCCTGACGTAGATCATCTCGAGTATGGACGCGGGGAACTCCGACGCGTCGCCCGATGCCTGTACCGCGAGAAGTGCCGCGATCTTTCCAGACGGCCCGGATCTTCCGAAGTGCGCCCGCGCCGCAGGAGTGACGAGGGGCATGCTCGCCAGCACGTTGCGAAGCTGTGCGAGGATGGTCCTGCGCTCCTCGCCCAGCTCCACCTTTGCGGTCACGAGCATCAGGAGCGTTGCGGCGTCCACGGGCTTGCCGCATGTGGCGCACTGCACGCTCAGGTTCCTGAGCGGTGCGTTGCATGATCGGCATGTGATGGGCCCCGTGCCCAGTGCATATTCGGACATCCAGAACGTATTTTACACCCACAACGTATCAGTGTGAAGAGTGTGGATTTCCCGATTGTCCAGTGACCTCTGGTTCAGATCTGTCCGTCGTTCTGGGGGCTGCCGCGGTGATAGCCAATGGCTGCCGGCTGGGTTCCTTGTGTGTCGAGCGCATACAAGAAGCCGTCGTTGCTGGCCACGAGGATCTCCAGGAGCCCGTCGCCGTCGATGTCCGCCAGCGTGGGTGTGCACTCCACCGGACCTCCCAACTCCAGGCGGCGAACAGGAGCGCCGGTCGTATCGAGTGCCACGAGCGCGCCCGACTCCGTACCGAACAGGGCCTCGGTTCCGGGCAAGCCGTCCACGTCGCCTACCACGAATCCCGAGGTGATGTTCTTTTTCGACTCGTTGTAGCGCCACAGCACGGTCCCTGTCTTGCCGTCCAGGCAGTAAACGCCCTCGTTCTGGTTCCACCATGCCGTGCCCACGAGCACGCAACCGGCTTCGGGGTAGTAGCCCGGCGCGCCGAACAGGCCTTCGATGCCTCCATCGGGGTTCGACAGCTCCACGTTCCACTCCACGATGCCCGAGGATGCGTCCGCGCTGTAGACCTCGGAGTAGGCTTCCGTGAACACCACCTCCATGACACCATCTCCGTCCACGTCCGCTATGGCCGGTGCCCCGTGCATGCCGCTCGTGACCTGCTTGGTCCACACCTTGACGCCGGTCTTGCCGTCGATGACGCGGAAGTTGCCGTCGCGGCAGGGCACGAACACGTCCGCCACCGAATCCTTGGTGGCGTCGAACAGCGCGGCAGTTCCCACGAAACCCGTGGCACCGTAGGCACCCTGCGTGGCCTTGGTCGTGTGCATGACCTTGGCGCTCTTGCCGTCGACCACGTAGAACACGCCTGCCTCGGAGCCGGCGGCCACGTCGAGCACCGTGTCGCCGTTCATGTCAGCCAGGGCTGGAGCTGCCTCCACATCACCCGCAAGCACGGTCTGCCACTTCACGTTGCCCTGCCAGTCGACCTGGTAGAGCACGTCCTGATCCGTGCCGAAGATGAGCGCGTCCCCGGTCAGGGCCACGCCATTGACGTCCTTTTCGCCTCCTCCTGGGGGCACGATGTGAAGGATCGTCGAGCCGTCCGAAGGATTCAGGATCCAGACCCCGTCGAGCTGATCGGCGTCGCTTTCGTACCCTTCGCCGTTGGAGTCCACCACCACCCTGCCTTCGAAGAAGTGGATGGTGCTGCGGTACGTCGTGTGGCCGATCTGCTTCTTCCACTTGACCGAGAGGCCCGTGGACGGTACGGGCGCACCGCCGATACCCGTGGTGGGAAACAGCGGCAGGTCGGTGACCGCCATCGGTGGGGTCGAAGGACCCCCGGAGTATGGCACGAGTGGCGGTGGATTGGGCCAGAGCTCCCTTTCCCCGACCCTGGGATCCTCGTTCTCGAACGATTTCCCTTTGCCCGTGGTCGTCAATATCTCCTCGGTGGCGCCGGGCGCATGGGAGGCTGGTCTGCGGGCAGGACAGCCCGCGAGGACAGCGGTCACGAGAAGCACTAGAAGAACCATGGGTCCGGGTTCTCTCCGATGTGTCATGTGCAGACGATATTCGAGTCAGGCATCGAGGTCGAGGGGGGTGCCCGGGACGGGCCTCTTTCCCGATGTGTCCACTGACACGCCGGCCAGGAGCCGGTCGTGCGGGAAGGCCAGAACGAGCCCCCTGCCCCGGCACATCTCGATGACCCGCTTCTTCTCCTCGATGGTGACCAGAGGCGCGAGGTCGTAGGCCATTACCCAGAGCGGCGGCAGGTGGGCGCTCGTGGGCACGAGGTCACCGGCAAACAGGAGCGGCACGTCCCCATCCTCCACGAGAGGCAAAAGGAGGTAGGGCGTATGGCCGTGGGAGATTATCCATCGCACTCCCGGCATGGGCCCTGGAGGGTCGTCACCCGTGACCCTCTCGATGAGGCCTGCCTCGTCCAGCGAGGCGAGGTCGCGTTCCAGAAACGAAGCACGGTCCTTGTCGTGCGGGTGCAAGGCGTGCTCGAGATGGCGCTCGTGCACCCAGTGGCGGGCCTTGCCGA
>JBFYZU010000284.1:0-7823 GCA_041309365.1 Myxococcota bacterium
GATGAGCTGCGGGCACTGCGTGTCCAGGATCAAGGACGAGATAGGGCAGATCCCTGGAGTGGTCGAGGTCGAGGGGAGCACCCAGGAGAAGACCATGACCTTCTCGTGGGAGCCACCTGCGAGCTGGTCGGCCATCCGGCTCGCCCTGACGAGCATCGGCTACGCGCCCCTCGAGTAGCTCCGGTCGCATCCTTCCCGCCGGCCGGAGTCGAGATGCGGGCATGATCCCTCTCATGCCTCGGGTGGCGTGCGACCCTGGTGCGATGCGTTCTTGACAAGGAGCCTCGTCAGCTCGGCGGCTTCCTCCCGATCGCCAGGCTCGTGCTCTCCTGTGCGGCGCCTGCCGAGGTGGCGGTTGAGCCTGGCGTGCAGGGAGGCGGTCAGCGGGAACCTGATGGCGCATATCATGGCGATGCCGATGAAGACCACGGGCAAGAACGCGAACACCATCCTGAGGACGAGGACGAACGAATCGGACTGCTCCTGCTCGACGATGGTGCGCACGCCGTCCACGACGTCCATCGAGGGCGACTTGAACCCGGCAATCTGCAGGAGGATGGAGACGAGAAACAGGCCGAGCGCCGAGGCGGCCTTCCTCGCGAACGTGAAGATTCCCGAGAACACGCCCTCGCGCCTTTCGCCAGTCAAGAGCTCGTCGATGTCCGGCACGTCCATGAACATGGCCCATACCATCGTGAGCATGCCGCTCGTTCCCAGCCCCACGAACCCCCCGAAGAGGATCAGGCCGAGCTTCCCGACTCCAGGGGCGAGGGCGAGGCTCGTGAGCATGGCGGCGACCCACACGATGCCCGAGACGATGAACGTCCTGCGCTTGCCGATCCTCTTGCTGAGCAAGAAGTAGCCGGGGATGGCGATCACCTGCACCACCAGGATCGCGCCGATGGCCAGGCTCGTGCTCTCCTGGAGGTCGAGGTAGTACGTCATGAAGTAGATGGCGATGGCCAGTATCAGGTCCGTGGCGACGAAGGTGAACAGGTACATGATCAGGATCAGGCGGAACGACCTGATGCGCAGGGGCTCGACGATGCTGGCCTTCCAGGACGACCTCCTGGGGGTCTCCGAGAACTCGGTGCGCTCGCGCGTGAACAGGAACACGGCGAGAAACGGGAGCGAGAACAGGAGGCCGAACCCCACGCCTATGATCAGGTAGGCGGTGTGGACGCTCTCCACGTGCTGGACCACGAGCACGGGCGCGATGGCGCTCGCCATCGTCGCCACCGTGGCGAAGACCATGCGCACGGACATGAGCTTGGACCGCTCGTTGTAGTCGAGGGTGAGCTCCGGTGCCAGTGCGTAGTACGGGATGAGGATCATCGTGAGCACCGTCGAGAAGAACAGGTACGCTGCGAGCGCGAACGCGAACCTGGCCATCCCGGACGAGAAGTCCACCGGGAACCAGAGGCCCGTGACCGCCACGAAGACGAGCGGTATCCCCGCGATGAAGTAGGGCCGGCGCCTCCCGAACCGGGTCCTGGTCCTGTCGCTGATCATGCCCATGAGCGGATCGCTCACGGCGTCCCATCCCTTGCTCACGAGGATCGTGACGCCGGCGAGCGCGGGGTCGAGCCTGAGCACGTCCGTGAGAAAGTGCAGGTAGTAGATGGAGACGAGCGTCATCGCCCCCCCGCCGAGGAGATCCCCTGCCCCGAACCCTATGCGCGTCCGCCAGGAAAGCTGCTCGGGCGCTTTTTCCTGCCCTTTCACGGGGGCACACCCTACACTCGACCTCGGGCAGTGTCGAGACTGGATCCGGATCCGTCCGAGACCCGGGCCCGGTCGCCCTGCTAGATGGCAGGCTTCATGCTGCGGCAGATGCTCGCGATGTAGGCGTCGATCTCCTCCACATCGTCGAGATCCGTGCTCCCTGCGGTCACGGTGGCGATGCACAGGAGAGATCGGGTCTGGCCGTCATCGCCGATGGGGCGGTGCACGCGCACCTCGATGCTGGACCCTGCCTTCTCGCGCGAGTGGAGCTCGTACCCGCCGCCGTCGATCTGCTCGGCCCTGGTGGGCTCCCAGTACTGGAAGGGGCCGGACTCATCCTGGCGCAGCTTCTCGACGCTCTCGGGCAGATAACTCTCGCTGACCTGTATCGCGAGCTCGATCCCGGTCTCGGAGCGGTCGGGATCGGTCCAGTGGATCGTCCCCATCTGCTCGTGCATCTCGTATCCCGGCGGCACGTCGATAAAGAAGGACGTGTCCCCCAGCCTGGCCTGCGTGCCGACGAGCGCAGGGCGTTCGAGATGTCCGCCTCGACAGTCGCTCGTGACCGCCCAGATGGCCCCTCCGACGCCTCCCAAAAGGCCCAAAACGAAGATCGAGCCCCCGATCACTCCCGCGAGCCTCTTGCCGGCCGTCCGGGGGGGGTCTAGGGCCATGCGCTGCCTGATCTCCTCGAAGTCCTCGCGGGCCTTCTGCATCCCCTCTTCGACATTGCCGCTCGGGCCCTGGAAGCGCACGAACCAGGTTTTCGCCTCGGACACGGGGTGGAGCTTGTTCCACATGTCGTCCGGCAGGTAGATCGAGGCCTGGCAGTACTCGCAGGTCAACGTGCGCTGGGATCGTTGCGTGACGGTCAACCCGCCATGGCACTGGGGACAGGTCAGCGCGACGGGCTCGCTGCCGGTCATCTCGAGAGGCGAGTCGCCCGGGGCCGCAGTGCCCTTCTCCCGCTTTGCGAGGTAGATCTGCCGGATCGACGGGATCTCGGCGCGAAGCCAGTCCGGCGCAGGGTAGGTCTCGCCGCGGTTGCCGCAGGCCGGGCAGAAGATTTCCCCGTCCGTTCCCACTGCCACGCCATCGACGGGGAGCAAGGCCGAGCAGCGGCTGCACGCGGGCGCCTCGTCCTTCATCCAGACCTGCGTGCGGGAGTTCACGGTCATGCCCCCTTCGCATACCCTGATGTCGTTATCTGCGTGCCTGAGAAACTTCGACCAGTAAGCGGGCCCGGTCGGGGTCGTCTTGCCGCAACTCGTGCAGGGCGTCTCGAGCCTCAGGCCGTTCATGGGCAGCGGCTGGCCGCAGCTCTCGCATCTGTCCAGCACCCGCACGGAGGCGTACCTGGGCGGAAAGCCGGAAAGGTCGCAATCGTTTGCGAGGTCCAGGGCCTTGACGACGATCCTGGTCTTTCCCATGGTGAGCACGTCGTTGGGCTCGATGGGCGCAGGGACGGTCACCATCTTGCCGTTGAGCCTCGTGCCGTTTTCGGAGGACTCGTCAACGATGTAGGTCCCTTCGGAGAGCACGAAGATCTTGCGCTCCTTCGCCAGCTCCGGATCGTCCACGTAGACGAACTCCTTGTTCTCGCCGCCGTGCCTGGCCAGGAAGGCTCGCGTACCGACGTCGCTTTCGTTGCTGATGCAGATGTGGGATGCGTGGGTCGTGAGCTCTTTCGACTTCACGCCAGTCGTGGTTATTTCGAGTGTTATCGTGCTGATCATGAATACGGAAATACTGGAAGCAGGGGGGCCAAGTCAAGGCGACAGGCCAGGGCTCGCCGCCGGGAGCCGTCCGGCCCGAGGTCCGTCAAAGGTCTTCACGCCCATCGAGCGGGCCTGTCCGGGTGACGCCTCGCTAGTCGAACTCCAGCTTGCTGTAGCGCACCGCGATCGAGCCACCTCTGGCCTTGATGACGAGCGACCGCGCCGCGCTCGATCTGCCCGGAGCCAGGTACAGGCCGTCCTCGACCGGCCGGAGCCCCTCGACCTGCACTCGAGGGCATTGCCTGGATCCACGGATGTCCACGTCGATGGTACCCCCCACCTCGATGTCGATGTCCGTTCCCTGGGCCTCGATCGTGCCTCCGTGCGTGATCACCCCGGCCAGCCTGCCCATGTGCGATCTCACGATCAGGTCGTACTCGATCCTCCTGGGCAGCGAGAGCTCGGCGTCGAAGTCCGAGGCCGCGATGACCAGCTCACCGTGCCTGATCTCGGCATACGGCGGCGGGTTTCCGCTGATGACGACCTGACCGGACACGTTCGTCGTGAACGTGAGCTTCCCCCCGCCGGTCCTGAGCACGCTCAGCTTGGTCTCGTCGTCGATGTCGAAGTGCTGGTCCTCCCGCCTGCGCAACCCCATGGGGACCTCGTACTCGCTGGTCGTCTCCAGGTTCTGGCTCGGCTGGATACCCCGGAGCTCCTCGTCGTAGCTCTTCCTGTTGGAAGCGTTCGAGAGGACCCGGAAGGCGGCCATGAACTGCTTGAACGCCGCCGTCTCGTCCGCCGAGCCCGAGGCCTCCATCTGCACACCGAGCTTTTTGACCTGCCTGTAGCAGGCCTCCTCGATCTCCAGCTCCGTGGCGTCCATGGGCACGCCGATGATCTCGTAGTACGTCTTCACTGTGCAGAGCGCTCCTGCCTCCAGGTACTCTATATCCTCCGAGGCGATCCTGACAACGGCTCGGGACATCACTTCAGTCGAAGGTGGTCGGTGACCGGGCACCACGACAGCAGATCCATGGGCGCGGTCGTGTGCCCGGTCGTCCAGTTGTTGATGACCATCAAAAGGCCCGCGTCGTCCGTCTCCCACGACACGATACCCACGTGATCCGGGCCCTTCTTCGCGAGCGTGTCGAAAAAGACCACGTCACCGGGCATGAACCTGCAGGTGGCGTCCATGGCATCCGTGCACAGGGCGTCCATGTGCTTTCTCATGTAGACGACCATGTTCTTCACGCGCCTGTGGTCGATGTGCGTGCTGGGCTCGTCGACGTGCGGGTAGGCCCAGGGCCTGGCCAGGATGTCCCCGTGGATGAGCTCTTGCAGGTCCAGCCCCGCGTTTCGCATGCTGCGGATCACGACGTCCGTGCAGCACCCCTTGTGGGGGTCCACGTCGCCCAAGGGGTACGCGATCTTCGCGAACCCGCCGTCGTAGCTCGCCCCGTTGATCGCGCACTTGAGCGCGCCCACGAGCACGTCGACCTGGTCCGGGATGCCGTCAAGGTCCGCGTCGCGGTCGTGCGGCCCGGTCAGCACCGTCACCGGCGTCCCGGGCCAGGTCGCCCCGGCGAGCTCGGCCGAGTCCTTGCCGGACAGCCCGAGCTGCTCCTCGAGATCTCCGAAGGCACCCTGGGTCCCGGCAACGAGCTCGGTCGTCGCTGCATACGTCTTCACGGCCACGGCCCCGGAGTACAGCGTCAGAGTGTGATTCTCCCTGTCTGCGACGAGGGAGCTTTTCGCAGGGTCCAGGCCCGCAACGAGCCCCAGCACGACCTGGCCGGTGAGCTCGTCGAACACGCCTTTGTCTGCGAGGCCTGTCGCGGCCGGCCCGGTACGATCCCCGTCCTCGACGGCGTCCGGCAGGGGAACGGCCACAGGGGGCGAAGCCGCCCACGCCTCGTCCGCCATGGCCTGCTTTCTGCACCCGGTGAGCCAGTACGAGGCCAGCAGGGTGGCGCATGCAAGGACGGTCGCTTCGCGTTTCATGACGATCACGATGGCGATGTCCGGAGGATGTCTGGCAAGACGACCTCGCAGCGCTCGGGGGTCAGTACTCGAAGCCGGCCTCCGGGCCTGCCCAGCCAGCCTCGGTCCGGACGCGGAAGATGTAGAAGATGTCGGGATCGAGGACGATCCTGTCGGGCTCCGCAGGTACTGCCACCGAGGCCACGGCCGTGTCCGTGCCCTCCGGCAGGTCGACCGATGTCGAGGTCCGGTCGCTGCCGCTCTCGAGCACGATCTCGAGCCCGGGCATGCCCTGGCCTGCTCCGTCCGCGCGGTTCACCGTGAAGCTTGCCACCCCGGCCGCGTACTGGTAGTCGGAGAGCTCGAGGGTGGGGGCGGGCGTGACGTACACCCACTCGTCGAACAGGTCCTGCCACGTGGCGATGTCGCCGGTCTGCGCCTGCAAGAACGCCAGGAACTCCTCGGTCGTGACCTGATCGAGCCTCCTGGCGTCGTACCAGGCGGCCAGCAGCGTGTTCAGATCCGTGGAGAAGTCGCGCTGGAGCCGCTGGTCGACCATCTCGAGGAAGCTCGCGCCGTACACGTAGAAGAGGCTCATGTTGAGCATCCACTGGATCATGACGTCCTGGTCGTCGGCGAAGCGCAGCGGGCCCGGGTCGGGCCACGATGGCATGTAGGGGTAGGTCTCCTCGGCCGCGCGCTCGCGGTACAGCGACCTGAGCCGGGCGAACTCCTCGGCCGTGAGCAGCTCTCCCATGATGTTGAAGTTGGTGTGCCACTCGTCGAACCCCTCGGCGAGCCAGAAGTGGGGCCAGTCCGCGAAGCGCACGCTGTTGCCCCACCAGTGGTGCACGGTCTCGTGCACCACGATGTTCTCACCCTCCGGTCCCGAGACGATGGTGTCCGAGCCGAACCACCTGGCGGTCGTGTGCTCCATGGCGCCGCCGTAGTCGGGGATCTCCACCAGCGCCAGGTCGTCGCCCCACTCCCATGGCCCCACGTTCGCCTCCATCCACTCGATGGTGGTGATGGCGGCCTCGAAGCAGGACCCGGCGTCCCCCCTCCTCGCGGCCGACACGGCGCCCGTCACCTTCACGCCCGTTGTCGTCGTGCCCACGTCGAAGACCTCGTAGTCGGGAGAGGCCGCGAAGCTGATGTCGTAGATGGGCTGCACCTGGTGCAGGGAGAAGCTCCATGCCAGGCCGTCTCGCACCCCGGGGCCGCCGGGGCCGATGACCGTCCATGTGGCGTCGGGAGCCACGATCGTGAGATCCAGCGCCTCCACGGCCGGGCTGTCGTCGTGCACGGCGTCGGCCTGGAAGGTGGACTGGGGCACCAGGATCCAGTAGGGCGCGAAGTAGGGCTCCTGGGACGGGCCCACCACCACGAGCGATCCGTCCGATGCCGCCCACCTGCGCAGGCCCATGGCAACGGACGCCTCGGTCACCTCGAACCGTGCCTCCACGGTCACGTCGTCGCCCGCCTCGAAGGGATCCGTGCAGAACGTGGCCAGCTCGCCGTCGTAGTCGTAGGGCACGCTGGCCCACATCATGTCGAGCGCGATGCCGAAGAAGGACAGGGCGGATCCGGCCTCCGGCGCCGTGACGGTGGCGCGCTCGGTGACCAGGTAGCGGCCCTCGGCCCACGACGCCAGGTCCACCGTGATGTCGAGCCTCAGGCCGTCCTCGATCACTCTGGGCGAGGCCTCGCAGCCCGGATTGCCCCAGTCGGCGTCGCCGGCGTCCTCCTCCTCCACGTCCTCGCCCGGCACGTCCGCGGCGTCGGGGTCCTCGGTCGCCTCGTCCGCGCCGGGGTCCTCGGCGAGGTCGGCGGCGGCGTCGTCGGGATCGCCCTCCGTACCCTTGCCGTTGCACCCGCCAAGCAGGACCAGGGTCGATACACACGAAATCCATCGAGCGCAATCCATGACGACCTCCCGCTGCCCCGTAGTATCCGACGACAATCTCTGGCGATCAATCCCGCGGGCGTCGATCCGCAAGGGGCAGGGCGGACAGCATGGCCGGACATGATTGGACCCAAGGCTCATGGACAGACACCACAACAACCCCCTCCTCGCGCAGGCCGGCTTGCCCTATCCGGCGGCCGCGGTCCTAAACCCCGGCCCGTGCGGTGAGCTCTGCCAGGGCCGGCTCGAGGGTGTCGTGCACGAACGTGTAGCCCGAGGACTCCGCGCGGCGGGGCAGCACCCGGCGGCTGGAGAGGAGCTCGCTCGCGAAGTCGCCCAGCGCGACCGAAAGCGCGATGGCCGGAGCCGGCATCACCGCGGGTACGGCCATCGCCCTTCCCAGCGCCACGGCAAAGTCAGCCTGCCTGACGGGCCGCGGGGCCACGGCGTTGACGGCGCCCTCCAGGGAGCCGCAGGCGACAGCGTGCATG
>JBFYZU010000285.1:0-33444 GCA_041309365.1 Myxococcota bacterium
ATGGAGGGCGAGATGGCCTCGTACCTGGGAGCGAGGCACGCGGTGGGGGTGAGCTCGGGCACGGACGCCATCGTGGCCGCCCTCATGGCGCTGGGCGTGGGGCCGAAAGACGAGGTGATCACCACGAGCTTCTCGTTCTTTGCCACGGCCTCGGCCATCCTGCGCGTGGGCGCCACACCCGTGTTCGTGGACATCGAGGAGGGGGGCTTCAACCTGGATGTCTCCGCGGTCGAGAGATCCATCACCCCGCGCACCAGGGCGGTGCTGGCCGTGCACCTGTTCGGGCACCCTGCGGACTGCGAGTCTTTGGAGCGCATCTGCGCGGATGCGGGCGTGTGGCTGGTTGAGGATGCGGCGCAGGCCTTCGGGGCCAGCCACGGCACGCGCAAGGCCGGGACCATCGGAGCAGTGGGTTGCTTCAGCTTCTTTCCGGCGAAGCCTCTGGGTGCCGCGGGCGACGCGGGCCTCGTGTGCACGGACGACGATGACCTTGCGGCCAGGCTCGTGTCCGTGCGCGTGCAGGGCGCCTCGGGAAAGAACCTGCACGCCCGGCCCGGAGGCAACTTCAGGATCGATCCCCTGCAGGCGGCCATCCTGCGCGTGAAGCTCCCGGTGCTCGACGAGTGGACGGCCACGCGCCGGCGCTATGCGGAGCTGTACAGGCAGAGGCTCGCCCCGCTGGAGCAAGGAGGGCACGTGGAGCTGCCCAGGATCAGGCAGGGGATCACGTGCACCTGGGCGCAGTTCACGATCCGGTGCACCCGTCGCGACGAGCTCTGTGCCGCGCTCAGGGCAAGGGGCATCGCGGCCGAGGTCTACTACCCATTGCCCATGCCCATGCAGGAGGCCATGGGCAAGGCCAGTGCGAAACGGGACAGCTTCCCCTTGGCAGAGAAGGCCTGCGCCGAGGTCCTCAGCATTCCGGTGCACCCCATGCTCGCGCCGACTGACGTGGAAGCCGTGGCGCAGGCCATCGTGGACTTCTTCGCCAGCGAGGGGAAAGAGCCATGATGACGGACAGGCCGCGGATCGGCGTCGTGGGCGCAGGGTACTGGGGGCGAAACCACGTCAGGACGTTCGCGGGGATCGAGACGGCGGAGCTGGCCTGGGTGTGCGACACGGACGAGGCCTGCCTCGCGAGGGCGGCCTCCATGGCACCACTGGCAAGGGCCACCCGCGATGTGGCGGATCTCCTGGACGACGCCAATCTCGGTGCTGTGGTCATCGCAACGCCCGCCCACCTCCACGAGGAGCTGACCCTGCGTTTCATCGCGGCGGGAAAGCACGTCCTCGTGGAAAAGCCCATGGCGCTGTCCATCGCCGGTGCGAAGAGGATGCACGATGCCTCCCGGGCAGGAGGCAAGGTGCTCATGGTGGGTCACCTCATGGTGTTCCACCCCGCCGTCCGCATGCTCGGCGAGATGATCGCCCGGGGCGATCTCGGCGACGTGTTCTACCTCTACTCGCAGCGGGTGAACCTGGGGACGGCCCGCACGGACGAGAACGCGCTCTGGTGCTTCGGGCCCCACGACCTGTCCATGATCCACGAGCTGTTCCCCGCCGCGCGCCCCGAGAGCGTCACGGCCCGCGGGGTGAGCTACCTGAGGCCGCCGGTGGAGGACGTGGTCTTCATGAACCTGCGCTTCGAGGGTGGGCTCATGGCCCAGATCCAGCTCTCTTGGCTCGACCCGCACAAGGAGCGGCGCATGACCATCGTGGGGAGCCGTCGCATGGTGACCTTCGACGACGTGAGCCCCACGGAGAAGCTCAGGGTCCACGACAAGGGCTACGACCACCCTCCGGAGTACGGGTCGTTCGGGGAGTTTCTCACGCTGCGCGACGGTGACGTCCACATCCCCAAGGTCGCCTTCGGCGAGCCTCTCAGGATGGAGGCCGAGCACTTCGTCGAGTGCGTCCGAACGGGGCAGACGCCACGGACCGACGGGGAGGAGGGACTGTGGGTGGTCCGCATCCTGGTGGCGGCCCAGGCATCGCTGGCCGCCGGCGGAGCGCCGCAGGAGCTGACATGAGCGCATACGAAGGCGTCTCGATCCACCCCACCGCGGACGTGGAGCCCGGCGCCTCCATCGGAGCCGGCACCCGCATCTGGCGCTTCTGCCACGTGATGGGCGGTGCGCGCATCGGGGAGCGCTGCAACCTGGGGCAGAACGTGTTCGTCATGAAGGGCGCGGTGGTGGGAAGCGGCGTGAAGATCCAGAACAACGTGTCCGTGTACGACGGGGTCGTGATAGAGGACGACGTGTTCGTGGGCCCATCGGCCGTGTTCACCAACGTCAAAAACCCGCGGTCAGGCGTGACTCGGAGCGACAAGTTCGCAAGGACGCTCGTCAAAAGGGGCGCGACCATCGGAGCCAACGCCACGATCGTGTGCGGCACCACACTTCACGAGCACTGCATGGTGGGCGCCGGCGCCGTGGTCACGCGCGACGTGCCGGCGCAGGCGCTCGTGACGGGTGTGCCCGCGCGTCGGACGGGCTGGGTCTGCACATGCGGGGGGATCCTGCCGGACGGCGCGCACGGCGGGAAGTGCCCGGAGTGCGGTGCGGATCACGGCTTCTGACAACCCCCCGGCTCCCCCTCGATGGAAAGCGGGGACGAGCGCAGCGAGAAGGGGATGGTGGCGAGGCGATCGAAGATCCAGGCGACAGCCGTGTGGCGGGCTCAGGGGGCCTGTGACATGGAGTCGAGCACGTCCATGGCGTCTTCCTCCCGGGACTTGACGATCTCGATGCCGGCCTCGGGCGGGAAAAGGGGCCGCGGGCCCACGAGCAGGTACATGTCCATGGTGAGGTATCCGTAGGATGCTGCCCACTCTCGCTCGAACCTCTCCCACATGCCCGCGCGGCTGTCAGGGCCTGCCTGCTTTTCGAGAAGCTCGATGCGCTCGATGATCTTCCTGCGGGCTTCCGGGTCCTCGACCACGGCCAGGGCGTCCTCCAGGTTGGCGATGGCCAGCTCGTTCAGGCCCTGGTTCGTCAGGAGGTTCGAGATCATGCCGGCCAGCCAGGCAGGGCCGGTGCCCGAGGCAAGGGCGGCCCTGAAGTGATCGATGCCATCGAGCCTGGCCCGGCGCTTCGCCTCTGTGTCGTCACCGAGAAACGGCGGGTACTCGAAGTAGAGGTTGAAGCCGAGCATGTAGTGCATCTCCCCGTCTCCGGGGAAACGCTCCGTGCCTCGTTCCAGGAAATCGATGGACCCTTCCACCATCTGCCTGTCGATCTTCGCCCGGCTGTAGATCATGAGCACGCCGGCCCAGTGGTAGATCCTCCGGAACTGGGGATCCAGGGCGATGACAAGGTCCACGTATCTTTCGAAGTCCAGGAACCGTCCCCTGTCCGTGGCCTGCTCGCCGAAGTAGATGATGGTCCCGAGCCAGGCCAGGTCCGCGGCCGCCTCGTGGAAACCCAGCGTGGTGAAGCGGGCGAGGCCAGGGTGGGGCAGGTCGTAGGACGAGCCTGGCTCCGGCGCGACGATCCCGTAGCTCTCCCTGGCCTCCAATCGGGCGTCGAGCATCAGGATGAAGAGCACGCCGAGCAGGGCCGCCACGAGGGCCGTGGCGTGCTTGAGGACGACCTGCCTGAGCATAGGGACCATACTAGATCGGATCGGTCGGAAGTTCGAGAGAATGCAAGGAGACGGTAAAAGCTACTCGGTGGGATCCGCCTCGTACAGGCCACCCGAGCCCTGGACCTCCATCTGGTCGTTGACCGTGCCCACGCGCTCGAAGGTGGACGGGCTGCCGTCGCCGTCGAGGTCTCCGTTGGCGCGCGCCGTGAAGAGCGATGATGTGCCCGTGGATCCCGAGCCCGTGGAAACGTACTGGTAGGAGTAGTAGATCGGATCGGCCAACGAGAACTTCAGCGCGTTCCACGTGGCACTAGTGTTCCAGCCCGAGACCACCGTGCGGGTGCCCGAGGGGACCGCTGCCGGGAGCGGGCCGGCCGAGACCGGGAACTGGGCCGCGATGTTGGTCCCGCCGATGCCTCGCGTGACGCGCTCACCCGCGAAGTAGGTCGTGCTCTCGCGGAAGATGTAGGCGAGGTTCTCCTTGGCCTCGGAGGTCTTGGAGTTTCTCACGTACTTGATGAACGCCGGGATGGCGATGGCGGCGAGGATGCCGAGGATCACCACGACGATCATCAGCTCGACGAGCGTGAAGCCCTTCTGTCTCTTCATACCTTCTTCTCCTTTCGTGTCTCCGCCGGACGCGCCGGCTGTCTCATGGTCGGTCGTCGCCGACCTCGTTTCTTCCGTCATTCGAACTCGCTGATCGCGACGACGTCCGTCGTCGCGTTGATCGCCTCATAGGTGCTGAAGGTCCCGTCGCCGTCCAGGTCGAGGATGCCCCAGGCCGCCCACCAGTGATCGTTGATGTTCATGGTCGGGCAGCTGCCCGTGCAGCTGTTGGTCGGGAGGCCCGACGCCACGGTGTACGACGCATACACGGGCGCGTGGGCCGCGAAGCCGAGCTGCTGCCAACGGACGCTGGGCGCTGTCCAGGCCACCTTGGTCCCGTCGGAGCGCGGAGCCGTGGCAGGGAAGCGGCCTCCGTCCGAGAGCTGGTGGTTGCCGCTCACGTCGCAGTACTGGCTGAACTCCGCCCTGTAGCCCTCCTGCTTGGCGCGGATGTCGCCGAGCATGGTGTAGACCTCGGAGGTCTTGGCGTGCTGCACGTACTTGCGAAACGAAATGATGGCGATGGCGGCGAGGATGCCGAGGATAACGATCACGATCATCATCTCGACGAGGGTGAAGCCTTTTTGCGATTGCATGTTGCTGGCCAACGGCATCGACCTGTCATCTAGCAAATTGCGGACCATGCTGACCTCTCTCTCCAGCGCATCGACAGTTGACAAGGATCCCAAGGTGAAACTCCAGAATCAGCACGAAAAATCCAGGTTCTTCCGGTCTACGCTCGAATTATATGGACTTTATGGATGATGGGAGCGTGTCCTTCATTTATGTATTTTTCGTACTGGACCAAAATTGTCATGGTCATGACAAGAATTGTCATCGAAGAGCGCACAAGATCCTGCTGTCTCAGGACTGGCCATCATCCGCCTCGTCTGAAGCCACGATCCCGTGCTTGGAGAGCCTGTACCTCAGCGATCTCACCGTGATCCCCAGCTCCTGCGCCACCCGGGCGCGGTTTGCTCCCATCCGGGACCATGCGTCGCGCAGGATGGAGCGCTCGAACTCGTCCATCAGTTCGTCCAGCCCGCGCTGCCCGATATCCGCACGGGCCATGAAACGACCGGCGCCCGGCAAGGCGCGCTCAGGGCTGTCCAGTCCCATGCCCTCGCGCACGGTCGCGAGCTGGATCATGCCGGCTGTCTCCAGCGCGACGCTCCTTTCGATGATGTTGCTCAGCTCCCTCACGTTGCCTGGGAAGCGATGGGCCACGAGGCAGTCCATGGCGTCCTCTGCGAGCCCTGTCACCATGCGCCCGAAGGCGTTGTTGTACCGGGCGATGAAGTGCGAGCACAGAAGCGGGATGTCGCCGGATCTGTCGCGCAGCGGTGGGACCTCCACGCGGATCACGTTGAGCCTGTAGTAGAGGTCGGAGCGGAAGGTGCCCGCCTCGATGGCTTGCTCGAGCGACCTGTTGGTGGCGGCCAAGATGCGCACGTCCACGGGGATCTCCTTGACCGATCCCACGGGCTTGATGGTGCGCTCCTGTATGGCTCTGAGGAGCTTGGACTGCAGCGGCAGAGGCAGCTCGCCCACCTCGTCGAGAAACAGCGTCCCCGAGCTGGCAGCCTCCACGAGACCGGTCCTCGTGGCCACCGCGCCGGTGAACGCGCCCTTCATGTGGCCGAACAGCTCGCTCTCCATGAGGCTCTCGGGGATGGCGCCGCAGTCCACGACCACGAAGGGCGCGTCCGCACGAGGGCTCGACGAGTGCAGGGCGCGGGCCAGGATCTCCTTGCCCGTCCCGCTCTCGCCCACGATGAGCACGTTGGTGGGGAGCCGCGACACCTTGCGCAGCGTCGCGATGACCTGGTTCATGGCCGGGCTCTCGCCCACGACGTCCTCGAACGTGGTCTTGCCAGCGACCCTGCGCCTGAGCGCGATGTTCTCGCGAACGAGCCTGCCCTTCTCCAGGGCCTTCTCCGCGGTGATGCGCATCTCGGAGATGGAGAACGGCTTCTGGATGTAGTCGTAGGCGCCAAGCTTCATGGCGCTCACCGCGGCCTCGGTGGTGGAGTGGGCGGTGATCATGATGACCTGCGCCTCCGGGCAGAGCTCGCGCGCCCTCTTGAGCACCTCCATGCCGTCCACGTCCGGCATCACGAGGTCCGTGATCACGAGGTCGTAGGGGTCCGCGGTGGCGAGCATCTCGATGGCCTGCTTCCCGCTCTCGCAGCAGGTCACGTCGTGGCCGGCCCTGGAGAAGAGCACGTCGAGCGTCTCGCGCATGCCTTCCTGGTCGTCCACCACGAGTATGCGTATCCGGTCAGCGGTCATGAATGCCATTATGCTGGAGCGCGGCTCGGCCTTCAACAAGGACTCGACAGTCAACGGACCATTCAGGGGACGGCCACCATGAAGGAGTCCTGGCCCAGGTTCTTCACGAAATCGCCGTAGGTGCCGGAGGCGCTGCCGTCGAGGAGCGACCTGCTCTGGCCGGAGCCCTTTCCTCCCACGATGACGTCGTCCACCTTCAGCGTGGTGTAGGGGCACTCGATCACGCAGTGCATTCCCGAGAAGCCCCTGACCGCGTCGAGCATGTCGCCGTAGGTGACGAGGTCGGTCTCGTAGCCCTTGTTGCGCAAGAGCACGAGCACGTTGCCGCCGAACGACCTGAAGGCCGTGCCGATGACCAGAGACGCCGTTGACAAAGGCGTGGATGCGTCCACGGCCACGAGCATGGGGGCGCCGCACCTCTCGGCGTAGCTCGATCCATCGCAGTAGGACTGCCTGGTCTCGAGCATCTCGGCCAGAGTCGTGGACAACGGAACGATGGCGCTTTCCTTCACGTGCTCTTCGGGCACCATGGCCCCCTGGTCGAGATCGACGATGACCGTTTTACTGATCCTGATGGAGTCCGTGTTGACCTCGAGGACCCTCTGGTCACTCTCGGGTGGGGGGGACTGGCGGGCGATCACGGGCAAAGTCATCTCGTCGTCGAAGAAGTACATGCAGCGGCCCACGAAGAGCGGAGCCGCCAGGTTCACGATGGGCGGTCCGGACATGAGCCAGGCCACGGGTGCGGTGACGGCCAAAATGATCACGAACGAGACGATTCCCGGGACGATCCCCGCCTGCGGGCGCACGTCCACGCCGCAGAGCCTGTCCACGAGGCCGAGGATGTCGTCGCGACGTCGCTTGGCGCCCAGCAAGGTGAGCTGCAAAAAGGTGGAGGCCAGGGCCGGCAGCACGAGGAGCAGCACGATGACGTAGCCGAAGATCACGGGGTAGTCTGCGATCTTCGCGGCCATGTCCATGAGCTCGCACTTCTGCTCGGGGAAGGCGTTTTCGAGGGCGGCGAAGCCCTGGTTCATGCCCGTCTCGTGGAACAGGGCGCCCAGCGCGATGGGTGCCAGGAGGCTCAGCACGTACACCGCTGCAGTGATCACGCCTCGGGCGGGGTGGACCGCGGCGATGCGGTGGTGGAGGATCTTGTTGGCCCTGGCGATCACGTCCCTGGCCGGCATGCCTTCCTTCACCGCGCCTGCGGCCATGGCGAGGGTCTCCCCGAGGGCGCCCTTGGGCTCCTTGCCCTTCTTGCCTCGCAGCAGGTCGAGAAGTGCGTCGGGGGCGCGAGCGGCAGCCGGGACCGCGAGCTCGGACATCCTGCGGCGCCAGAGCACGAAGGACAGGACCTGCGCCACGGCCCATCCCCAGGCCAGCGCCAGCATGACGAGCAGGTGGACGAGAAGGACCCACATGCCGATGCCGCCCATGGTGAAGTAGCCCAAGGGGCCCCCGCTCACGGCTCACCTCCCGGCGCCCTGGTCAGGTAGAACGGAACGGTCATGGCCAGGCCCATGAGCATGGCGCAGGGGACGAGCAGCACGTAGGTGGAAAGGTCCGCTGCCATGGCCGTGTTCATGGAGCTTGCCACGGCCCTGGCGACCATGGCGGCCTTCACGTCCGGTGAGACCTGCGCCAGGTCGTCTTCGAGCGATGACGAGGCGAGCAGGTACTTGCCCCAGCTCGCCAGGGCTGGCAGGAGGAGCACGATGCTGGACATGGAGATCCCGCCCATGCCGATGGCGAGCCTCAGCCCGTTCGACCAGCTCAGCTTCTCCCGTCTGCGGTAGGCCAGGACGAAGACCAGGCTCGTCACGAGCACGAACGCGAGTCCCAGGATGGAGACGCCGATCACGCCGACGGCCATGGTGTGCTGCAAATAACTCATGTTGTCACCTCATCAGGGCCAACATTTTTTCATTCCGGCGGGTCCTCGTCAATCGGAACCCCGTCGACGATCGTCTTTTCAGGGAGAGGTGAAGTCATAGGACACGGCCTCGGACTGGCCTGCGGTGACCTTGACGAGCAGCTTGGTGGAGAGGCCGAGGTCGGCGTTGACGAGCTTGACCGTGTGGGTGCCGGCCCTTAATCTGCCCAGTCTCAATGGGGTGTCACCGACGCTCTTTCCGTCCACGTAGACGTGCGCCCATGGCTTCGCGTTCACGTTGATCGAGCCCCATCCAGCGGGGACGACATGGGCCGGTGGGACCGTCGCGCCGGAATGCGCCATGGCCTCCGTGGCCGGCTCCACGGGAGGCGAGTCGCTGGCATTAGCAGGGAGAACGCCGGTGACAGGAGGCGGGCCGGACGGCTCCGATGCGGATGGTGGCGCCGCTGGGCTGGTCACCTGGGTCGGAGCGGCCGGCGTTTCAGCTGGCCGCGAGCCGGACCGATGATGCGCGAGAAGCGCGGTCACGAGCGCCACGGCCACCAGAGCGCCAACGCACGAGGCCAGGGCAATCGCGACCGGTGAGGCCAGCCTATTACGGGGCGGCGGGGTGCGCTCGGCCGTGACCGGACGGGGCGTGGGGTCCTCGGTCGCAGGAGGCCCGGCGTTGCGCGTGCTCGTGATGATGTCGGCCGAGTCCATGGGGTGAGGTGGTGACACGTCCACGGTACGCTCCTGGTCGCGCACGGTGTCCGAGGTGTCGTCGCGCGGCACGGTCGGTGCCAGGGCTTCCACGGGAGACTCGGCCGGCATGCAACTCTCGACGAGCGCACCGATGGCGATGGGAGAGGCTGCCTGGACCTTCTCGAAGAGCTCCAGGGCGGCCGCCGGCGTCGCGGGCCGGGTGTCCCTGTCCACGCGCAGCAGCGCGTCCACGAGCCTGGCGAGGTCGGGAGGCGTGTCTGGCGCGTGGTCCATGATGGGCGGGGCGTGGCGCGGCGCCGCGAGCATGGCCAGCCACGGCACTCCCTCCTGGGGGACGAAGAGCCTGCGACCTGCGATGAGCTCCCACATCACCACGCCGAGCGAGTAGAGGTCCGAGCGGATGTCGAGCTTGCGTCCGGCCGCCTGCTCGGGCGACATGTAGGAGGCCTTGCCCTTGACCACGCCCGTGCGGGTGTGCACGGCGCTGATGAAGGCCTTGGCGATGCCGAAGTCGGCGAGCTTGACCTCCCCCGATGTACTCAGCAGGATGTTGTGGGGGCTGATGTCGCGGTGGATGACGCCGAGAGGGCGGCCGTCGTACATGTGCGTGGAGGCGTGGTGCAGGGCCATGAGGGCGCCGCGGGCGACGGCGCAGGCCGTGGCGGGATCGATCCTCGAGCCCTTCTCGCTCGTCGCCACGGCCAGCCTCCTGAGGCTGACGCCGTGAACGTACTCCATGGCGATGAACAAACGGCCCTCGTCGTCGCGGTCGAAGTCGAAGACCTGGACGATGCTGGCATGGCAGAGCAGGGCGGCGAGCCGCGCCTCATCGCGGAACATGGCCTCGAAACCGATGCTCCTCGATTGCTCGGCGAGGATGCGCTTGATGCACACGATCTTCTCGAACCCGTCCGGGCCGAGCCGTCGGGCGCGGAACACTTCGGCCATGCCTCCCCGGCCGATGCGCTCTTCGAGCCTGTACCTGCTTGCGAAGCCCATGGGTGGATGCCTTATCGCCGCGAGCCGGCCCGCGGTTTCCTCCTGCGATCGACTATCAGGCGTAGCGCCGGTACTTCTCCGCGTCCTTGAGGATGCGCCGGTAGGCCTCCTCTCCCTGGTGGCCGGCCATCTCGGCCGCGTCCTCGAGCATGGTGGCCGCATCTCCAGGCCGGCCGTGATCGAACAGGTAGCGAGCGTAGGATTCCAGCGTCTTCAAGAGCTCCGTCTCGTTGCCGATTCTGTCGAAGATGTCCTGCGCCTCCTGGAAGTAGGACTCGGCCGCGCCCGCGGGGCCGCCCTCCTCGTCGAAGACCGAGTGGCCCTCCAGCTGCCCCAGTGCCCTCAAGGCGATGCCCATCGCCTCGCGGCTGCCGATGTCGCGGGCGATTCGCAGGCTTCGATTCAGGTACTCGCGGCCCAGCTGGCGGTTCGCCATCTCCACGTAGAGCAAGCCCAGGTTGCGGCACACCTCGGTCTCGGCCCGCCTGTCGGCCAGGCTCATGCTCAGCTCGAGGGCGTGCTTGAAGTAGCTCTCGGCCTGAGGGTACCGGCGCTGCGCAACGAGCACCTCGCCGAGGTTGTTGTAGAGGAACTCCTGCATCCTGAGGTTGCCCGTGCGCACGGCGATCTCCAGCGCCTCGCGCCAGATGGCCACCGACGCCTCCGTTCCCCCGCGGTCATAGGCGAGCACCCCCAGGGCGTTGAGGGCGGAGCAGGTCCCCTCTTCGTCGCCGATGCTTCTTCGCATCTCGAGCACCTGGCGGAAGCGGGCCTCGGCCTGGTCGATGTTGCCCTGCGCGCGATCCACCTGCCCGAGGTGCTCGAAGCTCAGGGCGAGGCCTCGGGTGTCGCCCAGCTCCTCTCGCATGTTGATGGCGTCCAGGTAGAGCTTGGCAGCCTGCTCGTAGTTACCCTGCAGGTACAGGATGTTGCCCAGGTCGTCCTGGGTGCTCGCGATGCCGCGGCGGTCCTCGGCCTGCTTGAAGAGGTTGAGCGCGCGCTCCAGGTAGGCGCGGGCCGCCGAGTAGTCGCCCAGGGTCCTGTAGACCCGACCGATCTTGGACAGGGCGGCTGCGGCCTTGGACCTGTGCACGTACTGCCATGCGATGGACAGCATCCGCGTGAAGCAGCTCAGTGCCGACTCGGTCTCGCCCTGCATCTGGTAGACGGACCCCAGGTCGTGCAGCGAGTCCATGGTGGCGAGGGCCTCGTGCTCGGGCATCTGCTCCAGTGCCCGGCGGTACAGATCGATGGCCCGGTCGAACAGGTAGCGGCGGCGGGCCATGTCCGCGGCCTCGCGGAAAAATGAGGCGGCCTCGCCCCGCTTGCTGCCCTTCTCCCAGTGGTAGGCGATGAGCTCCGCGAACTCGTCCTTGCGATCGCCGGCGGCCATCTCTATCCAGCGCGCCACGAACCGGTGACGGGTGGACCTCAGCTCGGGGGCCATGGACCTGCGCAGCCTGTCGTGGAACTCGTCCTGCATGAACACGTACTCGCGCATGCCAGTGAACGACGAGGTCTTCATCTCGCTGATGAACCCCTTCTGGGCGAGATCATCGAGCAGGCCGTGCACGATGAGGTTCTCGCGGTCGTCGGGCCATATCTGGGCGGGCGAGTCCATGGCGGGGGGCACGGCGTCCACCCTGAGCATGGCCATGACCAGGTCCTCCCAGAACACGCTGCCGGTCACCGAGGCCAGCTCCAGCGCCTTGCGCTTCTCGGGGTCGAGCTGCTCGAAGCGGACGTGCAGCACGGCTGCCCTGTCAAGGGGAAGGTCCTCGGCGTGCAGCCTCTTGCTGTTGAAGGTCCAGCGACCCTCCTTGTCGATCTCCAGCACCCTCTCGTCGATGAGAAGGCTGACGAGATGGTGCAACGTGCCCGGGTTGCCCTGCGACGTGCGCGCCAGGATGCGGAACAGCTCCTCCGAAAACTCGCTCAGGTCCGGGAAGATGTCGAGGAGCACCTGCGCCACCTGACTCTCGTCGAGTGGCTCGATGGATACGCGCACGCCCGGGATGACTTCGAGCAGCTTCTCCTCCTGGTTCCCCCTGGTGAAGATCCACAGGATCGGCCTGCCCACCAGTGCGTCGTGAAGGTTGGTGATCAAAAAGCGGCCCTCGGGCGTGCCGTTGTGGATGTCGTCGAACACGAGCGCGAGCTGGCGCGTGCCCGTGAGAGCCCCGATGACCTTGTCCAGGGTGCGCAGGATGCGGTCCACGGGCGCGACCCCCGCTGGTGCTTCGCCTTCCGGTGCGGTTGCCGCGTGCGAGAGCAGATCCGAGAGCACTCTGGCGTGCTCCTGCTCCTCCTCGGGCTTCTCGAACAGCCTCAGGCCCTGCAGCTGCTGCAAAACACGTTGACCGAGCACGTCGCGGGAGCGCTCCCGGGCGAAGGTCGGGATGCGCAGCAGCTCCATGAGCACGGCCTCGACGGGCGAGAAGGGATCCCGCGGCCCGGGCCTGCAGGTGCAGATGATGCTGGAGAAGGAGCCCAGCTTCTCGCGGATGTGACGCGCCGCCTGGGTGGCCAGAGCCGTCTTGCCGAGGCCGCTGGCACCGTCGAGAAAGACCACTCCGGCACGGCCTCCCTGCGCCACCTTGCGCGCCTCGTCGAGGATGACCGCGAGCTGCTGCTCGCGGCCCACGAGATCCCCCTCGACCTTGCCGGGCGAGGGAGCCTCCGACGGCCGTCCCTCATCCCTGCGTTCCCGCGTGGCGAGTCTCTGTCCGCATGCGCCGCAACGCATGGCGCCGTCCTCGTTCTCGTAGCTGCAAAAGGGGCAGTTGATCATGGGCAGAGTGATATCAGACCTCATCCGAGATGAAAAGGCTGGCCCCGGACCGCACCTTCGACATGGCGACGCGACCCGTGGCGTACCTTGACCCGTGCGCACATGTGCAGTTAGCTTCGAGGCCACGATCCGTGCACGGAGCAAGACATGACAGAAGAGAAGAAGTCCGAGTTCGAGGCGACACCGAACCCGCTCATGGAGATCGTCCAGCCATTCGTGGACGTGGTCAAGGCGCCGCGGGCGCTCTGGGGCGTGAACCTGGCGTACATCCTGGAGGGCCTCGTCTACTTTGGGATGCTCGGCTACCTGGCCATGCACTTCTCGTACTTCATCTTCAAGGGCGTGCCGCACGCGGACGAGTGGTCCCACAGCATGGTCATGGTGCTCACCGCGGGCATCACGCTCTCGATGGTAGCGCTGGGCTGGATCTGCGACAGGTGGGGCGTGCGCAGGGCCCTCATCTTGGCGTTCGTCTTCCTCCTCTCGGGGCGCGTGATCATCTCGGCGGCGCCAACGCTGCTGGGAATGCAGCCAGCAGGGCCATGGTCGGCGCTACACCTGACAACCATGGGAGGTATATTGCTTGTCGTTGTGGGGTACGGCATGTACCAGCCGTCCGCCTACGCTGCGGTGAGGCAGTTCACGACGCCGAAGACCTCGGCCATGGGCTTCGCCATGCTCTATGCCCTCATGAACCTGGGCGGGTGGCTGCCGACCTTCGCCTTCCTCGTGCGCGACGACGACTATCTGGGGCTCGGCATACCCGGAACCTACTGGGTGTACACGGGCCTCACGATGGTGGCCTTTCTGGCGACGCTCGTCCTGTTGACTCGTAGAACGGTGACGAACGCCATCGCGACGGCGAAGGCCGAGACGGTGAGGATCCTTGCCGAGAAGAAGAAGGCTGGCGGCCGGGACGAGGAAGGTGAGGGTGAAGGCGAGAAGAAGACCCGTGCCGGCGAGGCCCCAGGCGTTGCGCGGCTGCCGTGGCACGTCTGGCTCGTCCTGGCGGCCTGCGTGGGTGCCGGGTATTGGAGGGTGCCTCTGCCCTGGGCGCACATCGTGCTGTGCGTGGTCGCGGTGCTGGCGATCCTCGTCCTGGTCGTGCCCAAAGTCAGGTGGTGGGTGGCCCGTCACCCGCTGGCTGACCTGAAGTTCTTCTTCTTCATCTTCGCCCTCATCCCGGTTCAGACCCTGTTCACCTACAACTGGCTCGTACTGCCCCAGTACATCAACCGCTCCTTCGAGGGATGGATAGGAGACAAGTTCGAGTTTGCATCGAACCTCAACCCGATCCTCATCTTCATCGCCGTGCCCGTGATCGCAGCGCTCACGCGCAAGGCCAAGGTGTACAACATGATGGTCATCGGCACGATCGTCATGGCCGCACCGGCTTTTCTCATGGCACTCGGGCCGTCGCCGTGGACGCTGTTCTCCTACATCGGGCTCATGACGATCGGCGAGGCAATGTGGCAGCCTCGATTTCTGCAGTACGCCGCGGAGATCGCGCCCGAGGGCAGGACGGGCGAGTACATGGGCGTGGCGCAGTTGCCGTGGTTTCTGACCAAGATGCTGGCGCCGCTCCTGCTCACAGGATGGATGATGGACCGCTACTGTCCGGCCGAGGGGCCGCAGAACACGCAGATGATGTGGCTCATCTTCGCCTGCATCGCCATGGCCTCACCGGCCATGCTGCTCTTGGCCAGAGGCTGGATAGGCAAGGACTTCAAGACCAAGGCATAGCGCGAGACCGGAGATCTCGGCGCCTGCGGGAAAGCAGTGATCGCGTGGCGAAGACGGCTGCGGCGGGAATGAAGAGCGCCATGAGCCTCCTTGGCTGACGTGGTGCGAACAAGGCGTAGTCACCCTCGCAACCAGACCCCGCACCGTCGTCGTAGGTGTCGCCCGAGCAACCCGAGGAGTCGCTGCTCGAAGTGTCGTAGGAGTCGTCCCACGTGTCGCCCGAGCAACCCGACCCCGTATCGTCCTCGTAGGTGTCGCCCTCGCATCCCGAGGAGTAGCCCTCGTCATGGTAGTATGAGTCTACATAAGGATCATAGGGGTAGTATACAATCGTCACGAGCGAGGGGGAGATCCAGTGGTCGTCCCATGCATCGTCAGGAACGTACACTCCGGCGGGCGCATCGGAGTTCACGTACCCCTCGATCTCGAAGACGGCGTTTGCAATCTCACGGATCCGATCGTCCGTCGTGCCCGCATCGCCGTCGGGACCAGCATCGAGAAACCTCAGGTGGAAGGATCCGTAGCCGGGGATCCGGTAGGGCTCGCCTGGAAAGACGATCTGGATGGTCCCGTCGACCGCGGTGCTCTCGAACGCGAGCTCGCCCTGCTCGTACTCCCTCATGACGGCGTGGATGGCCGTGTCCGTCCCCTCCTCGGTGGGGAAGTCCATCTCCATCTCCACGAACCTCTCGCCGCGCATGTAATCGATGTAGATGTACGTTCCTTTTGGGCTGAACCGTGACGCCGAGGCGCTGGCCACGGCGCGTACGTCCACGTGCCGCCCTGGGACCTCGATTCCTCCTCCATCGCGACAGACCCCGTTCTCGTCGCACCTCACGGCCTCGAGGTGCTCGTCGAAAGTGACGCGAACGACGCGATCCCCGTTGCACGATCCGATCAGAGTGGCCATCGCCAGAATACCCAGGAGTCTGTTCGTCCTGCGGCTCATGTCAGAAGTACCAGCTCTGCACCACGGCCAGCACGAGCTTGCCGTTCTGCCTCACGTCCATGCCCACCGCAGCGGGCAGAGTGGATCCCAGCTTGCCGTAGACCGTCCACTCGAGCCTCAGGCCCGTGGACGCGAGCCTGTGCCACCTGTACTGCAGCCCCATGGCGGCGATGCCTCCTCCCACCCACACGCTGGATTGCCTGTCGATGGTGTCCCCGCGCAGAAGATCCGTCCTGTGCCAGGACGCGAGCCCCATGAGGTCCAGGTACATTCTCAGGCCTCGATAGATGGGGATCACTATCCTCAGGCCCAAAGAGATGTCCAGCATGTCCTGGCGCATCCGGTACCACTCCTGGGTCATGGAGTAGGTGCCCTGGGAGTGGAATGGCTGGTGCAGCACGCCGGCCATGAGGTAGAAGCGGGGCGGGAACGACTTGAGCTTGCCTCCCACACCGATCATGGCGCCCCAGGCCGGCGCCACGCTCCCGTCCTCGTAAGGGGAGGTGGACATGCCGAGGTGAAGATCCGCCTCCACGAAGGTGGGCTTGGCTGCCCCGGCCTGGGTGCTGAACAAGGCAAGTCCTGCTGCGAGCATCGATGCGGTTGCTCTGGTCACGGGCACGTACAGAAGCAAGAACGGTGCCAGAGAGACGACCCCGAAAATCCGCCGGATCTCGACGTGCAGTGCCGGGCAGGGGCCTTGTCGGATGTGCCCTGTCGCAACCTGGCGTGGCGTGATCGCCACACCTGGATCACGGTCGTTCAGGGGTCGAAGGCGGGCCACGTTCCGACGGCCGTCACGAAGGAGCATGGAGTCTCACCGCCCGCCGGAGAACCCCTCGTCCGTGATCCTCCAGAGGGTGACGTTCTACGATCCGGGGCCCTGCGACTCTTCCATGTCCCTCATCACGTCCGGCAGGTGCTCCAGAATGTCGCCGGCCACGAGCGCGCGCTGGCCAGTGACCTCGGCCGCACGGTCTCCGGCGAGGCCATGCAGGTAGACCGCTGCACATGCGGCATCGGATGCTTCCATGCCCTGGGCAAGCAAACCGCCTACCATTCCGGTGAGAACGTCGCCGGATCCCGCCGTGGCCATTCCCGGGTTGCCCGTGGGATTGACCGACAGCGAACCGTCGGGCGAGACGATCACCGTTCGAGCCCCCTTGAGGACCACATGAGCTCCGCGCAGGGCGGCCTGCGCGCGAGCCGTGCCCACGCGGTCGTGCTGCACCTCGGCCGCGGTGCCTGCCGTGAGACGTGCCATCTCGCCAGGGTGCGGCGTGAGCACCGTGGGATGGGATCGAGATGACAGCACGCTGGTCGAAAGACCGGCAAGGAGCGTGAGACCATCCGCGTCGACGACGGCCGGGGCTTCTGCCCGCCCGAGGGTCTCTTCGAGAACGACGCGCATGCTCGCGTGAAGACCGCAGCCAGGACCGAACGCCACTGCCGTCTTGCCCGCGAGCAGGGCCGAGAGCCTCTTTGTGATGGCCTCGTCGAAGGGCGCGTCAGGAGCCGGAAGGAGAGGCTCGAGCATGACCTCCGGGGGTTTGCAGCTCTCCATGACGGACAGCATCGATCCGGGCACGGCCAGAGTGACGAGCCCCGCGCCGCTTCGCAGCGCAGCCATGGAAGCGAGGATCGCGGCGCCTGACCGGCCGGGAGAGCCCGCGATCACGAGCAGGTGCCCGAAGGTGCCCTTGTGCGCGTCCTCGGGCAATGGTGACAGCAGGGACCTCACGCGAGCTTCCGACAGCAGAAGCCCGTCGTGCCCCACCTCGTCGATGATGGCTCCGGGGGCGCCGATGTCCACCACGGTGATATCGCCCGCGATCTCGCAGCCTGGGTGCATCACGAGGCCTCTCTTGAGGCATGCGAACGTGACGGTGCGGGCGGCGCGCACGCACACACCGAGGGGCATTCCCGTGTCCGCATCGAGGCCAGAGGGAAGATCGACGGACACCACGGGGGCCCTGGCCGCGTTGATGGCCTCGATGGCGGCATGGTACCGGCCGATGACGGGACGCTCGAGGCCCGTACCGAATATGGCATCCACGATCACGGTGCTGTGCGATATCAGATCTGGTAGCTTCTCGGTGTCCGCCTCGTCGGCGAGCTCGTGGATCTCGGCGCGCATGTTGAGGAGGATCTGTGCGTTGACGAGCGCGTCACCGTTGAGCTGAGACAGCGCCCCGAGCAGGATCACGCGGACGCGTTTTTTCGCACCCATGAGGTGGCGGGCGATGACGAACCCGTCGCCACCGTTGTTTCCCTTCCCGCATACGATGGTCGCCCGACCGTCGCCGATCATGGGCAGGATCACCCGGGAGGCGCCGCTTCCCGCGTTCTCCATGAGGACGATGCCAGGCACGCCGTGACGCTCCATGGCTACTGCGTCGTAGCTTCGCATCTGATCCCTGTTCATGAAGATCAACGCGATACCTCCCGTGGCAAGGCGAGCTCGATGCTGGCCGCCATGTCCCCTTCGTGGGTGATGGAAAGCTGTTAATCGCCCTGGCAGGCTTGTCGTGCGCGCGCCGCCATGGCGCAGTCGAGCCTCAGCGCTGGCCGGCCGTCGGGACCGTTGACGACCTCCACGTCCGTGTATCGAAATCCGGGAGGCATCCCGAGGATCTTGATCACCGCCTCCTTGACCGCCCATCGCGCCGCGAGGTGGGGATAGGGGTCACGGCGGGCGGATGCATGGGCCATCTCCGTGCCCGTGAACACGCGGGTGGTGAAGCGGTCAGAGTGCTTCTCGCACAGGCGACGGATGCGTGTTACCGAGCACAGATCGATACCCACCATGTCAGCGCGGTTCCGGTGAATACGTCAGGCCGGCAGTGCTCATGGCCTCGAGCATGTCGCGCACCGACCGCTCCATACCCACGAGAACGGCACGGGCAACGATGGAATGACCGATGTTGAGCTCCTCGATCTCCTCGAGGGCGGCGATGGGGCCCACGTCGAAGGTGGACAGCCCGTGACCCGCGGCAACAGCGAGGCCGAAGCCGCGGGCCAGGCGGGCGCAGTCCATGATGACGCCCATCTCGCGCTTTTTCTCTTCTCCACGGGCATGGCAGTATGGTCCCGTGTGCAGCTCCACCATGTCGGCACCCATGGTCGCCGAGGATCTGATGATGTCGGGCTCGGCGTTGATGAACAGGCTCACGCGGATGCCAGCTTCGCGAAGGGCACCGATCCTCTCGCGAGTCACCAGGCCGCGGGTGTCGTCCATGACGAGCCCCCGCTCGGTGGTCTGCTCCTGTCTGCGCTCCGGCACGATGGTGGCGATGTCCGGACAGATGCGGCGCGCAATGCCGATCATCTCGTCGGTCATGGCCATCTCGAGGTTGAGCACCGTGCGCACCGTCTGGCGAAGGATCTCCACGTCCCTGTCCTGGATGTGCCGGCGGTCCTCGCGCAGGTGCACGGTGATCCCGTGAGCGCCGGCAAGCTCTGCCAGCGCGGCCGCGGTCACGGGGTCGGGGTAGCCCGCGTCACGGGCCTGACGGAGGGTCGCCACATGGTCCACGTTCACGTGAAGTCTTGTCATGGGCCGAATATCCCGTCAGGTGGGCAGGCTGTCAACCTCGGCCGGATCGGCGGTCCTGGTGAAGAGCATGCGGAACACTGGCAAGCCCGCGTCGATGCAGTGCTGCTCGCGGTTCGACGTGCACCGAGTGATACGCCCGTCGAGCAGCCCGCCAGAGGGGGATGCGTTGCGCAATGATGGGTGTTCGGCGAGGGTCCTCAGGAGGCTTCTCGCCCTCTCGAAGACATCGGTCTGGACGTAGAGCTCGCCTCCAGGTACTAGCATGTCGCATATGAGGTCCAGAGTCTCGGGTACCATCACCGCCCGCTTGCGGTGTCGCTTCTTCCACCAGGGATCTGGAAAGTTCAGCGTGACCCTGTCGAACACGCGGGTTGGCTCCACCCGCGGCAGTAGCCTCCGGGCGTCGGCGTGGAAGACCACGACCCCGTGTAGGCCTCGCTTGCGAGCCCGCTCCTCGATGAGGCGACAGAGCCGGGATTTCACCTCCACGGCAACGAAACCCCAGGCAGGCTGCTCCGCTGCGCGGGACAGGATGTAGCGGCCCTTGCCCGGCCCGATCTCCATCTCGAGGCCATCCCTGCCGAGCAGCAAGTCTGGTATCAGGATGGCACTCGTGTCCATGATATCGGTCACTTGGCACACCACCTCGTGCCCGTCCCGGGGAAAATAGACATTGACCCTAACACGGCTTTTTGTATAAGGTCTGCTAAAAATTTCGCGTCCTGTCTGTCAAACGCCAAAGGAGCCCGGCGGTGAAGAAGCCAATTCCATTTGGTAAGTACTATCTACTCGACCGGATCGCCGTCGGGGGGATGGCCGAGGTCTTCAAGGCCAAGGTGATGCGCGAGGAAGGCTTTGAAAAGCTCTTTGCCATCAAGAGGATCCTGCCCAGCATCGCCGAGGACGACGAGTTCATCAAGATGTTCATCGACGAGGCGAAGATCGCCGTGCAGCTCACTCACGCGAACATCGCCCAGATCCTGGACCTAGGGAAGGTCGGGGATGCGTACTTCATTGCTATGGAGTACGTGCATGGTAAGGATTTACGCAGCATCACGGATCGCATGAAGAAGAAGGGCGAGCCTCTCGGCATCCCGATGTGCTGCTACATCATGATGAAGGTCTGCGAGGGGCTGGACTATGCCCATCACAAGAAGGACGCTTCAGGACGCGAGCTCAACCTGGTGCACAGGGACGTCTCGCCGCAGAACATCCTCATGAGCTTCGACGGCGAGGTGAAGCTCATCGATTTCGGTATCGCCAAGGCTGCCAACAAGGCCGCCAAGACCCAGGCCGGCATCCTCAAGGGCAAGTTCGGGTACATGTCGCCGGAGCAGGTGCGCGGTCTGCCCCTCGACAGAAGATCCGACGTGTTCTCTGCCGGTATCGTTCTGTACGAAACGCTCACCGGGGAGAGGCTGTTTCTCGGCGAGAGCGATTTTTCCACGCTCGAGAAGGTCCGGAACGTCGAGATCATGCCCCCGTCGACGTTCAACAGGAACATCCCTGACGAGCTTGAGCAGGTCGTGCTCAAGGCATTGGCCCGCGAGGTCGAGGACCGTTACCAGACGGCCATGGAGCTCCACGACGATCTGCAGAGCTTCATGTACACGTTCGGCGATCTGTTCGGCCGCAAGGAGCAGGCCTCTTTTCTGCGCGAGCACTTCCCGGAAGATTACGATGCCGGTGCGTCGGATCTGAACGCAGGAGATGGTGCAGAGAAGAGCACCGAGCGTTCCTCAAGGCGCGCCTCGGCACCACCGCCTCCTCCCAGGCGCAGCGCACCTCCTCCACCGCCCCGGCTCTCCAGGGCGGGAGGAATGCGCGGCGGGTCATTGCCTCCACCTCCCAGAGCACGGACCTCGACGCCTCCACCACCACCGCCCAAGAAGACAGTGGTCGGCATGCCGGCACCATTGATGCCGCAGGCTCCCTCGGTGCAACCACCAGCGGTGGCACCACAGGCGCAGGCAGAGATCACCCCGGTGCCCCAGGCCGTTGCGGTGCCCTTGCCTGTTGCGCCCCCGCAGCCCCAGACCCCAGCGGTCGAGGCTCTTGCGCCCGTGGCGCCTCCTCGCATCGCGGCACCCGTGACGCCGTCTCTGGCCGGCCCGCCCGCCGCTCGCACCATGCCGGTCAATGCCGCTCCTGCTCCTGCCGCAGAGCCTTCCGGGCTCGACATGGAGTGGGACGACGACGAGATGGAAACGCACATCTACGACAAGCTGCCCGAGGACGAGAAGATCCCGGGGTTCGCTCCCAGCGGCGAGCCTTCGAGACCGGCGGCCAGGGCACCGGCGCAGCCGGTGCCGGCCATCGTACCCATGCCCTCGCCGCCCAGACAGAAGAGCAGCGCTGGGCTCATCATCGGCCTCATGATCATCGCGGCCGTCATCATCGGAGGTCTGCTGATCGCCTTCAGCTTCCTGAGCAAGAAGCCTGCGACGCTCGTGCTGGTCCCTCAGCCCGAGGATGCCGTCATCACGCTGGACAACGAGCGGATCAGCGGCCCGTTCCCGAAGCAGATCGATGATCTTTCTGCCGGCGACCACGTCCTCGTGGCCAGCCACGACGAGTACGAGACACTCACGCTGCCATTGACCCTCGAGGGAGGCACCACTCTCACACCGGCGGTCAAGCTGATCCGCAAGAAGCCGAAAGGCACCGGGTTCATGCTCGAAACGGAGCCCATCGGGGCCACGGTTGTCATCAACAACAGGACCCACAGCGAGAAGACGCCTCTCTCGGTCCAGGATCTCAAACCGGGAACCTACACGATCCGTGTCGAGAAGGCCGGCTTCCTCGCCTTCTCCACCGAGGTGAATGTCGAGGATGGCAAGCTCGTGCAGCTCGACAAGGTCGTTCTCGTGCCCAAGAGCGTGACGGCGACCATCACTTCCAGCCCCACGAATGCGAAGATCACGCTCATCACGGATGGACGGCCAAATTCCATCGGGGAGACGCCAAAGGAGATCGAACTCGACCCCACCAAGCGCTACGCGTTGGAGATCGAGACCAGCGGATACGCCAAGTGGGCGCAGGCCATCGAGATGCCCAAGGGCGACAACAAGCTGAGCATCGAGGCCAAGCTGGAGGCGAATGGCTCGGACTCCGGTTCGGAGACCGTACCCGGAACAAATGACACACCTCCTGCCACCACGAAGAAGGGTAGCTCCAAGGTCAAGAAGCCGCCGTCGAAGGTGAAGCCGCCGGAGAAGGCGGCATCGGGCTTCGGGTATCTGAGCGTGTCGACGCAGCCGTGGACCATCGTCTACGTGGACAAGAAGAAGATCAAGAATACTCCGCTCATGAAGTACAAGCTGCCGGCGGGCCAGCACACGGTGACTCTCCTGAACAACGATTTCAACATCAAGAAGACCTACACCGTCATCATCGCTGCGGATCAGGAGACCCGGATAATCAAGAACCTGTCCGAGTGAGGCGCCCCCAGAGGGTCTGGACGCGAGGTTTCCATGCACATCGTATTCGTGGCGTCCGAGATGGTTCCCTTCTCGAAGGCGGGCGGGCTGGCCGACGTGGTGAGTTCGCTGGCCTCCTCACTCGTGAAGGCGGGGCGGAAGGTCACGGTTGTCCTTCCCGCAACAGGACGACTGGAGTCGTCGCCTCTGGCACTCTCGCGCAGGCTGCTTCCTTTGACAGTCCCGATGGGACTTGTCACCTACAACATGGAGATCCTCGAGGGGAGGTTGCCCTCGGGAGTCGAGGTACGCCTCCTCTGCAACGAGGCCATGTTCGAGAGGCAGGCGGTCTACACGGACGCTCCAGACGAGCCTCTCAGGTGGGGGCTCCTGTGTCTCGGGGCCATCGCTCTGATGGCCCACGAGAACGAGAAGGTGGACATCGTCCACGTGCATGACTGGCACACGGCACTCGTACCTTGCTATCTGCGTCACATGAAGGAGAGGCCGCGAAACCTCGACCGCTGTGCGACAGTCCTCACGGTACACAATCTCCACCACCAGGGGATTTTCGACAGGGAAGTGGTCGAGAAGCTCGGTTTGCCCTGGGATGGATTTCGGCCGGACGGGTTCGAGTTCTACGGCAAGCTCAACATTCTGAAGGCCGGGCTCTTGTGCGCCGACCGGGTGACCACCGTATCCCCGACCTATGCGAAGGAGATCTTGGAGACCGCCGAGGGCGTGGGCCTTGACGGCGTCCTTCGCTCCTTGACCGTCAAGGTGAAGGGGATCCTCAACGGGATCGACACGGATGCCCATGATCCTGCCAGGGATCTGCGCATCCCGGCGCGCTTCGATGCCGACGATATCGGCGGCAAGCAGGTGTGCAAGAGGGCCTTGCAGGAGAAACTCGGCCTGCCAGACATGCCTCGCACTCCGCTGGTCGTGATGGTGTCAAGGCTAGTTCCCCAGAAAGGCGTCGACCTGCTGCTCGCGATGGCGCCGAGGCTGCTGCGCTCCGATGTGCAGATTGCCGTCCTCGGCGACGGTGACGAGGATGTCGCTCAGGGTCTCGGAAAGCTGGTCCAGAGGTACCCCGAGAAGGTGGTCTTCAGGCGTGGATTCGATGAGGATCTGGCAACGTCCCTGTTCGCCGCGGGCGACATCCTGGTGGTTCCTTCTCGCTTCGAGCCATGCGGGCTCACGCAACTCATCGGCATGCGTTACGGCGCCATCCCCGTCGTGAGACGGACAGGTGGTCTGGCAGATACGGTCGTGGACCTCGACAGGAGCCTCGAGTCGGGCAACGGATTCACGTTCACGAACATGGACGCCGTCGAGTTCCTCGGGGCCGTCCTCAGGGCCGTGGTCTCGTACTCCTCGGTGCCCGAGTGGAAGGAGCTCGTCAGGCGCGTGATGAGAACGGACGTATCGTGGAAGCGCTCCGCCAGGCGGTACGCCCAACTCTATGACGAACTCATGGGATGAGCCTGGAAAGCCGTCCCTTGACCCAGTTCGTGCGGCGTTCCTCGCCAATGGTCGTCGATGGGCCGTGGCCCGGGTACACGATCGTGTTCTCGTCGAGGGTGAATAGACGGTCCCTGATCGTGTGCAGGAGGGTATCCTCGTCCCCCCCTGGAAGGTCCGTCCTGCCGTAGCCTCCGGCGAAGATGGTGTCTCCCACGAACACCGACTGGTCGCCGATGAAGCAGACCGCACCTTCGGTGTGCCCCGGCGTGTGCACGACAGTGAGCTTGCTGTTGCCGAAGGCGATGGACTCACCGTCCTCGAGCCAGCGATCCACGTCTGGCCGGTTCACGGAAGGCAGGCCGATGATGCGTGCCTCGTCGACGAGGGTGTCGAGGTTTCGAACCTCTCCCGCATGCACTGCGAAGGGTATCCGGAATGTATCCCTCAGCTCAGCCACGGCACCTATGAAGTCGATGTGAGCATGCGTGGCTGCGATGATCACGGGATTGAGCTCCATCTCGCGCACCATGGAGGCGATGAGGTGTGCCTCATCCCCTGGATCGAGGATGACGCAGGAACCACCGGGTTCCCAAATGATGTAGCAGTTCTCGTAGAAGAGGCCGTTGACGACCGTCTTCACTCGCATGTTCACGGGCATCGTGTTCGAGCGCATTGGAGCACGGGCTCCGACGTCACGTCAATCCCCGGGCAGGTGTGGAACAACCGCAAGGGATGCCTGTTCTTTCCCTCGAGAACCCCGAAGTCCCGGAATTTGCCCCGGTCGTCCGGGAAACGATAGAATATCATCAGGATTCGGGCATTTTTGTCCGAGCGCACCCCGTATGACGGGGGATGACATGAGCATCGAGGAAGAGACCAGAGACATCAAGAAGGAGATCGTCGAGAGCCGAGGGCTGGCCATCCGGACCAATAATCTGGTCAACTCCCTCGGCGCCGACATCAAGGCCATTGCCAAGAGACAGGCAGGCTACGAGCGCCGCTTCACCTTGAACAGCGCCGTGGCGTACCTGATCTTCACGGTGCTCATCTTCGTCGGTCTGAACCTGACCTACCTGGCACAGAAGGCGAAGCTCAAGAGCGAGAAGGAAGGTGTCCAGGCCAACCTCGTCAAGGTCAAGGGTGAGCTCGAGGAGACGAAGCGGGTCAAGAGGGACAGGGAGCGCAGCGAGAAGGAGATCGCCGACTTTTACACCATGGTCCACGAGCACCGCAAGGAGGAGGCCATCGAGGCCTACCCCAAGGCAATCAAGCACCCTCTCACGGAGATCGAGAAGGCGTTCTTCAAGGACCAGGTCGATGCCATGCGCGCGCAGCTGAGCCTGGAGAAGTTCCAGGAGGGGCTAGGAAAGGCCCAGAGCAAGAAGTGGAAGGAGGCCGAGGATCTCTACCGACAGGCCATCGATCTCAAGGAGGATGCCACCCACATCCAGAGGGTTCGCCTGGAGCTCGCCATCGCGCTGCGCATGCAGGGACGGCAAAAGGAGGCCATCGCCGAGCTGTCGGACCTGATGGGAGAGACCCTCGAGCAGGAAGTGGCGGACGACGTGATGTACCAGCTCGGAGTGTGCTATGCCGAGGTCCACATGGTGGACGAGGCGAAAAAGACGTTGAAGAGCATGATAAACAAGTTCCCATACTCTCAGTGGGTGCCTCCTGCACGAGGCATCCTCAACGAGATCCGGCCCGTCTGGACGCCATGACCGTGGGGGTACTCCCGGTTTGACTTGCCTGCATCGCGGGTGATAGATACTGCCAACATGGCCCATGGCCAGCTCTGCATGGTTCTGCATGCTCATCTGCCCTACGTCCGCCACCCGGAGTTCCCCCATTTCATGGAAGAGCGATGGCTGTTCGAAGCGCTCACGGAGTGCTACCTGCCGCTACTCGAGCAGCTCGAGCAGCTCGAGACGGAAGGCATCGCGTTCGGTCTGACCTTGGTCATGAGCCCCACTCTCGTGCACATGCTCCGCGACGAACTGCTCATGAACAGGTTCGACTCGCATCTAGGAGCGCTCGAGAGGCTGGCCGAGAGCGAGGAGCGCAGGAACTCTTCCGAGCCTCGTCTCAGGGGGCTCGCACGGTTCTACGTCGAGAGGTTCGCCTCGAACCGTTCTGTGTGGGATGGGTGTGGTCGGGACGTGGTGGGAGCCATGGCCGACTTGGAGATGCGAGGCCGGCTGGAGATCATGACCTGCGCGGCGACCCACGGCCTGCTCCCCCTGATCATGGTCGGTCCCGAGGCGGCTCGGGCGCAGGTGCGCGTGGGAGCTGCTTCGCACAGGCATCAGCTCGGTCGATGCGCGCGGGGCATGTGGCTGCCCGAGTGTGGATTTGCGCCTGGCGTTGACGGCTTGCTGGCGGACGAGGGGATCCGGTTCACCGTGCTGGAAACCCACGGCCTTTTAAACGCCAGCGTGACACCGCGTTTCGGCGTCCATGCCCCCGTGTACACTCCGACCGGCGTGGCAGTGTTCGGTCGTGACCCGGCCTCGTCGAGACAGGTGTGGAGCGCCAGGACGGGTTACCCAGGCGACTTCGAGTACCGTGATTTCTACCGGGACATCGGCTTCGATCTCGCTCCAGAGCAACTCGGAGAGCTTGCACATCCGGACGGCATCCGGCTCTTCACGGGGATCAAGTACCACCGCATCACGCACGATGGGGGCATCGAGGGCAAGGAACTCTACGACCCTCGCGCAGCGGCCGAGCGTGCCTCGTGGCATGCCCGCGATTTCGTGCACAGCCGGAGCGTCCAGATGGAGAAGCTCTCCGCCGTGATGGATCGCAGACCCGTGGTCGTGGCTCCGTATGACGCCGAGCTGTTCGGGCACTGGTGGTTCGAGGGGCCCAGGTTTCTGGCAGAAATTGCAAGGCACATCCATCGCGACGGGATCCCGGTCGAACTCGCGACACTGGCCATGGTCCTGCGTGAGCAGCCCATAAACCAGTGCGTGCAGCCATCTGCGAGCACATGGGGAGCTGGTGGCTATCATGAAGTGTGGATCGATGGTAGAAACAGCTGGCTCGTGAGGCACCTGACACGGGCTTCGAGGATGATGGTGGATCTCACGAGGAGGCATCCGGGCGCCAGGGGTCTCGAACGACGGGCGCTCTGCCAGTCCGCCAGGGAGCTGCTCTTGGCCCAGAGCTCGGACTGGCCCTTCATCATGAAGACGGAGCAATCGACCGAGTTCGCCATGCGCCATGCGCGAACTCATCTATGCCGTTTCTTCCGGCTCGCCAAGGAGATAGAATCCGGGCGACCAGACGCGACATGGGTCGCGGATCTCGAGTGGAGAGACAACGTGTTTCCCACGATTGACTACGAGGTGTACGCATGAAGATCCAGGGAGTACTCACTGCAATCGTCACACCATTCACGCACGAGGGGGCGCTGGACCTCTCTGCGCTCGACCGGCTCGTGGATCGTCAGATCGCGGCCGGCGTGAGCGGGATCGTCGTGGCAGGCACGACGGGGGAAGGGTCGTCGCTGACCGACGAGGAACGAGAGACGCTGTTCACGCGAGTCATCAGCCGGGTGGAAGGGAGAGTGCTTGTCATCGGTGGTGCAGGCACGAACAGCATGGCATCGACTCTCAGGAACCTCCATGTGACGAGGGAGTCCGGTTGTGATGCGGCTCTCGTCGTGACGCCATACTACAACAAGCCGACGCCCGATGGTCTCGTGCACTTCTACCAGGAGTGCATGAAGAAGGTGCAGATCCCGCTCGTCGTCTATAACGTACCGTCTCGGACCGCGTGCGACATCAAACCTCCTACCCTGGCCCGGCTGGCTGGCAATCCGATGGTCATCGCCGTCAAGGAGGCCACCGGGGACATGGCCAGGGCCATCGAGATCCACAGGGACATGGGTGACAAGCTCGCCATCCTCTCTGGCGACGATCCCACGTTCCTACCGATCCTCGTCTGTGGAGGCTCGGGGATAATCGCCACCACGGCCAACGTCGATCCCGAGGGAATGGTGGGTGTATATCGTGCCTTCATGGCCGGCGACCTCGCCAAGGCGCTGGAGATGCAGGCCGGCCTCATGGAACTCTACAGGATCATGTTCATCGAATCGAACCCCGGTCCGGTCAAGCACGCGCTCGCCAGGATGGGGCTCATCAAGCCGGTCATCCGACTGCCTCTTGCCATGCCGACAAAGGAAAGCGCAGGACGTATCGACGAGGTCCTCACCCGGGCTGGGTTCCTGTGATCTCCTCGAGCAGCACGGTGGCGTAGCTGCCTGCCGGGAGCGTGAAGCTCGCCGTGAAACCGTCGTCGTTCCCCGTCACGTTCGTGTCAGAGACGAGGACGATGTCGGCGCGGCGCGTGCCGGGCAACAGCTTTCCAGAGCCTGCGAAATCCTCCTCGGTGAGCCCGAGCGAATCGAGCACTCGACCCTCGAGCAGCTTGGCATCGTTTCGTGACTGGAACATCTTGCGACCGAACATGGGACCGGTGTGCACGATCTCGCGCACATCGAGCCGGGCCTGAACAGCTTCGATTTCGCCTGGCTCGACGTTGAACATCCCCCCCGTTTCCAGCTTGCGCATCACATCGCCCGCCACGGCCCATCCGTGCAGACCTTCCCGGATCCGGGTCGACAGGTATGCGTTATAGGCCAACGACTGGGCGGCGCTGAGGGCGAGGCGTCTCAGCGATCCGGATCTTCGCACCCTGGCCGGAAAGCCGGAGCGGTCGTCCTTCAACATGGCAAGGCCCCATGAAGCAGTCTGTCCGTCACGGCCGAAGCGTTGGGGGCCAAAGTGGTTGGGCATCCCCGAGGTGGAGAAACGGGCGAGCACGACCCGGGCGGTGTCGGCCGCTCGTTGGGGCGACATGGTCGTCTGGCGCACCCTGACCAGGAAGCGATTGGCTCTGAGGTGCCCCGTCCGGAGACGGTTCGTGTGACGGGACACCTCGAGCACCTGGACACCATCTCCGAGATCGGGAGGATCGAGCGTCACCATCGGGGCATGTACGGTGAACCACTGCGTCGTCACGGCGCGTCTGTCCTTGAGTCCTGCGGTTCCCACCTCGCCTTCGGTCACTCCATAGTGTCGCGCCAGCATCCTCACCACCTGATCGGTGGCGAGGTCTCGCTTGCGGATCCTCATCATGATGTGCTCGCCCGTGCCGGATGGTGCGTAAGCCGGGATTTCCTCTACAAGGAAGTCCTCGGGATCCGTTTTCAAGACGCCTCCGGTTGGCAGGCAGTCCGTACAGAATCTCGCGTGTTCGATCTCTATCATGACAGTCGTACCTTCATGAGGAGGCATGATGATCGGCAAGCCAGGCCATCGCCTCGACGCATCCGCGACTGGAAGCTATTTCGATGAGGGTTTGACCTGTCTTCTTGCCGTCGCGGTGGTGAAAAAGCAGCCTTCCCGCGAGAAAGAGGTTGTACTCCGGGGAAGAGAGAAGGCGGTAGGGTGCTGGTTCGATGGATGAGGGCAGAGGCATGGACCACGAGTCGCGAACCATGAGGTCCGCAGGCAGTGCTATCTCCACGTCTGCCGGTGCTCCTGCCAGATAGTCGAGCACGGCCTGACCAGGACTTCCTCCGGCTTGTTCGTCCCGGCCCCATGCCGTTGCGATGAAGGACAGTACGAGGCGGTCCTGCGTTCCGGGGGCTGCCCGGTCCGCTATCCATCGAGAAAGACGCGACCTGGCCCACTCATGCTTCATGGCTCCAGCGAGCGGGTCGACCTTGTCCGAGACGCCGCCCGTGCGCAGCGTGAACCCTTCGCGAATGATGATACCCGTGCCGAGGCTGGCGAGCCCGAGATTCTCTGCTATCACGGGCCTGGAAGGGTTGTCCGCCAGAAATCTTTTGATACGTTCATCTCGGCCGGGGGCATTCTTATCCCATGGGGCGAGGTCGGGATGCTTCGATGCGAGGTGCTCCCAGTACCACGACGAGCTTCCCCAACCGTGAGCGATGATGACCAGATCCGTCCTCGTGCCTTCCACTTCGACGAGGTAGAGCAGGGGAAAGAGGATGTGATCGGACGAAACGAGCACGATGGCGTCATGCGGTGCATCCTGGAGGATGCCACTTGAGAGCTGGCGTGCCATCCGGTTGTCGGAGCGGGACCGGGTCGCCACCGAAGGAGGAAGAAATGCGTTCAGGGCTATCCACGTCACGACGAGAGCTGCCACCAGAAGGCGGGATGCTCGGTTCGAAAGCTGCACCTGGGCCCTGGCTGCAACGGCCGAGAGCCCGACCCCGGCGAGCCACGTGGCGGGAAGCAGGTAACCCAGAAAGTCGGGGATTTCGGGTCTGTAGTTGCCGATACGACCGATCATGACGATCCCGAGAGCCAGGATCACCAGTGGCGCGCATCTTGCCCCGAGCCCTGGTCTGTCGGTTCTCCCCATCCACCAGGCCAGCGCGCCTCCTGCATACACGGGTAGAAGACCCCTTTGTGTGAGCCAGCCGATGAAATGCAGCGCATGGGCGCCCGTTCCAAGGACGGATGCACGGTTGTGCGAGTAGTCCACGCCCGTCACGTAGAACAGGAACCTGGAGATGGACGATGGGTCGCCCCATACGAGATGCCCGTCGAGGCTCGTGCTGAGCGGGATCCACGCGTGTGGTAGCAACCCGAACGCGGCACCGATGATGAGAAAGGATGCGCTCCTTGCCGGCCTCTTTGGGCGTGTACGAAGCAACGGACCGGCCGCCATGAAGGCGCTGGCCACTGCCATGAAGATTGCGATGTAAGGATGGACGCTGAAGGTGAGCCCCATGAGTAATCCACCCAGGAGCCAGTCGACCTCTGCGTGACGCTTCATCCATGCGGCTACGGCCCCACGACCTGTCGAACCTGTAAAACCGTGCGAGCCGTCGTTCTCGAGACGGTCCAGCGTTGCCATGAGGTGTGCGAGCTGGGTGAGGGCCAGAAGGGTGGCAAGGGAGTACACCTCGATGCGCGTGGCGGTATCCCATACCGCGTCGTTGAATCCAAGCCCCACCAGAACCGCAGCCGAGAGCCAGGCGCCACGACCAGCGAGAGATACGTTCAGCCGGGTGACCATAGCCATGGCCGGCACTGCGCACATGGCTGCGCACAGCGCACTCAGCATGTTCACCCCGAACAACGGATGACCATGCGCAACGAAAGACATCAGCCAGCCGACGAGGGTGTACAGCGGCTGGCCTGGTGGATGACCCAGCCCCGGCTGGATCGCTGCGATGGCGAGCTCCGCGCTGTCGTACCAGTAGAGGTCGCGGCACATCGTGGTCAGGTAGACCGTTGCCAAAGCCGCCGCAGCGGCCCACGGAGCCAGCACGGGCCACGTTGCGCCGGTGGGCGATCCCCGTCGTTCGTCGCTATTTGTCGCTCCCTTCGGTGCCACGAGCGGAAGTCTACACGAGCGGGGTCATTCCCGTAAGGCGGACAGGGAGATCCCGGGTCAACCCGGGATGTCGACTTCAATGACCGGTGGAACGAGAAAGTAGACCTGGCGTGTGTCCAGGATGGTGATGCCATCGCCGACCACGTCGATATCGCAGAGGAAGGTCTGCGGGGACGTCGTTGCGGGAACCGTCCAGTTCTGCTTGGCGAAGATATCGAAGCAGACGATGGTTCCCGGCAGCACGGCCGTGAAGCTGTCTGGGATGCCGGTGATCGGGTCGTAGAGATCGCCAACGGCCAGCCCGCTCACGCATACCCGTGTGGAGTCGGCGGGATCGGCCCAGCCACCCACGGTGCTGGGCTCCACGTGGTCTATGAACGCCTCGACGGTGTCCACGGAGTCGGACGGGTCGTCTCGCAGGTCCGTGGTGACCTCGATGGGGACCTGGTTCGCGAGGATGCTGATCGCGGTGACGACCTGCGTACCCAGGCCAGAACCGTCGGAGCTGATGTCGAACACGAGGGCCGTTCCGGTAGTGTCCACCGACCCCGTGCCGTTTGCTATCTGGAGCATGTCGCTCCGGCTGGAACCGGAGTTGACACCTATGTAGCGGGCCGAGATGGTGCCGAGGGCCGCGATGGCCTGGGCGTGATTCCTGCTCGGGCTGCAGGATGAAATACCCTCGCTGAAGGACTCGTCACCGAACTGGACGACGATGGGAATGGCACCCGGGCGGAAGCAAGGCCAGCCAATGGCGCCGGGCGCCACGCAGGTCCAGCTCGTGGGATGGACCCCTGGCCAGCTCGCGAATGGTGCCACGTCACCCGTGGCGATGGCGTACAGATCCTGCGTGTACGGCTCCCACCCCCCGCAGGTGTTGGTCATCGTGGCGAGAGCATTCTCCACCATCGTGATGTTGTCCGTGATGGCCTGCAGCATGGCCATGGAGTTCGCGCAGCTCGTGGACGGGCAATCCTCGAAGCGTCCGACGCCAAACCACACATCCGGGATCTCTAAACGCACACCGGGCACGACGGTCGTGCGAAGCGTCGTGCGCAGATTGGCGATCTCGCCACCCATGGAGCCGCTGGAATCCAGGGTGAAAAACACGTCGGCCATCTGGAGATCCGTCGAGAATACGAGGTGATCGACCAGCGGATCGGGATCGATGGGTACGGAGGGTGGGTCGGCCGGGTCGTTGTACTCCACGATGAACACGAAGTTGCCCCGCACGTGTGGATTGTCGTCCGGGTTCGTGAAGTCCGTGGAAGCGCCCACCTCTATGAGGTCGGAAGTTCCGTCTCCGTCCGTGTCCGCTTCGTACGGGTTGGCACCGTTCGCGAACTCCCACATGTCGGGAAGGCCGTCGTTGTCGCTATCCGGATCCCTGAAGTCGGGGACATAGTCGCCGTCCGAATCCCTCGGGGGAGTGGTGATGTCGGAGTCACCGGCCTCGGTGGAGTCGGGGATGGTATCCGCGTCCGTGTCCAGATCCAGGTAGTCGGGGATCACGTCCAAGTCCGTATCTGTGGTGCGCTCGTGCGCATCGGAGATGTAGTCGTTGTCCGAGTCCATGTCCCTGTAATCTGGCGTTGTGTCTCCATCCGAGTCCACGGGCGAAGCCGGGTTGCCCAGCAGCTCGACCGTATCGAGGATACCGTCACCATCGTTGTCGAGATCGGCGAAGTCCATCGTTCCGTCGCCGTCCGTATCCGCCATTCCCTCGGCAATATCGAAGATGCCGTTGTTGTCGCTGTCATCGTCTCTGAAGTCCGCCGATCCATCGCCGTCCGAATCGTCGGGAGCAGTAGCAACATCCAGGTCTCCGCTCTCGTAAGCGTCAGGAATGCCGTCGCCATCCGAGTCGTCGTCCATGTAGTCCAGGACCGTGTCGCCGTCCGTGTCGGCCGATGCGGCCCGCCCCTCGTCACTGTCGCTTATGGTGTCTCCGTCGGCGTCCCTCATGTCCACAGGGGGGACGTCGGAGCCATCCGTGGTGAACGTGTCCCACAGGCTGCTGGGATCCCGGGTCCCTCCGCA
>JBFYZU010000286.1:0-9539 GCA_041309365.1 Myxococcota bacterium
TGAACGGCATCTCGATCGGCCACGGCTCGCCGGGTCTCTACGACCTGACTCTCGGCGTTGCCGAGGGGCGCGTCGACAAGGCCGAGGCTGCCGAGACGCTCCGGCGGATCGCCCAGAGCCAATGAGGCGGCGAGGCGCGCGTGCCACGAACCGTCACCGAACGTCCGCTCGACCGCTGCGCCATCTACACGCGGCAGTCGGTCGCCCGCGAGACGGTGTCCATCGCCGCAATCGCATCCGCAGACCACGTGGCTGGGTTCGACGGTTCGCTGGTCATTAAAAGCCCGAAGGCGTTGAAGAGCTCCTCCAGCCGGGAAAGGCGCGATGGTAAGACCGGCGTATCGGCGCCCCCCCTGGTTTGAAAATCCTTCTCGCAGCGGCGGCCGAGAGGGTTTTAGACACCTCGGTCACGGCATCGGGTCGGACAACGTATAATACCGAGCCCGCAAGGTGTGAGGGCTTTTGCCCATCTCCCTGTACGGCCGCTCGAGTTGTTGCTATTGGTATGAAATCCGCTATTACTTGAATCGCGTCCAGGAGATAACCATGAAACTCAAAGTCGTCATCCATGAAGCCGAGGAAGGTGGATTCTGGGCTGAGGTTCCTGCAATCCCCGGATGTGCGACGCAGGGAGAGACGTTCGAGGAGTTGCTCGGGAATATCTACGAAGCAGTCGAGGGGTGTCTTTCGGTCGATCTGAAGCCTGCCTCGGCGGTGGATCCGAAGACCCGCATTCTCGAGATTGCAGTTTGATGAAGAGCGTTTCGGGTCATGACCTCGCCAGTGTGCTCGAACGCAACGGATGGAGTTTGCTGCGCGTACACGGCAGTCATCACGTCTACGGCAAGGAAGGCAATGTCGTGCGCCTCTCAGTGCCGATCCACGGAAACAAGCCCTGAAGAAAGGGTTGCTCGGACATCTGCTGAAGATGGCGGGACTGAATCCCGAGGATCTTTGACTGGTAGCATCAGGAAGGAGGCATGAAGTCGAGCGCATCGCTGCTTGCATTCATCCTCATATCGTACGGTTGCGGTGGTGGCGGTGGCGGAGAGGACACGGCGACGGACGAGCCGGGTGACACGGCGGACACGGGAGGGGACACCCCGGCAGACACGGCGCAGGACACGGCGGGCCACGACACCGTTGCCGAGGCAGAGTGCGCGAAGTAGTCGAAGAAGTCGTCGTGGATGACCTGCTCGAGCTTCTCGTGGACGACCCCGCACCCGGATCTTCCCACCACGAGGACCGAGCCCACGTCGGGGTGATCGAGGCACTCGAAAAGCACGCCCTTGCCCACCAGGTCCGGCCCGGGCTTGAGCGTGGGCTTGCCGGGCTCCCAGCCCGAGGGGCAGGCCTCCGCGCCCTTGGTGGCTCGCACGTGCTGGAACGCCTGGACCTGGCGGATCGACTCCTCGACCCTGCCGTCCGCCTGCACGATCCGGCGGGCCGAAGCCACATCATGCAACAAGCTTTACGCGCAAGAAACGGGTGCAGCCCGATACTTACTACCACTCGATATTTTCAATGGCAGGGTGTCGAGCTGCCAGGACGGGGGGTCCTGGGTGCCGCGCGGCAGGTCGGCGCCACGGGTTCAAAGAGGCGGGCCGCGCACAGCTCGGCCGGTGTCTGTCCATCGCCGCAATCGCATCCGCAGACCACGAGGCTGGGTTCGACGGTTCGCTGGTCATCACAAGCCCGAAGGCGTTGAAGCGCTCCTCCAGCCGGGAAAGGCGCGATGGTAAGACCGGCGTATCGGCGCCCTGTCCTTCTCATCATCTCACGCCGGGAGGATGCTGGCCGGGGAGGCGGATCAGTACGGTAGCTCGCCGGCAACGATGGCTGCTCGAATCTGCTCTTTGAGGAGGCGAGGCGTTCCCGGGCGGCCCCCCGGGATGGAGTGGTGCTCCTGCCGAATCGTGATTGAGCATTGATAATCGTCAACAATGCCGAAAGAAAACAACCAGGTATGCAAGAAAGCTCGACTTCCCTTGGGGCTTTGCCTTCCTTGTTGTGGGTGGATGCGCCGGTACGCTAGAGTCCCGCGTGATGCCCGGGTCACAGATGCTCGCGCGTCCGGCCTGCGATGCCTTCGTGGGTGCGCTCGCTGCGGTGAGACTATCGCCAATGACGGACACGGCGGCCGGAGACGCTCCGGGACGCCGGGAGAGGACACCGAGAGTGGAGTCGAGATCCCTGCCAGCCATGGTTCGTTTTCTCGGAGAGCAACGTGATCCGCCGCATGGGATGCTCGCGCTCATGAAGTCACTGGCACCGGCGCTGCTCGTCGTCGTCCTCGGGTGCGGTCCCAGGCCAGGGTCTGCGGATACGTCACCTGTCGGGCTCCGGACCTCGGCGGACATCTCCATCCCCACCGGATGTGGCGATCCGGCGGCGGATGGGTACCTGCCTTGCGCCATCGACCATGCCACACACCTTCTCGAAGCAATGGACCGTGGAGACGGCAATCGACCACTCGTCCTGGCGATGCTCGTCGAGCTCACTGCACGAAACGAGGAAAGCCGGGTCCTGGCCTCGTACCACGAGATGTGCATGTCGATGATGGGGCCGCCGGATTACGGGATGCCGGCGTCGCTCCACCCGCCTTCCGTCGACCATGGCCAGGTCATCGCCCTGGCGAACGAGATCGTCGAGACCCATCCGGATTCCGATTCCATGGACGTCGCACTGATGTACCTCGGCAAGTCGTACATGAGCGAGGGAGAGCAGGTTGCTGCGCTCTCGGCGCTCATTCACCTCGTGTGCTGCAACCACTCCGTGTATGCGGCGGGCGACGGGCTCGAGGAATGGGACAGCGGGGCGCTCATCCAGGAGCTCATGTCGCTGGACCTGGACTCCTGCTCGCCCATCGAGCCCGGGTCCCTGCACGTCCAGGATGCGTGGCTCGAGCTGGGCAAGTACATCTCTGGCCTTGCCGGGACGACCTCGGAGGATGAGACGGCGCTGGAGTGCCTCGACATGGCCGTTCGACTCGGCCCGTCCACCGACACGGGTCTCGAGGCTCGCCTCCTGCAGGGGGCGATCTCATGGAGGCTGGGTCGCGCCGAGGAGGCTCTGCGCATGCTGGTGGATGTCGTGACGGCCTGCGGCGTGCACGAGAGCACGGAGAGGACCGAGAGCACGCGCAAAAAGGGCCTGGAGCTCATCAGGGATGTCCTGCTCGACGGCGACTGGGACAACGATGGCGCGATGGACGGTGCCTCCGGCCCGGAGAGGCTTCGGGATCACGGCCTGTTTCCGGACGATCCAGCATGGTTGCCCGAGCTCTACGTCCTCATGGCTTCCTCGTACGCTGCAATGCAGGACTCAGACGAGTGCCTGGAGTGCATCCATGACTATCACGGCCACGAGACGTGGAAGCTCTCGCTTGAGACCCCGGTTATCCTCTTCAGGCAGATCGGATGCCTCGAGGCGCAGAACCGGATCGAGGAGGTGCCGGAGGTGCTCGAGATGCTGCTGGGCTTCGCGGGGGACTCGTGGCCGGAGCTTCACGCGGATCGGCCACTCGAGGTCCTCGAAATACGCTACGTCACGGCCAAGGTGCTCCTCGATCACGGGATGGCCGAGCAGGCCGAGCCGATCCTGCACGGGATATGGGAGGAGCACTGCGACGACTCCAGGCTCTCGTGGCGTGCGTGGAGGGTGCTTCTCGACCACGCCGAGCTCGAGGGTGACGAGGCATCGCTCGAGGAGCTCGCGACCTTGCAGAGCGAGCGCGCCTGCTGGTACGTCGACATCACGGACCCCTGCGAGCAAGGCTGGCTCAGGGCCGATCTGTACGAATCGCAGCTCAAGATGCAGAAGTACGCCAGGTAGGACGAACCGGCTGCCGGCAGGGCGGCGCCGGGGCTTTCGGGGGCGGATGCGAGACGCACGGATCGGATGATCGTGATTCAGCAAGGAGCCGGACATGAAGCATGCAAGTATGATCATGGCGCTCGCACTCGTCGAGGGGTGTGCCCACACGAGCCCGGCCAGAGACGTGAGGCAGGCACAAGGCGAGAAGGCACCCGGCGACGATGCCGACGGGGACGACCCCGCGAGCGCGAGCGACATCGAGCACACGACCCAGTACTTGGAGCAGATGGCGGGGGAGATGGACGACGACGATCCCCAAAAGCCCGGCGTCCTCCACCAGCTGGCCGACGCGTACGTCGACGGGTTGAGCTCGTTTCTCTCGCAGGCGGAGAACATCGAGATGGCCCTCTGGAAGGCCGAGCAGAGCGGGGACGACGGGGCAAGGGAGAAGCTCGAGGCCGAGCTCGTGGAGGTCGAAATCCTGATCGCCGATCTTTGTCAGGTGGTCATGAAGACGTACCGGCTGATCCTCGACCTCGACCCCGGGTACGGGAAGCGGGACGAGGTGCTGTTCGCGCTCGCCCTCATCCACGTGGAGATTGCCGGGGACGCAGCCACCCTCGATGACGGGAACGTCCTTGAGGCGAAGAAGCTCTACAGCGAGCTCATCGACGGCTACCCATCGAGCAAGCACCTCTCCGCCGCCCTCGTGGCCATGGCGGACTTCTCCTTCGCGGGAGGCGACATGGCCGGGGCTCTGGAGCTCTTCACCAGGGTCAGCCAGCAGCCTGATGGCCCCGTGACCGCATATGCCCTGTACAAGAAGGCCTGGTGTCACATCAACATGGAGCAAGCCCCGAAGGCCCTGGACGCTCTCATCCGGGTCATCGAGTTCGCATGCGACCACCCTGACGACGAGATCGCCAGTCAGCTGCAGATCCAGGCCCGCAAGGATCTACCCCGGCCCTTCTCGAGTTTCGGCAAGCCCCAGGATGCATGGGAGCTGTTCTCGAAGTACGGCGGAGACCTCGCCATCTCCTTGATGGAGAGCCTCGCCCAGATATACGAGGAAGGTGGCCGGCACGATGATGCCGTGGTCCTCTACGACACGCTGATGAAGGCGGCGCCGGACGACGAGCACTTCCTCTACTGGCAGGCCGAGGCGGCCGCCTCGCCCTAGCGCGCACCGACTCGGTTCTCTTTCCGGACTGTGGCGGACGAGGAAGTTCGACAAGGTGCGAACGCTCCAGTCGTACCGGTCGGCGAGTAGAACCCCGGAAAGTCGAAGAACCAATCCCGACCACCCTCTCCACGTACCTCACCGTTATCCGGTTGCTGACCTACGGCGCCGTCATGGTCCTGGCCTTCATGGCGTCTCCCGTCATTTCTGGCGTGGGCCGGATCGACTGCAGCGTCTTCGGCTGGCTGTTCACCGTGCTCCATCTCGTCTACGACGGCACCGACTGGCCCCTGGCCCGCCGGGGGCGCGACTCGAAGGCCCGCGTGGGCTTCATCCGTCGCAACCCTTGTCCCTGCCTGGGCATGGGCCATGCCCTGTGGCGCGTCATGTCCATCCCCATCGCGGGCCTGATCCTCATGCCCGCAGCCGTCGCCAAAGGCTCCCTGCTCGTCCTCGACCCAAAGAGAGCGAAGGCCGCCTTGACTCCGCCCGCATCCCAGGTCACATTTTACACGTGGCGCACCTCATTTCCGTTATACCGCCTCAACGGCGACCATGAAGCGCACGCCAGCCGCACTCGACGCCGTCATTCTCTCCTGCGATTGCGCCGGCAGCATTCCGAAAGATCACGGGGTCGTGAGGGCTTCGGTCCTCGGCGTCATCGTGTGCCTGGCCATCGCGCTGTCGGGTTGCTGGGGTTCCGAGAGCCGCCTGGACGGTCGGGCTCTTGATGCCGATGCCGATGATCAGCGGGTGGACGAGAGCCCCGAGCTTCGGGAAGAGGAGCCTTCCTCTTTGGTCCTGTGCACCACCGACGCGGACTGTGATGACGGTGATCCTTGTACGCGCGACACCTGCCTGCCCGGTGGAGAATGTCTGGCCGTGCCCCTGGACATCGCCGAACCGCAGGTCATCGCTGGACCGGTGACGCTGGGCTACGGCATCCCGTGGAACGCTCAGCGCACCCGCGACCACGTCCTCGTCTCCATCGTGACGGTACACGGGGGGTCTTCTGGTTTTCTTACCCTCTACAGGATGCCCCCGGACCTTTCCTCCATCGAGCGACTCGGGGTGGGAGAGCCCTCCGAGGGCATGCCCCGGACCGACCTGGCCGTCAGGGGAGGAGGTCCCGGCGCCGCGCTCGCATGGTCGCAGGACCACGCGAGCTCGAGTCGGGAGCTGAGCGTCATGCTCATGGAATCGTGGGAGGTGCACACGTCGGTCTGGTACGACTGGTTTGGCCAGGACGTGCACGTGGAGGCGACTCCATCGGGGTGGTTCATCGCGTACCACGGGGCCGGCTTGGTTCCCTTCGAGTTCGTCCTCGCGGACGAGGCGGGAGTGATCCTCCACGATCCCGCGACGCTTCTTTCAGCGTACGGCGACGAGCGTCTCTACAACTCCCATACCGTCTCCGACGGCGAGCATGTGTTCGCGGCCTTCGAGCAGAGGACGATCCGCACCTTCACGGAGCTCGGAGAGCAGACCGACATTCTCGGAATCGAGGGAGCTTGCGGCATCATCGCGGGTCTCGATCTCTACGACGGTGCATTCGAGGTCCTGCTCGTGTGCAGCGAGACAGAGGTACCGTCCCTGTACCTGCGAAGGATGACCAGGGACGGCTCGCTCATCGAGCCCGACATCGACGTCACGGTGGGATTCACGGAGACCATCGCCACGGGCATGGTGGACTTCTCCCTCCTCCCGACCGACGATGCCACCTTCGTGGCATTCATGCTCTCGGACGTGCCGGATGCGGGCTCGATGCTCTGCTCCATCCCACGCGACACGGCCGCGGTCCGATGCTGGCATTACGACTCTGTCGATACACCCCTGCTCGCCGAGGGCGAGGGCTCCAGCCTCGTGGTGATGTTCTACGAGGGGATCGGCTCGCCGGTGCAGGCCCATGCGCTGTGCCTGCCGGTCGGGGATGAGGTCGGATGCACCAGCCATGCCGAGTGCGACGACGACGACCCGTGCAGTACGGATAGGTGCCTCGAGGGCGGCTGCATTCACGAGACCGCAGAGGACGCGACGACCTGCGGCGAGGGTTCGATCTGCTGCGGCGGGACGTGCGTCGAGGGCGACTGCTGCTCGGATGAGGACTGCTCGTGCATGGGTGAGGCCCTGCCCTGCTTCGGGCTCTCGATGCCCGGATGCGTGGCCCAGCTCGGCTGCACGTACCTGGTGGGATGCCATGTAAGCGACTCGGTCTATCCGCCCGCCGGCTGCGCATCCATCACCGACGCCGCTGCGTGCGGGGACTGCGGTTGCGTGTGGATGCTGGACGGTTGCTGGGAGTACTCCTACGGGGGGGGGATCTGCGAGACGCTATCCGACGCTGGCGAATGCAGCATGTGCCCCTGGCATTGCGCCTGGCGCGACGAGGGGGCCTGCACCGGATGGGCCGTCCCGTGCGCCACGCTCTTTGCAGACGACTGCGTCCATCAGGCCGGCTGCGAGCCGGGCGCCTGCGCGGACCACGCGTGCACGTGATGCATTCCGTATGTCACCCGGCATGAGAACGACGGTCCGCCTCCCTCGACGGCGCAGCAAACCTGCCCGTCCATCCTTTTTCAGTCCGCCTCCTTGCGTCGTAGATGGCGGCCGTGTCCGGATGCCACGCGAGGTCCTCGACCCCCCCGTGCGCACGTCCGGCTCGCAGGAGCTTGGATCAGGGAATGCGGTCGCCGCAGACCATGGCGAGGCCGTCGGTATAGGCGCCGGTGTTCAACTCCAGCGACCAGACCTGCTCGCCGACCGGGCAGGAGTCGTCGGTGTAGGTCGCCGGGGCTTCGGGGGAGGTGTTGTCCACGTCGTACAGGGTCCCGTCGGAGAGCCTCATGCACTTGGCGGCCACGGTCCTCACGTAGGAATCGTGCCAGACGATCTGGCCCACCATCACGCCGTCGTCGTACAGAGAGTCGCATCGGGACTCCTGCAGCGTGCCGCCAGAGCCTCCACACCCGTGGTCCGCGAGCCTCTCGCTGCCGAGGGCAGAGGAATCGAGGACCTCCCGGCACACGAGCTTCACGATGTCGGCCCAGTCGCCGCTCATGGATTGCACACCCACGGCGACCCAGCCATCCGGGCAGGACCGACCCTCGTCCGTGCATGCGCCGCCGCCGGTCCCTGCGATCCAGTCGAGCTGCGTCGAGGTGGTGCAGACCGAGGCGCACACGCCCGCGTCACAGGAATCCAGCGTCCCCTGGTGGCCGTCCACGCAGACGAGCCTCGAGAGGCACGACCTCTGGATGCGCATCGCGTCGAACTCGTAGTCCATCTTCAACAAGCTGTCGATGTTCTGGATGCCCACCCTCGGGAGGCAGTCGTCGTACAGCGTCGTGAAGGGCATCGGCTCCGTCCACACCCAATTGTCGACGGGCTGGCCGGCCACCGCCCACGTGGCACCGAGGACCGGGCTCGAGTCCACGCACATGCTGTTGCCGACGCGCGGGTAGAGAGGGTACGCGCCATCGGAGCTCGCGATCTTGCGCACGTGCCAGGAGGCGACGTATTCGCCCTGGGGCAGCGCGGCCGGAGTGGCCGCGACATCGAGCCACCACACGTTGTCCAGCTGGTCCACCGTCCCGAACAGCGAGGAAGGCTCGGTCACGGCGTCGATCCAGTACGGCGACCCCCAGGCGTGGGTGATGTGCCGGTAGCCCAGCAGCGCCACGACTCCGACCTCCGCATCGCCGTCGATCATGCCGTTGCAGTTGTCGTCCACGCCGTTGCACGCCTCCACGGCACCCGGACGCACGGTCGAGTCCGTGTCGTCGCAGTCGCACAGGGCCGACTCCGAGGCTCCGGCCATCGCAGGTGGCGCCCCGTCGCCGTCGTCGTCCACGTCGTCGTCGCAGTACGCCCACAGGTCGCAGCCGTCCGCCACGGTGTCGCCGTCGTCGTCCGCCACGTTGTCGCCGTACGGGCAGCTGTCGCAGCCGTCGGCCACCGTATCGCCGTCGCGGTCCACCGTGTCGCTTCCGCCGGGGCACACGTCGCAGGCGTCTGGGACCCCGTCGCCGTCGTCGTCCTGCATGTCGTCATGACCCTCGCACTGGTCGCAGAAGTCCGCGACCCCGTCCATGTCCGTGTCCGTGCCCTGTGTGTCGTCCAGTGCGCCATCGCAGTCGCGGTCGTGGTCACACTCCAGGGTCGCCCCCGGGTGGGTCGCCGCGTCCGTGTCGTCGCAGTCCGTACCGCCGCACGCCGTGCCATCGACCTCCTCGGCGGTGTATCCGTCCGCGTCCGCGTCCACGGCCGCGTTGGCACAGACGCCGGACCCCAGGTCGCAGGTGTCCTGCGTGCATGGATTCGAGTCGTCACAGTCCCCGTCCTCGGTGCAGCCGGCCTCCACCGCGTCGCCGTCCTCCACCGCATCGGTCACTGCGTCCCCGATGACGTCCTCCACGGTTTCCTCGATCGCGTCTTCCTCGACCGTATCCGCGGCCGTGTCCTCCACGGTGTCCTCGATCGCGTCTTCCTCGACCGTATCCGCGGTCGTGTCCTCCACCGTGTCCTCCGCGGCCGTGTCCTCCAC
>JBFYZU010000287.1:0-3829 GCA_041309365.1 Myxococcota bacterium
GTGGAGCTGGAAGAAGAGACCCGGGCCTTCGAGAAGGTAGCCGGAGCTACCCGTGGGACTGGTCGGACAGCCGGACCAGGGATGGCGGTCGAGGCGCAGAATGCCTTCGCGCTCGACGCTACCCGTGGAACTGGTCGGACAGCCGGACCCGGGGGCACGGTTCGAGAACATGGTAACGGTGCTGGGCTGGCTTGCCCAGGCAGATCTCGCGGGCTACAGTTTCCAGGAGGGTGGGGAGTTTTTCATCGGAAAGGGACGGGAAGTGATGGAGGCCAGGCCATATGGGAAATCCCCCATCGTGCATGGCAGGGGGACGATCACAGCGGTCATCGAGATGACACTTCACGCTATCGTGCTCCCGGCGATTATTTGCTGCTCCTGCAAAGGCACGGATGTCCTCGAGGGGGATGTCGCCGACGATTCTGCCGGAGATCTCGTCGATCTGTCAGGCGACATAGATGTGGATCCGGGCTGGGATCCGCCCGAGGATTCCTCGCTCGATGCGCACCTCGACAGCGTCATCGATCCCGACGTGCACCTCGAAGCGGACATCGACTCCGATTCCGATATCCCGCTTGCTACATGGGCACGGCTGCTCGGAGGAACGGCGGTTGATTCCGCGGGTTGCCCGCTAGTGACCGAGGAGGGCAACATCGCCCTGACCGGCAGGACGCTCTCCTTCGGCTCGGACGACGTGGATACCTGGGTGCTCGTCCTGGACCCCTACGGGGACGTACTCCGGGAGAACAGGTACGACACAGGCCGCGAAAACGGCTCGTATTTCCTTGTCGAGCTGGACGATGGAACCCTGGTCACGGGTGGTTTCGAGCTGTTCTCGTCTGTGATGTCGATCGATGAAAGCGGATCGGTCCTGTGGAGCTGGCGTTACAGGGATATGGACAGCGAAGTCATCCTGGAAGCGGTCGAGTCCTTGTCCGGTGGCATTGCCGGCTGCTTGACCTTCCGCAGCTATTCGGCCTTGCTGAAGTTCGGGGAGAATGGGGAGTTCGAACGCCTCGTGTACTATCCCGACAGCCTCTCCTACGAGTACCAGGACCCCTGGGACATGACGATGTCGGCCGACGGCGGATTTTTCCTCGCGGGCAGGGTCGGTTACGACGGCTATGCCGGCTATGATGCCTTCATCCTGAAGGTCCACGAGGACGGGGATCCCGTCTGGCAACGCATATATCGTACATCCCGCTGGCAGGCCTTCAACTCGGTCGTGGGGATGGCGGACGGTGGAGCGGTAGCAGTCGGGTCGTCCTGGGCTGTCTGGGATGGGCCATCGGATGGCTTGATCATCCGTGTCGATGCGGACGGAAATACCCTGTTGCACAAGCAGCTGGACATGGCCGGATCGAGCGCCATCTATTCGGTCGCCGTCGCGGATGATGGGGGTTTCGCGGCGACCGCGATTCTCGTCTCCGGCGAAACAGCCCAATCCATGCTCGTCAAATTCGACGCTTCTGGCGATGTCGAATGGAGCAGATCGTACGGTGGATCCGATTGTCCGGTAGATCTGGTATCCGTCGCCGCGATGCCGGGAGGCGGATACGTGGTCGCTGGTAGTGTCGAAGGAATCGGGGCCGGCGCGACCGATGCCTTCGTGATGAGGACGGACTCCCTGGGCGGGATCTCCGGCGACTGTCTGTTCGAGATTTCTCCGTTGTCCGATCTGGTCATTATTGACGTCGAAACGTCCGTGGTCGAGTCGATTCCACCGGCCTTGGTAGAGGATGCCATTCTCGAACCCTTGGATGTGACGGTCTTTGCGACGGAATGCAACGTGGAGGAGCTGTGTCCCTGAGGTGCCGGATATCCTCGACATGTTCCGAAACGCGGGGATCATCACCCGTCCTGCAACTTGTACGACAAGCACGTCGAGATCCAGGAGCGCATGAGCGACAACTTCTTGATGGGTGATAGAAGGTGGCCAGGTCAGGGGCGATGGCGGCGATGCGGATGGAGGTGGTCGCGCTCGAGGGCCCAAAAGGGGGGGGGAGGGGGCTCGAAGGTGGCGACGAAGTCCGTGAGCCACCGGTGAATGTCCATGCGGGAGAGGGAAGCGCGAGTGAGGTGTGTGTGTCAGTCTGCCGCGGCCCTGCGATGAAGGCCATCTTGGAGTGCTTGAACGAGAGATCCTCCACGAGATCGATGTAGAGGGCGCGAAGCTTCATGCGTAAATAGTGACGTACGAGTTATTCTGGTCATGACCAGAACAACAACAGCGTTACTTTGGTCTGCTCCTGGATATGCATGCCACGTGCCGGAGGATGTCCGGTAAAGTGCCACGGGCTGCCCTGGCTGGAGATGGGGGTATCGTGCCAGGACGCGCCATCCCACGAGCGCCGGGGGGGTTGTCCGTGCCTTGGGGCGCGGTGATAATGGGCAGGCTGGAGGGTCATGAAGGTACACTTCCTGGGAGGGGCCGACGAGATCGGCGCCTCGTGCGTGATGGTGCAGACGGCCGGCGGGGCGAGGGTGCTCGTGGACTGCGGGCTTCGGCCCGACGCCGACGGGGCGGCGGCGCTGCCGGACCTGGAGGCGGTGGCCGCGGCGGGCGGGCCGGACGCCATCGTCGTCACCCATGCCCATCTGGACCACGGCGGCGCGCTGCCCGTGGTGTCGGACTTCTTCCCGGCCGCGCCGGTGTACGCCACCGTGGCCACGGCGCGGCTACTGGGGATCCTGCTCGCGGACGCGGTCAAGGTCATGGCCGCAAAGAAGCAGGAGAGAAGGAGCGTGCCGCTCTACAGCATGGAGGGGGTCGAGCGGCTCATGGAGCGGCTCGTGCCCCTGGACCTGGACCGGCCCGTCAGGGTGGGCGACGCGGGAGTGACCCTGTACCCGGCCGGGCACGTGGTGGGGGCCGCGCAGGTGCTGGTGGGCACGGACGAGGGGGACGTGCTCGTGACCGGGGACGTGTCCGGGGAGGGGCAGCGCACGGTGGCCGGCATGTGGGTCCCCAGGGTCAGGCCGGCGCTCCTTGTGTGCGAGTCCACCTACGGGGACAGGATCCACGCCGACCGCAAGGCCGAGGAGGCGAGGCTGGTCAGGCGGGTGGTGGACGCGGCGGCCGAGGGCAGGCGGGTGCTGGTGCCGTCGTTCGCGCTGGGGAGGGCGCAGGAGGTGGTGCTGGCGCTCGCGGGCGAGGCGAACGCGGCGGGGGTGGAGGTGTGGGTGGACGGCCTGGTGCGCTCGGTGTGCGACGCCATGAGCGGGCTCGCGTCGTGGCTCGCGCCATCGCTGCGCAGGCGGATGGAGAAGGGCAAGTCGCCCCTGCGCGACGGCGTGGGGCCGGTGCGGTTCGTGCGCGACGCGCAGCAGCGCAAGGAGCTCGTCGACAGGCGGGGGCTCGTGGTCGTGGCCTCGTCGGGCATGCTCACGGGCGGGCCCAGCCTGGCGTTCGCGAAGGCGTGGCTGGGCGACGAGGACGCGCTCGTGGTGCTCACCGGCTACCAGGACGAGGAGTCGCCGGGCCGCGCCCTGCAGGAGGTGGCGGAGGGCAGGTGCACGAAGCTCGTGCTCGAGGGCCGGGAGACGGACGTGGCCGCGAGCGTCGAGAAGGTGGGGCTGAGCGCCCACGCCGACGGCAGCGAGCTCGCGCGGATGGTCGAGGCGCTGGCACCGTACCGCACGGCGCTCGTGCACGGGGACGCGGGCGCGCGCGTGGCGCTGGCGACGAGGCTGGCCGAGGGCTCGCACCGCCCGGTCATCCTGCCCGGCAGGGGCGAGGTGGTGGAGGCCGGCGCCCGCAGGCGCCCGGCAGGCGCGCCGGTGGATGCGGGCGTCACCCGCGAGAAGCTCGAGGCCCTGGTGAAGAGGC
>JBFYZU010000288.1:0-14702 GCA_041309365.1 Myxococcota bacterium
CATGATCGAGCATCTGGGCCTGGACGACCGCCGGATCGTTCTGGCCTGCACGACCAGCATCAAAGCCGCGCTGCCGGCCGTGCGGCTCGTGAAGGTGGGTTCGAGAGAAACACTCGTGGAGCATCAGCCGGACGAATCGCGGATCCAGGTGCGGATCTCCAGGAGCACGGGGGCGTTGGCCTCTGCGTCGGCCTCGGGATCGTAGCCGAACTCGCGGCCCGCGGCCTCGCTGATGAGATCGAGCGCCTGCTCCTTGAAGTAGAAGCCCTCGTCGTCGTCCTCGAGCAGGCCGACGAGGCGCTCGAGGGCGGCCTCCCTCTCGGCTCCATCGAGCCGCTCCTTGGCCCATCCGATGGTCTTCTCGGCGTCCATGGGGGTGTTGGGCGTTGTCTGATGGTCATCGCCTTGATCGTGATGGTGCTCGTGCGCCGTGCCCTTGGCCGTGGGCGTCGTCTCGGCATGGTCGTGAGGCTGTCCGCTGGGGTCCGCCACCTCCTGGTCGTGATGGTGCTCCGTGTGCCCGAGCGGCGTGGCCAGAAGGACCCGGCCGAGCAGGACGATGAGCCCCACGAAGGCGAGCACCGAGAGCGTGCCCCAGAGGACCTTCAGCGCGGCCGGGCCTCGCCTGGGCGAGCGCACGAGGTACACACCCAGGGCAGTGAGGACCAGCGCCAGCGCGTACATGCCCACCACGGTCGGGCCGGAAGGCAGGGAGGCGTGATAGGAGACGAGCATGCCGATCATGGAGACGAGCGTGCCCATGCCCCAGCCGATGAGCAGCTGCTTCACGTGGTTGTCGGTGATGAGCACCGCGGCGATGGCGGGGACCACGAGGAACACGAAGACGAGAAGCACGCCGGCCACCTTGACCGAGATGCTGATCACCACGCCGAAGGTGAGGTAGAAGAGGAAATCCCAGGCGCGGACGTTCATGCCCTTCTCGTAGGCCTCCTGCGGACGTTCCGAGATGAAGTAGAAGGGCCTGCGGAAGATCCAGTGCACGAGTCCGACGAGGGCATAGGCGCCTGCCGCGACGGCCACCTCGTGACCCCGGACCCACTCGATTCGTCCCACGAGGACGTTCTTGATGTGCTCCGCTCCCGAAGGGGCCTTGTCGATCACGATGATGGCGAGCCCGGCCGCGACCGCGTAGACGAGGCCGATGACTGCCTCGTGGGGGATGCGCTCGGAGCGCATCCGCGTCACCGAGAAGACCGCGGCGCCCGCCGCCGTGAACACGATGGAGAAGATGAAGGCCGCAGGGGTCTCCGGCATGATGCCGAAGAGAAACCCCACCGTGGCACCCAGCGCCGCGAGCTGCGCCAGGGCCAGGTCCACGAAGATCACCTTGCGGCGAATCACGTGGATCCCCAGATAGGAGTGGATGCCCACGAGGACGAGGCACTCGAGGAAGGGCAGAATTATGTACTCGATGTAGCCCATGTCGGTCAGTGCACATGCGCCGTGGTCAGAGGAGCGAGCATCAGCCAGACCTCGTCGAGGTCGGCGGACGAGAGCTCGAGGTGCCACGTCCCGGGATCGAGGTGGAGGTGGTAGTGCTCCGGGATGTCCTCGCTGCAGTAGCCGTTTGGCGAGGGCTCGGGCAAAGGCTCCGGGCAGTCGCACTCCGTGAGCGAGCCTACCACGCCGGACGCCCCCACGAAGAGCACCGCGTCTATGGCCTCGAGAAGCTCGATCCGTACGTATCCGGGCGCCCCGTCGGGCAGCGCCACCGTGTACGGCTCGCCGGAGATCTCGACCTTGGCCGAGTCGTCCAGGTCGCGAGAGAGCGCAGCGACGATCTCCGTCCCCGTGAGATCGACGTGCTCGCACGCATGCTCACCCAGGTCCTCCGGCTCCATCACGTTGCAGCCCAGAAGTGAGATAAGAGCCGCTGCTACGAGTGGCTTGTTCATGGCTGTCCCTCCCCGAGCCCGAGGAGAAGCTGCGTCAGGATGTTCTCGGTCACCTTGAAGACGTCGTCCTGCCCCTTCTGCCCGTTCACCGCGATCGCGACCATCACGGGCTTCACCTTGGTCTTCTTGGCCACGGCCTGGATCTTCTCCTGATCGTAGTACGTCGCCGCCAGGAAGACCTTGATGTCCTGCTCCTTGATCGTCTCGATGACCTTCTTCACGTGCTTGGGCGAAGGAGGGATACCGGGCTTGGGCTCCATGAACTCGACCACCTTGAAGCCGAAGATCAGGGAGAAGTACGCCCAGTTCTTGTGGTAGGCGACGACCTTCTTGCCTCGAAGCGGCATGGCCATCTTCATCCAGCCACCGAGGTAATCGAGGAGGGGCTTGTCCTTGTAGGAGTTCTCCTCGAGGAAGGTGATGAGCTTGCCGCTCTCCGCCATCTTGGAGAGCTTGTTGCCCCCCATGATGTCCACGAGCTCCTTGCCGTACATCGCCACGTCGATCTTGCGCACGAACTTCTTCAGGTTCTTCTGGTACTGGTCCTTGCCGTCGGGATCCACCTTGATGAGCCCGGCGGCGATGTTCTTCGCGATCTGTCTCTGGGCCACGGGGCTGTTGTAGAGGTGGGGGTTGCCGTACAGGTGTACTCCGCCCTCCTTGCGATCCGCGATCTTGGGGATCTCGAGCATCTTGCATCCGGCGCTGGCCGACACGTAGCCATTGGCACCGCTGAGGATCTTCTTGTTCCCGGCCACGTCCTGCAGGGCCGGCACCCACAGCTCCAGGTCCAGCCCGGTGTCGATGAACAGGTCCGCGTCGGACATCTTCTCGGCCAGGCTGAGCTTGGGCTGGACGAAGTGCGGATCCTGATCTCCCTTGGCCAGGGAGGTGACCTTCACGCGGTCGCCGCCGATGAACTTGGCGATGTACCCGTAGGTGGTGATGGTCGCCACGACCTTGATCTTGTCCTTCTCACCTTCCGCGAGCCCGTTCACCGGGCTGGCAAGCGCAAAGGCGGCCAGGACAACTGCCATGAGTAGTAGTATGTTTCTCTTCATCGCGTTTTCTCCTCAGTACTTCTCGTGCTTGTGGGGTCCCGCCGCAAACACCGTCTGGAACACGAGTGCGTGTATGGGATCCGTGCGCCCCGACTCCCAGGTCGCGTTGTACTGGAGCCTGAAGTAGGCGAAGTGGCTCTGCCAGACCGTGACGTAGGGCGAGACCTGCCAGAACCAGTCCTTCGTCCCCACCTCCGGAGCTTGACCGATGTCGAATCGCGCACCAAGGATCAGGTAGGGGCCGGTCCGGACGTCCAGGTAGGTGTAACCCGCGAATGCATCGATGTCCTCGATCTTCCCCGTGGTCTCGACCTGCTTGTGAAGGTAGAGAAACTCCGTGCGCCAGGTCACGCCGCGGTACTTCTCCTTGCCCATGGGGACCCACACGAGGTTCAGGTCCGCGCCTGCCACGGCAGTGTGACGGTATCCCTCGTTGACGAGCTGTCCGATGGTGTCGTCGACCCAGCCCCACTTATTGTTGAGGCCCCACACCCCGGTCAGGCCCAGCTCCAGGTAGGTGGCGCTATTGAGGTCCCAGTAGCTCTTGAGGTGGCCGAGCACCGTGGGGATGGAGAAGTACTCGCCCGAGAACAGGTTCTCGTTCTCTCCGTTGGTGACCTCGATGGTGAGCTCCTCTGCGTGGGCCCACAGACGCGGGATCATGATCCTCACCGAGAGCCCCGTTCCCACGAGGCCGTGGTGGCCCAAATACTTTTTATGGCTGAGCGGCCGGTCCACCTGATCGAAGCCGTGCTCGTGCCAGCGGTTGATCACGCCGAACTGCTGGTGGAACTTGCCCAGCGTCATGGTCACGTACGGGATCGCGCCGGCCCATGTGATGTAGGCCTCGCAGACGCCGAAGTTGCCGTGGTGCACGGCCAGCACGAGCTTCATGAACGAGAAGGGATCCAGGTTGGACTGGAAGGCCACACCCAGGCTCCGTATCTCGAGCCCGCTGCGCTGCACGCCTCCGTGCACGTGCCCTTCGTGCTGCTGCACCTCCTCGAGGACGTAGAAATCCTTGTTCATGTACAGGGTGGCCAGGATGTCCCCGGTCACGCTGATCTCCGGGTTGAGACCCTGCAGTGCCCGGGCGCCGCTCTCGAAGACCGTCTCCTCCTCGGCGCTCACGTCCTCGGACACGTCCTCTCCGAGCTCCGCGTCCATGGCGTTCTGGAGGGACTCGAGCTCGGCCTCGTCCTCGGCCTCCTGCATCTGGGCCTCGAGCGCGTCGAGCTGCTCCTCGAGCGCGTCGACCTTCTCCTGGAGCGCCTTCACGTCCACCGTCTGTTCCGACGGCGGTGGGGGCTGGTCCTGATCCCCTGCACCGGGCTTTTGGGCATGGCCCGTGGAGCCCACGACAAGGACGAGCATCAGGACCGGCGCCGTGCAGTACTTCAGTATCATCACCTTCATCGACATCTCCTCGCCTGACATTCATGGATCCCTCGACCATCCGGCGAGAAACCCATGCCATTTCTTCCCTGGTTCGAATGGTCCGAAGCGGACCATCACCGTTCAAGGACGCTTCTATGGCGATGGAGGGGGCGCACGGGAGCGGAGCGTGGCAGCCACGACGTGGGTGTGGACGGAATCGGTCTCTCCCTGCAGTCCACGTCGGGGCTCGGGTGGGCGATTGACCTTCACCATGTCCCAGTCGACGTCCACGTTGGGCGAGACCTGGCACAAAAAGCAGACGTGTGGACTCGTGACCTGCAGTTCGCTGGAGATCGTGTGCGTGTGGGTCGAACCGAGCACGACCATGTGCGTGCCCGCCAAGAACAACATCACCGAGGCGAGCGACAGCGAGCGACGCCCGGCCAGGGAGATATTCTCGGTCCACCTCTTCATGGGCAAAAGAATATAAGCGCTGGGGGTACCCGTGTCCATCGGTCAGTTGGACCGATCCTGGGGAGTCCGGATTCAGTCTGTCAACACTTCGAGGATTCCCTCGTGCAAACGGCCAGAAAACGGCGCTGCCGCGCTTCCCTCAGGGCACCTCGACCGCGCCGGCCGTGCACGGCTCGCTCCGTGGCTCTCCTCGCTGGTCGGTCGGCGGGCAGCCCTCGCCGAGTCCTCGCGCGGGGCTCGATGGGCCAGGGAGCATCGTCTCGGTCTCGCCGCCGCTGTCGCCGAGCGCTCCGAGGAGCGGATCCGCGACGAGCGGTTCCGCGGTGCACAGCGCACCGTCTGGCCACTGGAGATTCCCCCCGCCGGCGCCGTGCGTCTCGTTGCATCCCGGGACCCACATCGCCGTGTTGCCGGAGACGATCGTGTTCACGAGCGACAGCCCGGCGCCGAAGATCGCGCCCGCGATCTGGTCATCGGCCGTCGCGTGGTTGTCGGCGATCGTGCAGTTGAGCACCGTGCCGGTCGGAGTGCCGCTCAGCCACATCCCGCCGCCGTTGCTGCCGGAAGCGACGTTGCCTGAGATCGTCACGTTCGTCATCTGGACGCGGCTCGTGTGGATCCAGATCCCGCCGTTGTAGAACGCCTGGTTTCGCGAGATCGTGCTGTCGGTCACCGTGAGATCGAGACCCTGCAGGTAGAGCCCGCCCGCGTTCCCGTCGCCGGTCGCCGTGACCACGTTGCCGTCCACGGTCGTGCGGTCCATCGCGAACGAGCCCGAGTCGTCGTTCGACACGCGGAAGAATCCTCCCGCGATCGCGCCCGCCGTGTTGTCCGCGATCGTGACGCCGCACACCGACGCGTGCTCGTCCGCCCCGTCCATGTATATCGCGCCGCCGCAGCCGCCGTTGCCCGGGTTGCCGTCCGTGCCGGTGGCCGCGTTGCCGACGAAGGTGCTGTTCACAAGGGTCACGTCGCCGTTGAGGCTTCCCACCGCACCGCCGTTGCTCGCCGAGTTGCCGGTGAAGGTGCTGCCCGATATGACGATGTCGCCGCCACCGAAGCCGTAGATGGCGCCACCCGCGATGTCCTGACCCGAGGATGGGGCGTGGTTGTCGATGAACCTGCAGTCCATGACCGTCAGGCTGCCTCCGTCACGGTAGATCGCGCCGCCCCCCACCGCGGTGTCGTCTCCGTCGTGCTGGCTCGAGCCGTTGCGGAAGGTCAGGCGCTGCACGACGAGCCTCGGGGTCGTAAGATCGTAGGCCGAGTCCAGGTACAGGATGCGCGACGAGCCGCCGCCGCTCAGCGTGACGAGGCCGCCGCCGTCGAGAACGGCATCCTCTCTGAATACGATGGTCGAAGAGACCGTGATCGTCGTCGGATCGGGGCCGCAGTCGAACACGATGACGCCGCCTGCGTCCGCGGCCGCCTGCAGATCGGCAGCAGTGCAGCCTGCGGCAGTGCCGTCGCCCACGACCGTGGTCGGCGACGAGACGTCGTAGGGCTCCGGGGCATCGCAGACCGGATCAGGGGAGTCCAGTTCCACGTCGAAGTCCGCGTCAACACCGGAATCAGCATCTCCAGTCACGTCGGCGTCCGGATCGGTTCCCGCGTCGTCGTTCGAGCCTCGGCCACCGCAGCCGGAGGCCGCGGCAAGAGCGAGGGTCGCAACCGCGGCGATGTGCATCGTGGTCGGGCGCGCCATCTCGGCACCTCCTGCGCACCTCGTTTATAGCATGTTCGCAATGCACGGAGGGGCCGCCAGCCAGCGCGTGCTCAAGGAGTCTCGCTCGTGGGATCGGGCGCTGGCGAGGCCACTTCCCGGAAAACCGGGTCCGAAAGGACGATGGCTTCCTCGGGACACTCCGCGATGCACTCCGCGCACCCGATGCACAGGCCCTCGTCCACGATGGCGCGATCCTCGATCCGGATCGCCCGGGACGCGCACACCTGCTCGCAGAGGCCGCATGCTGTGCACTTGCCGGCGTCCACGACTGCCAGGCGAAACCTCGGGACCGGCCTGCGCTCCACCCCGGGCACCCACGGGCTCGCAGGTGAGACAGGCCTCGGCAAAAAGACGGCCTGCACCTCGCCCTGGACGTGATCCGGGAGCCAGGGCCCCATGAGCGGGCCCGGGGCTGGTGCAAACCCGGGCAGGTCGAACCATCCTTTCTTGCCTTCACCTTCGGTGTTCAGTCTCGATCCTCGGCCCTGTCCACCACCACCGCCACCGCCACGACCTCGGCCACCACCGCCACCGCCACGACCTCGGCCACCACCACCACCACAGCCACGACCTCGGCCACCACCACCGCCACCGCCACGACCTCGGCCGCCACCACCGCCACCGCCACCCCCACTACCAGGTGCCCCCCCCGAGCTTCCTTCGCTCATCACTTCTTTCCTTCCTTACCGGAAGCCTCGATCTCCTGGATGCGCCTGTTGAGGCTCTCCAGGGTCTGCTCGATCGCCCTGGCCTGCTGCCTGAGCATCTCCACCTCGCTGGCCGCCGGAGGCTGTGCATACACGGGCGCGCCCATGGCCTGGCCGGGGACCCATCCACCTGCCCAGCCGGCACGCCTTCCCCTGCCTCCCCAGCCACCACCCCGTCCTCCACGGCCCCCCCCACCCTGGCGGCCCCAACCTGCAGCGCCGTAGCCCGGTGTGGCGTAGCCCGGTGTGGCGTAGCCCGGTGTGGCGTAGCCCGCGCAGTATCCCATTGCTCGTCCGGACATGGGTCCATATCCGTGCGGTCCTGTTCCATCTCCACCTGGCATGTCTGTTCTCCTTTCTCTTCCGTCTGATGGCTCGCCTCTCTTGCAGGGCAAGCCGATCGGTCGACTATCGTCCTTCGGTCCCGAACCGGCCGGTGCCCCTTCCACCACGATGGCGGTGGCGCCTCCTTCCACGACCGGGCATCAAAAAGGTCTCCTGCGTCAACTGGCCGGCCAGATAGGCGTCCATCACCTCCTGGACCGGTCCACAGGTCTGCGGTATCAGCCTCATGCCGGAGGAGACGAGCATGTACTCCAGTTGACGCGAGACCCCACCGCAGATGAGCACGGACGCCTCCATGGACAGAAGCCTGCGTGTCCTCTCGCCAACGCCGCATTCCGCGATGAACACTTCGCGACGCCAGATCTCCCGGCCCTGCTGGACCTCGCACAGCAGGAACCTCTCTGCCACGTCCAGGAGGGGGGAGACCCGCCCCATGAGCACTGGAACCGCAACTCTCATGAAACGACAAGAATACAATTTCCATGCCACAGTTGCTGGATTGGCGTTTTACATATTGTTTTCAGATGGATACATGATTTTCATCCAGAAGGAGAGGACCAATATCATTGCATTTTGCAATACTATTCGACCTTTAATATTGCATATAGCAATACTACTGCTTATATCACTGACCGATGGTCAGCAGATCGCACAACGAGATCATCCTCGACTCCATCAACGAGGGCGTCTTCACCGTTGACATGGACTGGCGCATCACATCCATGAATCGAGCGGCAGAGACCATCATCGGGGTCGGCCGGGAAGATGCAGTCGGTCAGCTGTGTCGCGAGGTATTCCACGCCAGCATCTGCGAGCGCAGGTGCGCGCTGAAGAGAGCCATGGAGACCGACAGGCCGGTGATGGGCGAGATCATCTACATCGTCGACTCCGAGGGCGAGCGCATTCCGGTCAAGATCTCCGCTGCGGTGTTGCACGACGAGAAAGGCCAGGTCATCGGCGGGGTGGAGACGTTCCAGGATCTGGCGCAGGTGGAGGAGCTCCAGAAGAGCCTTCTCGAGAAGCACTCCCTGGGCGACATCGTGGGAAAGAGCCCTTCCATGACGAGCCTGTTCTCCATCCTTCCCCGCCTGGCCGAGAGCGGGAGCACGGTCCTTCTCCAGGGTGCCAGCGGCACGGGCAAGGAGCTGTTCGCGAGGGCCATCCACGATCTCTCACCCCGGCACGACGGGCCGTTCGTGGCGGTCAACTGCGGCGCCCTGCCCGACTCCCTGCTGGAGTCGGAGCTGTTCGGCACAGTGGCCGGAGCGTTCACGGGCGCCACGTCCGACAGGCCGGGAAGGTTCAGCGCGGCACACGGGGGCACACTATTTCTGGACGAGATCGGGGACATCACGCCCGCCCTGCAGGTCAGGCTGCTCAGGGTCCTCGAGGAGCGTTCCTTCGAGCCGCTCGGGTCGGTCGTGCCCGTGCACGTGGACGTCCGGATCCTCGCTGCCACGAACCGGGATCTCGGCGAGCTCGTTGAGGCTGGGCTCTTTCGCGAGGACCTCTACTACCGCATCCACGTGGTCGAGCTGAGGATCCCGTCCCTCGCCGAGAGACGAGAGGACATCCCGCTTCTGGCGCAGACGTTCATCGAGAAGTTCGGGCGGCTGCAGGGCAAGGACGTGACCGGGCTTTCCGCACAGGCGCTCGCGATCATCATGTCGCACGACTACCCGGGCAACGTCAGGGAGCTCAAGAACATCATCGAGCACGCGTTCGTGCTCGCGACGGATGGACCCATCCTCGCGGAGCACCTCCCGTCCTACTTGCGCAAGGACTCGCCCCGGGAACCCGACGCCGGGGATGCGGACTTGAATCTCAGGGCCACGGAGCGCGCCATGGTGCAGAGGGCCCTGACACGACACGCGGGAAACCGTCGTCTCGCCGCGAGAGACCTTGGCATCGACACGAGCTCCCTCTACCGCAAGATCCGCAGGCTCGGTCTCGAGAAGCCGCCCACGGACGGAAGACACCGCCGGGAGCCGTGACTTCCCGATCCTTCCGCCCGGGAAGCACGTGCCACCCTACCATCCCAAACCCATCCGTTTGTCGGCAAGGTGTCCATCCTGTCCTCGACCGATTCGTGTCGACCTCGAGATCGTCCTGCGATCACGCCCTTTACTGTCACACGCCGGCCAGTGACTTCTCAGCAGTCGCAGCCCGGGGACTCGCAGGTCGCCCTGTTCGTCACCTCCTGGGCCCGGACAGGGCCGTCTCCAGCTGCTCGGAGGAGGCCTTTCGAAGGCTCGCTTCTCGCTCCGATGCCTACAGCTTGAGCGCGAGCTGGCCACGAACATGAGGCAGCGGCGAAGGCATGAGGGCGAGTCCGGCACGGGTCATGACCCCGTCGGACGGCCTCCTGCGTGGTGGCGAGCTCTACGAGGCGCGGCGGGCCGGCGCAGGTGAGGTGGCGCAGGGAGCCTGCTTCGCCGTGAGGAGGATGCGGCTGTCGGCCACGACGCACCCGCTGCCTTCCGGGTAGACGATGAGCGGGTTGATGTCGAGCTCGGCGATCTCGGGATGATCCGAGACGAGTTGGGACAAGCGCAGGATGCAGTCCTTGATGGCGTCGATGTCGGAGGGCGGGTTTCCCCGGACCCCCTTGAGGACCCTGTAGGAGCGGATCGTCTCGATCATCCTCTCGGCGCTGATCTCCCACATGGGGGCGAGCCGGAAGGTCACGTCCTTGACGGTCTCCACGAACGTGCCTCCAAGGCCGAACATGCACAGCGGCCCGAAGAGCGGATCGCGCATGGCACCCAGGATGACCTCGACGCCCTTCCTGGCCATCTTCTCGACGAGCACGCCCTGGATCCGGGCATCCGGGTTGAAGCGCCGCACGCTGCCCAGGATACGATCGTAGGCCTCCTGCGCCTCCGCCAGGCTCTTGATCTTGAGCACGACCCCTCCCGCGTCGAACTTGTGCACGACGTCCGGGGAGGCGATCTTCATGGCCACGGGAAATCCCACGTCCTCCACGATGGACTCGAGATCGGAGACGTCGCGCGCGAGCCTGCTTTTGAGCACGGGGAACCCGTAGACCCCCAAAATCTCGTTCGCCTCGTGCTCCGGCATGAAGTGACGCTCCTTGCCGTCGAGCCGCCTCACGATGATCTGGGCGGCCGCGTCCTTGTCCGCGGCCACCCTGCGGACCTCGCACCTCGGAAGGCGAAGCTGCGCGCTGAAATCCGCCATCGCCTTCATGGTGCGCACGGCCGCCTCGGGAAAGGTGTAGTTGGGGATGCGGTTGTTCTCCAGGTACCGGACCCCCTCGGAGACGTCGACGATACCCATGAAGGAGCAGAGCACGGGCTTGTCGGTGGAACTCGCGACCCTCGTCACCATCTCGGCCGTCTCGAGCACGTTCGTCATGGCCGTGGGGGTGAGGATGGCGATGACCCCATCCACGTTCTCGTCGTCGATGATGGCGCGCAGCGCGGCCTCGTAGCGCGCGGTGGTCGCGTCCCCGATGACGTCCACGGGGTTGTTGAGCGCAGCGGTCGGCGGCAGGCTCCTCTTCAACGCATCGATCGTCGAGCCCGAGAGGGTCGCCAGCTTGAGCCCGTGCCTCACGGCGGTGTCCGTGGCCATGATGCCCGGCCCGCCGGCGTTGGTCACGATGGCGATGCGGTCGCCGCGGGGTGCCTGCTGACCGGCAAAGCCGATGGCGTAGTGGAACAGCTCGTTGATGTACTCGACGCGCGTGATCCCGCTCTGCATGAAGATCGCGTCGTACGAGAGGTCCGAACCTGCGAGCGACCCGGTGTGCGAGGCGGCCGCCCGGGCGCCCTCCACCGAGCGCCCCGACTTCACGGCAAGGATGGGCTTCTTCGCCACCCAGGTGATCTCGCGGCACACCTTGATGAACCTGGGACCGTCGGAAATGTCCTCCAGGTACATGAGGATCACCTGCGTCTCGGGGTCGTCCCTGAGGTGCTCGAGCAGATCCACCTCGCTCACGTCGGCCTTGTTGCCGAAGCTGATGAACTTGGAGAACCCGATGTTGCGTCCGTGGGCATACTCGAGGACCGCCGCGCACAGGGCGCCCGACTGGGAGATGAACCCGATGCCGCCCGTGCGGGGCATCCTCGCGGTGAAGCTCGCGTTGAGGCAGACGTCGGGGTGGGTGTTGATGACCCCCAGGCAGTTGGGGCCGATCATCCTGATCCCGCTCTCGAGAACCTGCTCCCTGAGCTTCCTCTCGAGATCGGCGCCTTCTTGTCCCACCTCCTTGAACCCCGCGGTGATGACGGTGATGCCCTTCACGCCCTTTCTCGCGGCTTCCCCGACGACGCCCGAGACGAGCCGGGCCGGCACGATGATCACGGCCATGTCCACCTCGTCGGGGATGTCCAGCAACGAGGGGTAGGTCCTCACGCTGCTCACCGATTTCACCCTGGGATTCACGGGGTAGACGATTCCCCGGAATCCGTTCTTCAGGATGTTGTCGAACAGGGCCTGGCCCACGCTGCCTGGCCGGTCGGTCGCTCCCACCACGGCCACCGACTTCGGGCTGATGATGGGGGTGATCCCGTTTATCATGATGACCTCCGATGTCCCGGGCCCCCACACCACAGAGCACCTCCTCGAATGTAGGTGCTGGAAGGTCTGGAAGCCATCGTGAACTGCACCATGGAGATGTGGTCACGAGGATACACGAATCGTGGCGGGATTCGCCACATCGAAGCTGTCCGGTGCGTGCGTGAGACGCCGAAAAAGCTCACGAGGCCAGCGCTCGTTTCAAGGTCTCGCACGGGAGTCCTGGCCGTCGACATCGGGACGGTCGAGCTCGTCGCCGGTGATGTGCACCGTCTCGGTGCTGACCAGCGTGTCGGCGCCCAGACCCAGGTACAGGTGGGCCGGCACCGAGTTTCGAAGGAGCAGGCGGAACATGGACAGCCTCACCCTGGTCAAAAGGTCGCGGGCAGTATCGATCACGTTCTCCTGGCCCACGACCACCAGCCACAGGCGCGGATCGCCGGGGACCTTGATCTTCTCCCGCTTCTTGGCAGCCTTGAGCTCCTTGCGCACGTCGGGCGACTCCATGTACCCGTAGTGCGCCCGGATGCTCCACACAGTGCCACGCTCTTCGTCCTCCATGAAGCAGGTCACCTCTAATCTGTCCCTGCTCTTGAGCGGAATGACCGGAACCGGCTCCTGGAAGACGGTCAGAAAGACGATGTGCTTGGGCCAGGCCCCCAGCCGCTTGCCGAACAGGTGCAGCACGGGCGGGATGCGGTCCTGCAAGGAGGCGACAGGTCGGGACGACATGACCACGATGGAGCGGGGGAGGTGGATCGTCTTGGGGTTTCTCTTGATCGCCACCACCTGCTCCACTGTCTCGCATGAGGGGGCGATGTCGGCATAGCTCTTCGCCAGGCGGGCCCGGCCCCAGAGCCAGGTGGTCATCACCACGAACAGAAACGAGCCAATCGCCAGCGGCACCCAGCCGCCGTGGAGCACCTTGACGCTCGAGGAAGCGAAAAAGGCCGCCTCGATCGCGGCGAAGCACCCGAACAGCAGGCCGGCCCGCCACATGCTCCAGCCCCACAGTCGGCGAGAGACGGCGAACATGGACAGCGAGGTCACGAGCATCACGCCGGAGACGGCGAAGCCATAGGCCGCGGCCAGCCGCGTGCTGGCCTGGAACCACAGCACCAGCAAGATGCAGGCGATCCACAGCGCGCGGTTGATCATGGGGACGAAGATCTGACCCTCCTGCGTCCCGCTGGTGTGGACGATCTTCAGGCGGGGGAAAAGCCCCATGGCGATCCCCTGCTGCGTCAGGCTGTAGGCACCCGAGATGAGGGCCTGCGATGCGATGATGGTGGCGGCCGTTGCCAGGCCCACCATCGGATACAGCCCCCAGCGAGGCACGAGGGCGTAGAACGCGTGCCCACCCGGCACGTCTCCGCCGGAGAACACGTGCGCCCCCTGACCCATATAGTTCAGAATCAGGGCGGGGAGCACGAGGTTAAGCCATGTGGCCCGGATAGGCCGGGGTCCGAAGTGCCCCATGTCGGCGTACAGCGCCTCGCAGCCGGTCACCGCGAGGAGCACCGAGCCCAGCACGCCGACCGATCGGGGGATGCCGTTCGCGACCAGAAAGTGCACGGCATGGTACGGGTTCAAGGCCCAGAGTATCCCTGGGTGGCGCACGACGTGCACGAGCCCGATGCCTCCAATGGTGACGAACCACACGAGCATCACCGGGCCGAACAGCTTGCCCAGGCTGGCAGTTCCCCGGCGCTGGATCCCGAACAGCAGGCACAGCACGACCACGGTGATCGGCACGATGAAGGGCTCCAGGGCGCCGGTCGCGACGCGCAACCCTTCCACCGCGCTCAGCACCGAGATGGCGGGGGTGATGATCCCCTCGCCGTAGAGCAGGCCGGTGGCGAGGATCAGCGCCGGCGTGAGCACAGCGACCAGGCGACCCCCACCCTTGCGGACAAGTGCCAGAAGCGCGAAGGTCCCGCCGTGGCCCTGGTTGCCGGCGCGCAGCACGAAGACGATGTACTTGACCGTGACGGACAGGATGAGGAGCCACGTGACCAGGCTGGTCGCTCCGATGGCGTTCTCGGGGCTGGGAGTCGCGCCTCCCTGCCCGTAGAAGATCTCGGAGATGGTGTAAAGAGGGCTCGTGCCGATGTCGCCGTAGACCACGCCGAGCGTGGCGAGGCACAGGGCGAGGAAGGTGCGGGTGTCCGTGGGATGCTCGTCGTGCCCGATATCGGCAGGCGAGGTCCGCGGCGATCCGAGCTTCTCGTCGCGCGGCGCTGGTGTCGCGCTCTGGCCCATTGATACCCATCCCCGAACATTCCGTCATGCAAAACGGAATGGATGTTCAAGCCCATGGCAGCGCCCTGCAATTATCACGTGCCATCCCAACATGCAACGGCGGGCCAGCGGCTTCACCCACGTGCGGGCAGCAGATCAGGTAGCGAGCCAGGCCGGCGTGGACGCCGGCGATTTCCACACGGGCGACGAGCGCTTGGACGGCGAGTGGGCCTTCGTGACGTGCCAGCGGTGGTGGTATCCATCGGCCAGCACGCGCGCACGACGGGGATCGATCGTACGGCGGCCCTTT
>JBFYZU010000289.1:0-17728 GCA_041309365.1 Myxococcota bacterium
ATCCACGCGTCCTTGCCCGAGAGCGAGAGGTTCGAGCTCGTGGCCCTGCACCCGGGCTTCGTGCTGGGCCCCGTGCTAGGCCGGGTGCACCTGCGCTCGAGCCCTTCCATGGTGCGCCGCATGCTGGCAGGCAGGATCCCGGCCTGCCCGGCCATCAACCTGAGCGTGGTGGACGTGCGCGAGGTGGCTGAGGCCCACGCGAGGGCTCTGGAGGTCGAGAGGCCGGCCTCTCGCACGATCCTGACAGGCCAGAACATCTGGATGCAGGACATGGCCGTCATCCTCAAGCGCAACTTCCCGGACCACCCCGTGCCCACCCGCAGGCTGCCCGCCGCGCTGGCGTACGCGGGCGCCCTCATCGGAAAGGACGTGTCCATGCATTTTCTCAAGCACAACCTCGGAAAACAGCGGGTCTTCGACAACCGCCGGGCCCGCGAAGAGCTGGGGATCGTGTTTCGGCCCGTCGAGGAAACGATCGTGGACACGGCGCGCTCCATCATCCATGGCGGGTGGCTCTGATGGCCGCGGGCGTGTGGCGGATCCTGGCGAGCGAGGTCGTCGTGGACGCCGGAGTGTTCAGGCTCAGGAAGGACACCTGTGCCCACCCGGTCACGGGGAAGGTGCACCCGTTCTTCGTCGTGGAGACCGAGGACTGGGTCAACGTGCTACCCATCACGGACGATGGGAAGGCGGTCCTCATCGAGCAGTGGAGGCACGGGATCGCAGGCTCGTGCACGGAGATCCCGGGAGGCATGCTCGAGCCCGGGGAGACGCCCGCCGATGGCGCGGCGCGCGAGCTTCTCGAGGAGACGGGGTACGGCTTCGACGAGCTGGTCTCGCTGGGCAGCGTGGCCACCAACCCCGCCATCAACACCAACCGCTGCCACCTGTTCGTGGCCCGGGGCGCGCGACCGATCGCAGATGCGACGCCCGAGGACACCGAGGACATCCATGTGATGCTCGTGCCGCTGGCCGAGGCCATGGCCATGGTGGACGACGGACGCATGGACCACACCATGGTGGTCAACACGTTCTTGAGGCTCAGGCTCGACCACGGTCCGGGGGCGACGCGGGTGCTCGAGTCAATCAGTCGACGACGGTGACGTCGAAGCGGCCGGTCGAGGAGACAAGGGGCACGTCGGCAACGAGCGTGACAGCGCCGGCGGCGTCCGCACGGAAGACAGGACCATCCGTGAGCGCCCCCTCCTCGATCCCGTACGTCGAGAGGACGCCGTCGTCGCCCTCGACGGTCCAGGTGGCGTCCAGGAGGGTGAGCGGGATCGGGTCGCCCTCGGGCATCTCGACGCTCAGGAGCACGAGTAGAAGGCTTCCGACCGGCACCTCGGCCGGGATCTCGACGAGGTCGAGGACCGACTCGTCCGGCAGCATCATGGTGAGAGTGGCCACCAGTGCGACAGCGCCAGCCGGGTCGATCACCTGCACTGGGTGCTGCACCAGGACCGCCCCGGCGTACGGCTCAGCGCCGACGATGGTGGCCGCGCCGGCCGCGTCCGGGGCCTCGAAAGTCGCCTTGCGGTCCACGTCAAAGATCAGGGTGAACGCCCCGGTGGGCGCGCTCTGCCACTTAATGAACTGCCCGCCGATGAGCAGGCAGTCGTCGTGGCACTCGCCGCGCACCTCCTCGATGTCGAGGACCAGCGTCCCGCCCGCGAGCACCCTCGCCGGGGCGCTCCAGGTCACCGAGGCCGCGGGCATTGCAGAAAACCCCAGCCTGTCGTAGATCGCGCCGGCCGAGTTCAGCTCCACCGCGGCCTCGCCCTCGTCGTGCGCCGTGAGCGACACGGTCCGCGGCGCCAGGCCTGCCTGCGCCTCTATGACTGAAGGATTCGAGGAGCCCACGGCGAGGTCTTCGGGCAGCGGGTCGGCGTTTGCGGACTCGAGCTCGAGATCCGCGGTCGATCCCACGGCCATCACCGTGGAGCTCGAGCAACCGCCGCCGCCCACGAACCGCACCTTGCCGAGCTCACCCACGCGAGGGTCGTCGCCGAGCTCGTCCATGTGAAAGCAACCTGCCATCGCTGGAATGACGACGACGAGCGCGAGAAGACCGCGGGTCCTGGCGTGGTCCATGATGCACCTCCGGTACACGCCTGCTGCACGGGGCGTGCCACGCACAACTCCTCGTGATCTCTAGGCTAGCACCCGTGCCGCTGTTGTCCAGAATCCACGGGCGTGAATGCAGGCCACACCTCCATCCCCCCATCTCGCCTGTCAGGGGCGGACAACATTGAGGTGGCCCACGACGCCGTAGGCGCTCACGTGGCCGCTCAACTCAGCCGTGTAGATGGAGTACTGCTCGTCCACGCGCAAGAGATCGGGAACGGGGCTGTCGGTGTCGAGCCGGTGTAAAAGCGAGCCGTCGACAGGGTTGAGCACATAGGTGGTGTCCAGCGGCACGAACAGGCCGCCGTCGCGAAGCACGGGCTCGAGGCTCAAGGGAAGCTCCACCGTGGGCGTTTCCACGAGCTCGCGCGACCACAGGGAGCGCCCCGTTGCAGCGTCGATGCACATGACCACGCCCTGGGCCGAGTGCACGACCACCGCACCGTCCAGCGCGAGCAGTGCCACAGGGCCGGTGATGCCGTCTATCTCGCGGCTCCAGCCTTGTTCGCCGCAGTCGACGTCCAGTGATACGAGCCGCATCATGCCCGCGTGCGTCGTTGCGGCCACAACGTGAGAGCCCGTCCGCACGGGCAAGGCCAGGGGTCTTCCGAGAGCCAGCGCACTCCACAGGATCTCGCCTGTGAGCGAGTCGACGGCCAGGATGCGGCCCGCGCCCGCGGCGCCCCCAAGCCAAACGGCCACGATCTCTCCCAAGGCCGCGGGAGGCAGGTCGAAGCGCGAGCGCTCGGACAGACGCCAGACGAGATCTCCCGTGTCCACGTCCAGGCAATATACGGAGCTCGAACGGCACGTGAACGCCAGGAGCCGACCCATGCGCGCGAACCCCGATGGTTTACCCCTCCGCGTGCGGAAGCGCCAGCGCACCTCGCCCGTGAACAGATCCACGGCCACGAGGCCGCTCTCTCCCGAAGTGAGCACCACCCAGCGGGGTCGGCGGCCGCCGCCCGCCACCACGCCCGCGGGGCTGCCCGACGACGGGGGGATGCGCGTGGTCCACTGGGTGTGTCCCTGCGACAGGTCCACCAGCCCTACCTCGCCGGCCGGGCTCACGGTGACGAGCCCCGTCTCGCCAGTCATCAGGGCCAGCGTCCTGCCAGGCAAGCCGGCCCTGCGCCACAGGGGCTCTCCCGACTCGCGGTCCAGTGCTGCCATGAGCTGGCGCGAGGCGAGCACGAGCCTGTCGCCGCACAAAAATGTGGCGTCGAGCCTGAGGCCCTCGGCCTCGGCCTCCCAGCGCTTGGAGTACATGAGCCTGCGCACGCCCGCGAGCATGCCGCCGCCGTCGTCGCGCCGGGGCAAGGTCTGGCGCGGCATCTCGTACCTGTGGGCGTGGCTCTCGGTGTTGACGATGGTCGAGTCGGTCAGGTCCTTGCGCCAGGTACCCAGGGTGTCCACCTCGCCCGAAAGAAGCTCGAACTTGAGGTTCGAGCGCTGGCCGGGGTTGATGTCCAGGATCTGCCTGCGCAGGCTCCGCGCCGTGCCCATCACCGCGTCCACGAACGACAGCGCGCTCACGCCGCTGATGGTCGCAGGCGTGGCCTCGGCCGAGGGCACACCTGCCACGAGAGGCACGAGCGTGACGGTCAAGGACTCGGTCACGGAGTCGAGGTGGGTCTCCACCCGCAGCGAATCGCCCTCCTGGGTGAGCTCGAGGTCCCTGTGCTCCTCGATGCATCCGAGGACGTGGCGGCACGTGAGTAGCAGGCTCTCGATCATGAAGAACACGCGGCCCTGCGTGCTCATCACCTCGTTCCCTTCGAACAGGCAAGAGAGTCGGCCCCACGCCATGAGCGAGTACAGATCCGATCGGTTGGGCGTGGTGGGCGAGAGCAGGTCTCCCTCTGTGGCCGTCATCGAGAACGCGAAGCCCATCCCCTCGGCCCCGGCGAGGTCCGGCTCGTGGGCCATCTGCAACCTGTGGGTCTGCGTGCGCACGGCCTCGAGCGCGCCCCTGTCGTCCAGTGCCCCGAGACGCTCGAGCGCGCCCATCAGCTCCCCCACGAACGGGTCGGCCACGATGCCCGGGTCCAGGGATTGCAGCCGGGCCACCATCGACGAGGCCACTCCGGCCACGGCGTGCACGAGGTCCTGGAACGCAACGGGCCTGTCCTTGACCTCGATGCGCGGGCTCGCTCCCCCACGGTAGAACGAGACCAGGGCCGCCTCGCCCTCGCGCCGCACGACGAGCTCCCACGCGCTCTCGTAGAAGGCCACGGCCGCGCGGGAGGTGCGGCCCGAGGCCAGCCCCTCGCACCCGACGAGAAGATCCCTGATGAGCAAAAACACGGCGTCCTGGGGTGCCCTGGCCGAGACGTTGGAGCCGTCGATGAGCACGTCGATGCTGTCGAGGATGGCGGCGAAGTCGATGGCGCCAGCCCCGGCGCCCGCCTCCTGGTGGATGCGTTCGCCCATGCGTCCCTCGTGCCAGCTGCTCCCCGTGAGGATCTCTATCCGGTGCATGGGCTCCACGCGAGCACCGGCCCCAGCGGCCCGTGACTCGCGAAGGATTGTAGCTTCCGGCTCCACGCCCGGGCAAATTCTGGACACCTGCGCCGCACCAGAGCGGCTTCAGGCCCTTCGAGCGTTACAGGATCGCCCCGATAGGCCCATTCCGATGGGTGATTCGCTCAGGTGCAAAGACAGATGTCGCTGCCAGAATAGAGGCCTCCGGGAGTGAAGTCGAATGTGGCTCCGGAGATCATGTAGCTCCTTCTCCTCTCGCTCCTTCCTCTTCCGGTCTCACGGGTTCATTCGCCCCACCAGACGCACACCGAGTCCGCGAGAGCCAGGCCGGAGAGGTCCTGGTACGCATCACCGCAGAAGTGGCCGCCTGCGCACCAGCGCGGCGATGCCGTGGAGCAGAGGATCTCGCAGCGGCCCTGCATGGCGCCGGCCCAGGGCACGGCGCAGGCCAGTGCCGGCGCGCAATCTTCGTCGCAGTCGCACTCGATCCGGGACGAGGAGCCGAGATTGAAGTCAGGGGCGCACATCTCGCTCTCGCAGAAGTAGCCGGCCGGGCAGGGAGCGTCTCCGTCGCACTGGGGCGGATCCTCGTGGCAGGTCAGGTCCAGCCCGTCGTCCACGCTCAGGCACCTGCCGCCGTTCATGCAGTCCATGTCGTCCTCGCATGGATGCGCGCACTCCGTGAACGGCCCACCCAGGCCCCATCCTCCCAGGCACACGGACATGTCGTGCGGGCAGTCGCAGTCCATCTCGCAGGGCCCGCTCGTGCCCGCGCAAGGCCTCGGGGGGCCGCCCCCCACCTCGACGGTCAGGGTCGGCGCCCCGCCGGGAAGGGCGCCCGACGCGATGGTCCAGATCCCCACGACCGGCAGGCGGAGGGCGACCTGCCTATCGTCCGTCCAGACGATCGTGGGACACTCCGCCCCCTCGGCGTCCCAGGCCCTGAGCGTGACGGTCGCCCTCAGCGATGCCGCGTCGATGGCGACCACGGGCATGGCGCGGCGCATGCAGCCCGACATCTGCGCCGACATCGCCACTCTGAACGTCCTTTCTGTGTTGACAGGTACGGGATCGGCCAGGACAAGCGAGGTGACGCCGAGATCCACGAGGTGCCACCTCGAGCAGCCCACGGGCAGGACGTCGGGCTCGGCCGGCGCGTCGCCGGGCACGTCGGGCGACACGTCTACCGGGCTCTCTGCCGGCACGTCCGCCAGGTCCGGCACGGTGTCCGGAGCCGCATCCGGACCCGCGTCCCCTGTCGTGCTCGTGGTCCCCCCGCAGGAGGCCAGGACGGCCCATGCGGCCGCGACTGCTGTCCAACGTGTGGTCTTCGTCATGCAGCACCTTTATCGCGGTGTACCGATCATCGGTCTCGTGCACGGCGCTGATCATAGCAGAAGTCGACGTGCGAGCACGGTTGCCAAATCGCCCAGGCCAATCCTGCGGCGACTCCGGACGCGCGCATGCAGTCATGTCGCTCGAATCGCGGCAGGGCAGGCCGTCACGCCGTCCTGACCGCGCCCGACCCCGATATCCTCTCGTCGTGGGTGACGAGCGTGGCCCCGTGCACTCGTGCGGTCGCGACGATGATCCTGTCGGCAGGATCCCAACCCAGGATCTTGGGAAGGAGCACGGTTTCGGCTGCGACCGCAGGCGATATGGAGCAGCGCTGCACGAGCGGCGGCGCGGTCGACTGCTCTCACCACTCCCTGAGCGGCAGGGCGAGGCGGATGCGCCCGCGCTCAGCGAGGATCGCGATCTCCCACAAGCTCACGTCGGAGACGAGAAGCGGTGCGTCCGGCCCTGCGGACGACAGGATGCGGCGCTCCTTCTTGGACAGGCGATCCCCGTCCTCGAACCACCACAGGAGCACATGCGTGTCGAGGAGCCAGGTCATCGCCTCTCGGCCTCCCACTCCTCCGGATCCAGCGCCGGGGAGATCACGTCACCGAGGATCTCCACTCTCCCCTCGAGCCCGTCCTGCGGCCACCGGACCTCGGGCCCCGTCCATGCGGCCGGCACGACCCTCGCCACGGGTCTTCCCCTCTTCAGGATGATCACCTGCTCCCCAGTCCTCGCGACCTCGTCCAGCACGGCCAGGCACTTCGCCTTGAAGTCCGACGCGTTCATGGTAGTCATATGACCAGTCTTTATGACCAGTCATAAGATGTCGAGATAGAATGAACCGCGAGAGAAGAATCGCTTCACGGGGGTTTAGAGGATTTTACCACGTGCTGCCGGGCTGTGAAGGATGCAAGCTCGTACGGCTGGGGATCATCGACTATCTCGACTCGGGCAGGGATTGGAGCTACGGTGCGGCATGCTAAGAACGATCACGTTCTCGATTTCGACGGGTGGCGTCTTGGCCCAGACGCAGTCGTTCCATTTCGCCCGCGTCCAGATCGGAACCGAACCGTCGGGCTCGCTGCAGCACCGCACACGGGACTACCTCACCCTGACCGACGCCAAGGTCGAAGCACACCACGCCGACGTCTTCCTCGAAAAGGGCCAGGCATGGATCGTCGACGAGAGGTCGTCTGGCACCTGGGTCAACGGCACGCGCATCATCCATGTCGAGCGGATCCGGCGGGGCGACAGGATCACCCTCGGCAACACGGTGCTGGTCGTCGAAGAGCTCGATCTCCCGGACGAGATCGACCTGGATGCCTACCCGGCGCGCCACTGCTCGGTGAAGATCATCCACAAGTGCGCCCACTGCGGCCAGCCTCTCCCGGTCAACGGGATCCTGGAAGAGGTCGAGTGTGGCGCCTGTGAAAAGACGACCAGGCTCGGCGACAGTTTCTGGGAGGACATGATCCGGTCCCTCGAGAGGCTCTCCGAGGAGCTCCGCCTCGGCGTCCAGCGCCTGCCCGACGAGGGGGTGTCCTCCTGCTCGATCGGCGGGACGAACGTCGTCTGGGGCGGTTCGGAGCCGACATGCCCGGAGTGCGGCACCAGGCTCGCGGTCGTGATCGGGAGCACGGGGAACATCGAGTGTCCGTCGTGCCACGCCAGCACGACGACCTGTCCGCCTCCCGCCCGTCTGCGCGAGGCGGTCTTGTCCATACGGCAGATCATTGGCGGCGAGCTCGCCGGCCCGGCCGAGAAGGCCCTTCAGGCCCCGCGCGGCGAACCGGTCGTCCTCAGCTGCCCCAACTGCAAGGGCACGCTGAAGATCACCCGCGACTCGCAGAGGAGCGTCACCTGCTCGTTCTGCGGTGCCGACGTGCTTCTGCCCGCCGACCTGTGGCGCCAGCTGCACCCCCGCACCGCCTCCACATGGCACATCCTGTTCCAGGGCCCGCCCGGCCAGGTCCTCAGGGCCGATGCGGAAGCGGCCAAGGACTTCGCCGAGATCGCCTCCAGGCAGGAAAGGAGCTCCGGCCAGGCCCCGCTTGGCCAGGTCCTCGATGCAGACGCGGAGGCGGCCAAGGACTTCGCCGAGATCGCCGCCAGGCAGGAAAAGAGCTCCGGCCAGGCCCCGCCCGGCCAGGCGGAGGCGAGCAAGGGCCTCGGGAGGCCGACGATCATCGGCATCGGCATCGGCATCGGCGTCGCGGTGCTGGTCGCGATCGCAGCGATCTCGTTCTTGGTCCTTCGCTGAGCCGAGCGCCAGGAGTCGTTGCCTGCGATCCTGCCAGGATGTGCTCGGGCCCGGTCCAGACGCTCTCGATATTTTGCGGAGGCACGAGCCCTCTCGGCGCGGGACGGCCGCTTCACGAAAACGATGGTCAGAAGGCTCGATTCGGCGGCGCCTCATCCAGGTCGGAAGATCGAATATCCGGACCGGGCTGGCGCGATCAAGGCCAGATCATGGTGCAACTGTGGGTCTGGCAGCCTTCGTAGGTGCAGCCGGCCTGGTTGTGACACTCGGAATAGCTCGACATCTCCCAGCACTGGATGAGGATGCCCGAGCAGGTCGTGCCGCTCCAGGAGCAGTTTCTCTGGGCCAGGCACGACGGCGACGTCGCGAACGATGAGCACGGGGACGCGTACCCGTTGCAGCCGTCGCACTGGAGGTCGGAGCAGCAGTCTCCCGTGTACTGGTAGCCCGCGCAGCAGATGGTGCCCGGTGTGGGATGGTAGGTGTCGTACCAGGGCGTGTAGGCGCAGTTGTGGCTCGTGCAGTAGTCCTCGGTGCAGAGGTTGGCGTCGTTGCAGTGGACATTGGAGCAGCACTGCCCCGTGTAGCAGGTCCCCGAGCAGCAGACCCGCCCCGTCCCGCAGACCGTGAGGTCGGCCCTGGCGGGGTAAGTGCAGGAGTAGCTCGTGCACACGTCGTCGGTGCATACGTTCGAGTCGTTGCAGTTGCCGCTTGTGCAGCAGTTGCCCGTGCGGCAGACCCCGGTGCAGCAGAGGTGGCCGGCGCCGCACGACGTCGTGTCCGGCAGGGCCGGGTAGGTGCAGGTGTGGCTCGAGCAGGTGTTGGTCGTGCATGCGTTGGAATCGTCGCAGTCGCCGCTGTTGCAGCAGTTGGCGCCCTCGTAGCAGGTTCCCGTGCAGCACCGGCCAGCCGTGCCGCAGCTGGTGCCGTCGGTGGCCGGACCGTGGCTGCAGGTGTGCAGCACGCTGCAGGTGTCCACGGTGCAGGGGTTCGAATCGTTGCAGTGCGAGGCGTTGCAGCACTGGACACATGAGCCGGAGCAGCACACGTAGCCGCCGCCGCAGGCCGTCCCGTCCGAGATCGTGGAGTGCACGCACGTGCCCGAGCTGCACGTGTCGGTCGTGCAGGCGTTGCCGTCGTTGCAGTCCGCGTTGGCGCAGCACTCGGCGCAGTCGCCGTCGCAGCACAGATCGCCGCCCGAGCAGGAGCTCGCGCAGCCGCCGCAGCAGTCCGGATCCGAAAGCGTGTTGCAGCAGCCGATGGCGCAGCAAGTGAGCCCCCCGGTACAAGCGTCGTCGCCGGGTGGCAAGCAGGCGCAGGCGTCGCCACAGTCCGGGTCGTAGCAGTCCGTGCTCAGGTCGCAGTCGTCGTCGAGGCCGTCGTGACAGGTGTACTCCTGGTCGGCGCAGGGGCAGGCCGCCGTTCCGAAGCAATCGGGATCCAGGCAGTCCGCGAGGGTATCGCAGTCGTTGTCGGTGCCGTCCATGCACGGGACGTCGCCAGCACCGGGATGGATGTGCTCGTTGCCGTCGTTGCAGTCGTTCCCGCTGCACGCGGACGAGATGTACCCGTCGGCGTCGAGATCGTTCTCGACGTCGCCATCGCAATCCGCGTCGAACGCCTCGCACGAGGGCGTGATCCCGGGATTCGCCAGCGGGTTGTCGTCGTCGCAGTCGTCACCCGTCGTGCACAGAACGGCGCCGAGGTAGCCGTCGTCATCCTCGTCGTCGTCGGGCTGACCGGAGCAGTCGTGGTCGACGCCGTCGCACACGGGATCGGCTCCGGTGTAGATGGTCTCGTCGCTGTCGTTGCAGTCGTCACCCGTCGCGCACAGGGTGGCACCGAGGTGACCGTCGCCGTCCTCGTCCTGGTCGGGCATGCCGGAGCAGTCGTGGTCGACGCCGTCGCACAGAGGCGAGGCGCCGGGATGGATGTCGTCGTCGCCGTCGTCGCAGTCGTTTCCGCCGCACTCCGTGCCGTCAACCGATACGGGGAAGTAGCCGTCCGCGTCTCCGTCCACCTGACCGTGGGTGCACTCGCCGAGATCCGTGTCGCAGACGTCGCTCGTGCAGGGGTTGCCATCGTCGCAGTGCCCGTCCACGAGGCATGTGCCATCGGGGAGATCGACGTCGGCGGCATCGACCGGATCATCAGAGATATCGACGGCCGCGTCCGTGCCGTCCGCAGCGCCGTCCATGGTCGCGTCCTCGACCGCGTCGGGCGATTCGGTGGACGTGTCGGTGCTGCCCGTCTCGGACTTGCATCCCGCCACGATGACGATGCTCGTGAGAACGATGTTCAGAAACTTCATTGTTGATCTCCATCTCGTCGACGCCCAGGCGACTCCGGATGCTACCTCGGCGAAGGACGAAAGCCCCGCCGCCTAATCGCAGGTCAGGTACTCTGGCCCCAGATCCCAGGTCTTGATGAGGGTGGAAAGCCCCGGGTAGAGGCCGCACACCTCGGCGGCCAGAGCCGCGGCATTGCTCCAGTTGTTGACGTACTCGACGTGGAACACGGCCTTGTCCGCCTCGAGGAACGTCGCGTCGTACAGGCCGCACTCGTCGTACGCGTGGCACTCCTCGTTCAGGGCCCAGTCGTACCAGGGCTCGAGATCGGCGAGCTGGTCCAGGTCGTTCTTCAGGCCCACCGACAGCCCCCGCTCGTGGGCCGCGTCCGCGATGAAGCGGTTGTACTCGAGCTGCTCCGTGGCATTGAGGCCCAGTCCGTTGGCGTTGGCGTAGCCGTCCATGTTGTCGGGCTCCACCCCGTCGCACCCCACTTCCACGGCGTGATCGAGCCTGTCGAGCATGATGGAGCGCACCGCAGGGTGAGTCACGTCGAGCCAGCGCTCGTCGTCCCATCCCTCCAGGGTCTTTCCCAGGGATTCCGGGGGAAAGTCGTCGGCGTCGTCGCGCCAGTCCTCCCAGCTTCCGGCCGAGAAGTAGCAGATGATCACCTTGCCGGCCAGCGCTGCGAGCTCGGTGTCCGTGACGTTGTAGAGGTCCACGTCGTACATCTCGACATCCAGAGATGCGTCGATGTCCTCGGTGAGCTGCCACTGCCAGCTCGTCCCCGGTGCTGGCTGCCAGGTCCCTGTCGATGCGACGGGTGTTCCGGGCGTGTAGTCCACGCACACGCCGTCATGGCGCACCTGGCCCTCGAGGCAGAACGGCGGGACCTCGTCCTCGCCTCCGCAGCCGTTCGAGATCGTGCAGGCAAGGACGAGCGCGAGGCTTGCCCCTCTGTTCTTCATCGATTCCATTTGTATCCACCTCATCTGTTGCGAAAAAAGAGTGCACGCCGGCACATGGCCGCTGAAAGACATCATCGCACCGCTGTCAGGATTTGCAAGACTTTCACGTTCGTCATGATTTCCCGTATAGGGAACCTCGATCGCTCCCTCAAGTCGGGATCGCGATGCAGAGGCCCGAGCTTCTCCCGGTGGTCATGGGGTTCGTGCCGATCCGTACGGAACGACTGGATCGTATACTCCTGCTCCAACCGATGGTTTCACCTGCCCGATGAGCAGGCAGCAAGGACGACTGTCGGCCGTCCCTGTCCGGATCGTGGCCTCAATCGTGTTGCGCTGATGCGAATATGGAAATACGATCGTATGGAACCGCATGCTTGCGTGAGGCAGCGCATGAAGAAGAACATCTCGAAGGTCTGGATCGTGCCGGTCGTGCTGGGGATTGCAGGGTGTGTCACGAAGTTCGTGGCAGTCGACGACGCCGATACCGACGCCGCTGACGTCGCGACCGAGATGGACTCGCCCGTGGACACTGGGAGCGGCGACTCGACGCCTGCAGACACGGCCGTGGACGAGATCCCCGAGAACTGCGGCAACGGCACGGTCGAGGAAGACGAAGGGGAGGAGTGCGACGACGACAACGACATCGACCATGACGGATGCGACTCGGACTGCACCTGGACCTGCGAAGAGAACGACGAGTGCCAGAACGGCGAGCCGTGCGACGGGTTCGAGACCTGCAACCCGGACGAGCACCTGTGCATGGAAGGCATGCCGCTGGTGGACGGCACGGTGGTGCACGAGGCGGATCCGCGCTTGATCTGCCTGTCCGGGATCTCCGTGGATTCCGTGTGCGGCGACGGGTTCACCGACGCCGGCGTGGAGGAGTGCGACGACGGGAACTCTACGAGCGGCGACGGGTGCAGCGCCGCGTGCAGGCCGGACCACCAGTGCCTGGTGACCCTTGACGGCGGCAGCCCGGTGGGTGTCTCGTTCACATCGGTGCAGCCGGACGCCTCCCTGGCCCTGGTGACCAGCATCACCGTTACCGGCACGCACCACCCCACCACCACCCCCACGTTCCAGGGCGCCATCGCGGCCTGTGGACGGAACGTGTATGCCGTGATCGGGGGCTCGAGCGAGATCCAGCACATCGACGTGGACCTGGAGGGTAACATGACCGTCGGGGGCCGCACGACCCTGCCCGGCGTCCACGGCCTCGTCTGCGACGGGACCACGGGGCTGGTCTTCGCCTACACGATGCCCTCGGGGGCACTCACGGACATGGAGGTGGTCTCCTACCAGACGGGTGTGTCGGGATCCCTGACGATGGAGCAACTGACCACCCTCTCGATGGGACCGACGACCGGCAGCACGACCATGCGCATGGAGAACGGCATGCTGCTTTGCCATCCCGCGAGCGGGGAGCTGTGGGCCCTCGGCCTGTGGAGGGACTTGATGTACATGGACAGCGGGCTCGACGCCGCACGGATCGACTTCGATCCCACCGGCGTCATGTCGGTCGTGGAGGACCCGAGGGAGATCTCCGGGATCGACTACGTGGCCTCCTTCGCGTTCAGCCCTGACGCGGCTCTTCTCTTGATGCCCGGCTACAGCGGGGGATGCTTCGGGTGGTTCGGGCTCGATGCCACCGGCGATCTGCCGGTCTCGTCGGACGAGCACCACCTCTGCTCGGCCAGTACGACCAACAGCAAGCGCGCGGCCGTGCGATCCGGAAGCGAGGTCGTGTACTACTCGATCTCCTCGGACTCGTGGATCAACATCGCAGAGATCACTGCCTCTGGATCCATGACGATGAACGGAGGCTTCGACACGTCCGGCAACGGCAGCCACATCCAGTTGCTCTACGACGACAGCGTCCTCGTGACACTCGACCCAGAGGGAGGCATCGAATCGTACAGGTCGGACCCGTCGGGGACGGCCATCGTCAGCGCGGACAGCTCGAGCGTCCCGATAGGCGGCTTCCTCGAGAGCTCCGTGGTCGTTCCCTGCACCCTGTGAGCCCGGCGGCGTCCATCGAATACATCGGAGATCCTTCCAGATCGACGATCTCGACCGGGACCCACGCGCCCGACGGGAAAAGTCCCGCCGTTTCTGCTATGTCTCCTGGGTGGTGACGTCATGACCTGGAGCGAGCTCAACTTCGAGCACCCGTGGGCGTTCGCCCTGCTGGTGCTCGCGCCGCTCGTGATCGTCGTGGCGCTGCGCTCCTACGCTTACATGGGCAAGGGGCGAAGGCTCGCCTCGGCCGGCGTGAGGGTGCTCGCCCTCGGCGCGCTGGCCACGGCGCTGGCGCTGCCCGTGGTGCCCGAGAAGGACCGCAGGCTGTGCAGGGCCGTTGCGGTGGACGACTCCATATCGGTCCCGGACGAGGCGCTCGCGAGGGCACTCGCGTACGTGCGCGCAGTGGACGAGGCGCGCTCGCCGGACGACTTTCTGGCGGTGCTCAGCTTCGGGGCCAGGCCAGTGTACCTCGCGCCCGAGCGCTGGGAGAGCATCTTGCGCGATCAGGGCGCAAAGCCCGGTCCCGACTCCGAGGAGACCGATCTGCTGTCGGCATCCACCTACGCGCGTTCGCTCATGCCCGAGGACTGTACCCACGCACTGGTGATCGTGACCGACGGCAACGACACGGTGCGAGAGCAGGACGGGCTCGTGGCGGGGATGGCAGCGCTGGGCATACCCGTGGACGTGGTGCCTGCCACGGGCGAGAAGCCCGTCGAGACCATCGTGGAGGACCTTCACGTGCCCGCTCGGGTACGCACTGGCAGGCCGTTTCACGCGCGCGCCACGGTGTTCGCGTCGGCGCCAGCCAACGGCGTCGAGGTCGTCCTGTCCCACACCGGGCCATCCGGCGTCGAGGAGGAGGTGGAGAGACGGACAGTGGATCTCGCGGAGGGCAAGGTCACTCTCTCGTTCGCCACGAGCGTGACCAGGGAAGGCGAGCACCTGTTCGGCGTGACCGTTGCGCCGGCCGGGGGGGACGCCTTCGCCCAGAACAACTTCTACGAGGCCGCCACAGAGGCAACGGGGCCGCCACTGATCCTGTACGTGGAGGGCCAGCCGTCGAAGGGAGGGCCGCTGGCCAGCGCGCTCGAGGCATCCGGGTTCAAGGTTGTGCTCACAGGGCCTTCGGGCATGCCGTCTGGCGCAGCGGACCTTGCCGACTACACCGCGGTGTTTTTGAGCGACGTGCCCAGCGGCAAGCTCGGCGGCGGCAAGGTGGCCGCCATCAAGACCTATGTAGGCCAGGGCGGGCTGTTCGTGTTCGCGGGAGGCAAGGACAGCTACCAGATGGGCGGGTACAGGGGCAGCGCCATGGAGCCGTTCTTGCCGGTGAGCCTGGACGTGCCCACGGACGTGGAGAAGACCTCGGCAGCCGTGATCCTGGTCATCGACACCTCTGGCTCCATGGCCGGGGCGCCCATCTCCATGGCACGAGAGGCGGCCATGGCCTCGGTGGCCGTGCTGGCGCCGGACGATCTGGTGGAGGTCATCGCCTTCGATTCCAAGCCCAAGAGGCTGTTCATGATGCAGAAGGCCAAGAACCAGATGATGATCGATTCCTTCATCTCCAAGCTCCGCTCAGGGGGAGGCACGGACATCGTCAAGGCCCTGGACCTGGCCTACAAGGACCTGTCTCCCGTGCAGGCCAAGAAGAAGCACATCGTGCTGCTCACCGACGGACAGAGCGCCACATCGGGCATCGACCCCATCCTCCAGAACGCCTCCAGCGAGGGTATCACGATATCCACGATCGGGCTGGGCACGAGCGTCAACCAGGCCTTCCTGGAGAAGATCGCCAATGCCACGGGCGGCAAGGCTTCCTTCACCACGAACCCGGGCAACCTGCCCAGGCTGTTCATGCGCGAGATGCGCCTGGTCACGCCTCCCGCGGTCGTGGAGGGCGTGCTCAAGGTCAAGGTGGCCAAGAAAGCGCCCTTCATCGCCAAGTCGGGAGCCTCCTTCCCCTACCTGCGCGGGTACAACCTGACAACCCCCAGGCCCGGATCGGCCTCTCCGGTACTGGTGTCGGATCGCGGCGATCCGGTGCTGGCCATGTGGAAGAAGGGGCAAGGCTGGTGCGTGGCCTTCACATCGGACGTGAAGGCGCGATGGGCCGCGCCCTGGGTCGGCTGGGACGGGTACGCCCGCTTCTGGAATGCTCTCGTCCGCAGCCTGGCCAAAGAGGAGGAGAAGAGCGAGGAGGTGCACAACATCGAGTTCGAGAGGCAGGGCCGCAACGTGACCGCCACGGTGGATCTCGTGGACCGCGAGACGGGCTCGTTCATCGACGGCATGACCGGCACTCTGGAGATGAGGCCCTTCGGCTCTGACCAGACCCAGTCCACAGATATGGCTCAGGTGGCGCCGGGCCGGTACCAGGGCGAGTTCCTGGCCGGGGACTACGGCACCTACCTGGCCAGGGTGGACTTCGTGCAGTCCCAGGCGGCAACGGAGCCTGCCGCCGGCTCCCTGAACCTCCCCTACCCTCCGGAGTACCGCAGGATGGGGGTCGAGGAGCATCTCGTGAGACGCATCGCCTCGGCAACCGGCGGTCGCGTCGATCCGGCGCCCGAGGACGTCTGGCTGGACGAGACCGAGCAGAGCGCGCCACTGGCACTCTGGCCCTGGGCACTGGTGGCCTTCCTGGTCCTTCTACCTCTGGACATCGTCACGCGCCGGCTCAACTTCCGCTGATCCGGCCATGTGATGGTGGAGGGCCTGGACGCGGGCGCCGACGACCACCTGCCGAAGCCATTCGACGCGAACGAGCTGCGTGCCCGGATACGGGCTGGCGAGGGGATCCTCGCGCTCACGTTCGGGCTCTCGGAGCGGGTTTCAAAGCTCACGGAAGCCCTCGCCCACGTTTGCACCCTTCAGGGCATCCTGCCCATTTGCACGCACTGCAAGCGCATCCGCGACGTGGAGCAGACCTGGCAGCTCATGGAGAAGTACGTCGAGGAGCACTCGGATGTGCGATTCTCGCACGGCCTGTGTCCCGAGTGCCTGGCCAAGCACTACCACGACGACCGACCCACCTGGCCATGACCCCAAGAGGTCAGGTTTTCCTGAACAGGAAGAAGCCGCAGTGAAACCGTCCGGGATCCTTCTTGACCATGGAGATCTCGCGCTCGTACTGGGCAAGCTCCGGGCAGTCAATCTCATCACCCATCGCATCGCGCAGCTTTCGGATGCGTGCCTCGAGAGGAGCGTAGTAATCGGTCCACCAGCACAGCCTGGGCATAAGATACCGGTCTTCGGGCTCGAAGCCCGACGAACGGAGCAGGTCCCGGGCCTCCTCGAGCCAGGTCACCGTCTCGTGCATGATTAGAAACCCGCGTGGCGCGAGAAGGCGATGGCACTGTGCAAGGCTCCTCGTGGGTTCGAGCAGGTGCAACACCCCCTCCTCCCAGACGACGCCGAAGCTCTCGTCCGGAAAACACGTGTCGTAAAGCGAGGCCTTGACGGCCACGACCCTTCTGGCGAGCCCTTCTCGCTCCACCCGCCGTCGCAGCTCGCCAAGCGCCTGCTCGTCGGTGTCGATGGCGATGATCTCTCCATGGCTCAGCCGGGCGATCTCGATCGTGGGTAGCCCCGTGCCGCACCCGACGTCGAGGATGCGAGGCCTGTCCAGCTCACCCAGAAGCGCGTAGGCCTTGCGGGTGTGATCGAGGAACCCGGCTCTCAGTGCCTCCATGCCCAGCGCATCGTACAAATCCATCCGAGTAGTATAACGGGTCCAAGGCCATGGATGAAGGTCGAGGTTTTCCTGGACGCTTGACACGGACGGGCTTGGACGGGAAAACACGGGAAGCGGAGGATTTCATGGGCAAGACCATAGGGGTTCTCTCGGCGCTCGCGACCGTGGCCCTTGCCGGGGGCTGCGGCGCGGCGGGCGATGGTCCCAGCGTTCACGTCGATGGAGTGTCGGACACGGTCGCAGAGCTGGCGCCGGACACCGGGGCAGATACGTGGGTGGCGCCGGACGTGCCGGCCGACACGGGCACGGACGGAGCCGAGATCATCGAGCCGGACTGCACGAGCTGCTATGGCGTGGGCGAGGAGCTCGAGAACCTCCTGTGTGCCATCGACGTGAACGCTTGGACCGTCACCCGCCGCGCCGCAGCCCCCGGCAAGGGCCACGGCCGCGAGCTCCAAGAGAACTGCAATGGTCTTGCCCATGGAATCCTCCGCTTCCCGTGTTTTCCCGTCCATGCCCGTCCGTGTCAAGCGTCCAG
>JBFYZU010000290.1:0-15769 GCA_041309365.1 Myxococcota bacterium
GATCTCAAGGCGCGCCTCGGCCTCAAGAAGGGGGGAGCACCCGAGGCAAAGCCTGCGGCACCTGCCCCGCCCGGGATCGGCGCCCCACCCGGGATCGGCGCCCCGCCCGGGATCGGCGCCCCGCCCGGCGTCGGAACACCACCGCCCGCGTTCATGCAGCAGCCGCCCAAGCCCGTGGACGTCTCCAGGGATCCCTTTGCACCGCAGCTCGGCCGCGAGATCTCCCGGCCATCGCTGCTCGGCGAGACCCGACCCTCCCAGGAGGTCATCAGCGCAGCCGATCAGAAAGCCGCCACGAGGCGGGCCACGATGTACTCGTTGGTCATCGCCCTGCTCTGTATCTCCGTGGGGTTCGGAATAGGGACCATCCTGGGCAACGGATGCAGCCAGCGCAAGCTGCGCAACCTGGCCGTGGCGGACGGCAACGATCTCTACGGATACATCCAGGCGGCTTCGAAGAAGCTTGCCGACATGAAGAAGTCCGTCACGGCCGCCCAGTCCAGGGCGGCGAAGATGGAGTACGACGCGGACTCGATCAGCAAGCTCAAGGATGCCGTGAAGAAGGAAAATCCGCCTCCCATAGGCCTCGCCGAGGTCGCCAAGCGCAACTACCAGATCTACACGGGTGAAACCGTGCCCGTCCTGTTCACCTACACGAGCAGCTGGGCGCAGCTCTACGAGCTGACCCGGACACACGTGGCGCGCAGCGAGAACGACAAGGAGGCCCTGGATGGCTGGAAGGGCAAGTTCGACATGCTGGTGAACACCAACTACGGCATCATCTTCCAGCCGATGGACTACGGCGAGGAGAAGGCCATCGTCGGCAACGTCGTGATCATCACGCAGCCCTTCGACCCCACCGTGGCCACTTACCAGATCCAGTTCGACGAGGGTACCCCCGTGAGCGAGGAGCTCAAGCCCGAGGTCTACAAGGTCGGAGCCGGGGACCTGAGCGCGGAGCCAGAAAAGTGGATCGTGCCTTTGGGCGATCTGTCCAAGCTCCGTCTCGAGGAGAAGGCCAAGAAGCGCTTCGAATCGTATCAGCAGAGGCTGGTAGAGCTCATGGATCTCATCACCCAGATGGAGAAGAACCAGCAGTTCCTCATCAACCAGCTCGGGACCATCGCCGCCGAGATCTAGGCCGCGGGACCCGGTCGCGGGGGGCCAGAGGTTGAACTCGCTTCTCGAAACCGTCTCGAAGATCATCGACGAGAGGATCAACCCCCTTCTGGCCGTGGATCGGGGCAGCGTCGAGGTGGTCGACGTCAACGAGCAGAGCGGCCTGGTCAAGGTCCGTTACAGGGGCCGTTGCGCTGGCTGCCCTGCACTGTCGGTGACGCACCGCAAGGTCGTCACGGCAGCCCTCCTGGCCGCCGATCGTACGATCAGGAAGGTCGAGTACACCCTGCTCGATCCTCTGGACGAGGGAAAGTGAGAAGAGCCCGGCAGCGGCGCGCCGGAGCGTTCTTGGCTGTCCTGGCGATTGTCTCCTCGGAGCAGGGATGCAGGCAACCATCCGTCAGGGACACCGGCACATCCATGGAGCAGGAGCCGGCCCCGCGCGTCGTCGTCATCGGCGTCGATGGCCTCGATCCGGAAGTGCTCGAAGGGCTCGTCGGCAGGGGCAAGGTGCCTAACCTGGCCCGGCTGCACCGCAAGGCCCTTCACACAACGACCCCGTCGGATCCTCTCACTGCCTGGGCGAGCCTGATCACGGGCGTCACGCCGTCTGTGCACGGCATCTCCGGCGATTCTGCATTGCCGCCCGTAGCTCGGGTCATGGGGCCCCCCGGCGCCGATCTGTCCATCGCCGAGCCGTCATCGGGGCCTCTGGGAGCGGAGCCGGTATGGGATCTACTGGCACGGGCCAGCATGAAGGTCAGGGTCCTGCGTGGGCCGCTGGCCTTCTCCGCCTCGCGCGAGCCCGGGCTGGAGGTCCTCGCGGGGCAGGGGACGCCGGACGTGGGCCAGGGACCCTGCAGGTGGATCCTCATCAGCTCGACGGCGATCCCGGCCGTGCCTCGCCCGGGGATCTCGGTCACGGCGGTACCGAACGGAGATGATAGGTGGACCGCCGATGTCTTGCTGGCCGGTCCGGCCGGCGAGACGCTCGCGGCCAGGCTCACGCTCATGGTACAGACCTCGACCGATGGCACCCCGGTACTCGTTGTGGACGGCGGACGTTCGAAGGGCACGGCCCCCATCGGGGAGTGGTCCGGGTACTTCGGTATCGGATTCACCCTCGATGGCGGTCGGGTCGACGCTTCCACACGAATGTTGCCCCTTCAGATGGAAGGTGGGTTGAAGGTCTTTCTCGAGCCTCCCGGTGTGGATCCCTTCTCGCCCTCGCTGCCCGTATCCTATCCGCGCTATTACGCCGGGTTCCTCGCGGACCGCTACGGCACTTTCCGCACGTGCGGCGTGGGCGTGGACGCCACCGCATTCGACGCCGGCCTCATCAGCGGCGCGGCCCTTCTCAGGCAGTCCTACGCTTCCTGGGAGCAGCAGTCACGAATGACTTTGGGAGAGCTGACCCGCCCGGATTTCGACGTGCTCGTCTCGATCTTTCCCCAGATCGGGGCGCCTCTCGGGACGTTCTCGCGTGCCGCGGATCCGGGCTCGCCAGCCCACGACAAACAGCTTCAAGAGGCGCACGGCGATTGCGTCGAAAAGATGTACGGGCAGCTCGACTCGCTCGTCGGCGAGATCATGAAGGTCCTGCGGCCGGGCGACAGGATGATGGTCGTCGCGCCGCGAGGGCAGCGCATTGTCCGCAGGGAGCTTTCGCTCACGTCCTGGCTGGTCAAGGAAGGCTACCTCGTGCTCCAGCACAAGGCGAAGACCAGCAGTCGCGACGGGCTGGCGGACGTGGACTGGTCGAGGACAAGGGCCTACAGCAGTGGGGCAGGAGGGGTGCGGTTGAACCTCGAGGGAAGGGAGCCTGCCGGCTGGGTGATGCCGGGGGAGCAGGCGGACGTCCTGACCGGTGAGATACGAGGCAAGCTCGAGTCCCTTTCCGAGGGATCGGTCCCCATCGTGAGCGAGGTGCTCCTGGGTCGTGACATCTTCGGCGACAGGCAGGCACTGGCCCCCGACCTGGTCGTCGTGCTCGCTCCGGGATACGGGATGAGCGCCGCCTCCATGGATGGGAGGGTGCCGGCGGCGGTCCTGTCGGACAGCTCGCACCCGTTCGTCCCGGCAGCGGACGCAGGTGATGCCGCCAGCGCCGCGGGGGTCATCATGACGCTCCTTCCTCTATTCAGCGAGCCCACCGTTCTCGACGTGGCTCCCTCGGTGCTTGCTGCGGTGGGACTGAAGCCGTCTCCGGACATGCCGGGCAAGAGCATCTGGTAGGTCGAGGAGCATATATCTCAGTCCGTGCCAGGGTCGAGGTCGAGGTCCGTGCCGGGGTCGGTGAGATCGAACAGGTCCCAGTCGATGTCGGAATAGCCGTCGGGTCCGGTGCCCACGCACTCGAACAGGCAGTAGCCGCCGAACGGCGGTGGCATGCCGTAGAGGACCGGCTCGCACCTCTGACCGGTCAGGCAGGCGTGGCCGCACGTGCCGCAGTCCGTGTCGCTCATGGAGATGCACCCGCCCAGGTCCGGGCAGCAGGCCTGACAGTCGTCGTACGGTCCCGGCGGCAGGTAGCTGTCGCAGGCCCAGTACCCGCAGAGGGTGGAGCAGGGCGGGTCGTCACCGCACTTGCATCCGCCGTCGACGCAGGTCGGAGCGTTGGTGCCGCAGGGGTGGCCGCACTCGCCGCAGTGGAAAGGATCGCTGGAGAGATCCCGGCAGCTTCCCGAGCAGCACGAGTATCCATCCTCGCACTCCACGCCTCCGCACAGGCACTCGCCGTCCGTACAGGTGAGCCCCGTGTCGCAGACGTTGCCGCACTCCCCGCAGTTGTTCGGATCCGCGGCCACGTTGCGGCACCCCACCGACGGGCAGCATTCCTGGCTCGAGGTGCAGTCCGGGCCGCGGTTGCACACGCACTCCCCGCCGTAGCACTCGTCCGCCCGGAGAGGGTCGCACACGTTGCCGCAGAACCCGCAGTTATCCATGTCCGTGTCCGTGTTCACGCAGATGCCCCCGCAGCACCTTTCCGGATCCCCACCGCAGGGCGGTTCGCAGGGCGTGAGAGTGCACAGCCCGTCCGAGCAGCTCTCCTCCGTATCGCACTCGTGACGGCACACGCCGCAGTGCTGCTCGCTCGAGTCCAGGTCCGCGCAGATGGGGTCTCCGCCGGGGATGGAGCAGCACGTCTCGCCCGTATCGCAGGGCGGATCGCACTCGGTGTGCTCGCACGTGCCCTCGATGCAGTCCCAGCCGTCATCGCAGGCGTTGTCGCACTCGCCGCAGTGCCGGCCGTCGGATTGCGTGTCCACGCATTCGTCCAGACAGCAGGTCTCGCCCACGATGCACACCTCGCTGCCGCACACGTCCGGGCAGATGCCGGCCGTGCACGTGGCGCCGGGCTCGCACTCGTTGCCGCACTCGCCGCAGTTCTGGTTGTCCGTCTGCAGGTTGGCACAGATTCCCCCGCAGCACGTCAGAGGCGTGGAGCATGGGGGGTTGCAGGCACCCTTGTTCTCTGCACAATGGCTCATCGACAGGCTTGCCACGAGCGCGGCCGCTGTCGCTAGCCAGGAGCCGGTTCTCGCGCGTTGCGTTCTCATTGGAACCTCTCGTTCGTTGGATTCTCGAAACCGTCTCGAGTAACGGCAAGTTAGAGTACCATCAGACAGTCGGCTGTCAAGCTCTCGTCATGACAGCAGCGTCTCGGCCAGTGTCTTCCACGATGCCGCGGTCGGGCCCATGCCTGCGGCCCCCATCGCGGGGGGGTCTGAGAGCACGTCGAGCAGGGCGCGGGCCAGCGAGGCCGGGTCTCCGGGCTCCACGATCCTTGCCCGTGCTCCCTCGACGATGGTCTCCGGGAGGTTACCCGTTCGAGTCGTCACCACGGGGATGCCGGCGGCAAAAGCAGTGGGCAGCACACCGCTCCCGGTCGCGTGACGGTAGGGCAGCGCAACCACGTCGGCCGCGCGCATCAGTGTCCCTACCTGTGCGTCAGGCACGTATCCGTCGAGGATGCGTACCGCGTCTGCGATCCCCAGGGCCTGGATGCGGGCATCGTAAGGAAGCCTCGGCTCGTAGAATTCCCCGGCCACCACGAGCGTGCAATCGGTCCTGACCTTGCGGATATGGCCCATGGCCTCGATGAGATCCTCGAGCCCCTTGTAGGGCTTGATGCATCCGAACATCAGGATGACCCGCCCGCGCTCGTCGAGGCCCAGGGCGCGCCGCGCGCCGGCCCTGTCCCTGCGAGTCCGCGTCATGTCCTCGTAGGCAGGATGCGTGTGGGACCTCACATCCGCACGGGGCCACCACCTCCTGGCGCGCACGGCGTCGCTCTCTCCGTGAACGACGATGACGTGCGCCGCAGCCAGGGCGCGGCGCGTGGCGCTGGCCGCGCCGACGATGCGCTCGTGAGGCTCGATGTTGTGGCACAGGACGCTCGTCCGGACGCCACGTGTGCGGAGCATGTTCAGAAGCGACCACGTGGCAGGTGCGAACCATGGATGCCACCACTGGTGGACCACCCGCGTCGCCCCGAACGAGCACATCTCGTGAATGGTCTGCGTCCAGGTCCAGGGCAAGAGGGGATCGAGCGTCCTCATCGCCTCCACGCTCGGTCCTCGCGCTCCGGGATCCGTCTGGCGCCTGCCAGGGAACAGCAGATCCGGGTACTGCCTGTACCATGCGAACAGACGCGTCCGGCAGATGTCCCCCATGGCGGCGCCCAGGTGGAGAGTGTAGTGGGCGATCCCGCCCCGCATGGGCGGCGCCAGACCCGTGAGGCCGGCTGCAGCCATCACATCCCTTGTCCGGCTAAAAAATGCGCGCGAGAAGAGAGGACCAGCGCCAGCGCCCGCGAGAGCTCCACGGGTGAGAGCAGGATGTTCGCGTACATCTGGTTGGCAAGAGGACAGGCGCAGTGCTGTTCGCGGATGCGACGACGGACCCTGCCCGCATTGTCGCTGCTCCAGGCCCTCTCGAAGTCCATCTTGACCCGTACGAGGTCCGCCATCATGTTGGTGCGCGACATGACCGCGCAAGCCCAGAGACCTCCCTTTGGCCCCACGTGCGCGTTCGTGATGCCTGCATAGCATGGCAGAGGCTGCTGGCCCGTCTCGAGCCAGCGAGCCGTCAGCTCGATCATCCTGAGCCTCATCGCCGCTTTCAGGATACTCCCGGCGTCGCCGGTCGCGATCGCTTCGCGGCAGGCCTCGGCAAAGGGCCCGGCCGCGCACCTGTACTCCATGACATCCGGTGTGATGGACCAGTCCTGGTTGCCCATCTCCTCTCGGTTTTCCGCGATCTCGTGGATGATGGAGTCGAGCCCGAGCTTGCGCGCGAGCCCGACCACCTCCTTCGTGCTGTCCGCGTTGCGACGCGAGATCACCGTGCCCACCCCCACGAGCAATCGGCCCGGATGGGCCGCACGCAGCCGCAAGAGCCCCGTGATGGTTTCCCTCACGGCCTCGTAGTTGCCGATGACACCCCGGATCTCGTCGTGCAGCCGGCCGACGCCATCGAGCGAGGGCTTGACGCTGAGCACTGCCCGGCTGTCTTCCATGGCCGCGAGGATCTGCTCCACCTTGCCCAAGATGCGCTGGGGATCGATGCCGTTGGTCGGCAGGTGAACGTGGGCTGGATCGAGGTATTGCACCCCGGACCGGACGATGTCCGGCAGATCGTCACGCAAGGTCGGCTCGCCGCCCGAGATGTTCAAGAAGTAGACCGATCCCGGCCCGATGGAGGCGAACAGCTTCTCGTACTGCCGGGCGTCGAGCTCGTCTCTGCCGTCCTGGTCCGCACACCAGATACCGCATGTGCTGCAATGCGAGTCGCATCGCCGAGTGACGCTCACGGTGAGGTTCAGCGGCAAGGGGGGTGTGCGCCCCGTGATCCTGGCCGCCATGTGCGCGCCCAGGCGGGCCGATAGACCCGTGACGCGCCATGCGGTCCTCAGCATGGCCGCCGGAGTTCTCATCTAATGCTCCGGCCCACCATCCTCGCGAGAGGGTGCCAGGGGTCGAACACGGTCGATGTAGGCCGACAGGTCGCTCGTGTGCGTGGCGAAGGTGATCATCTCGCCGAGGAGGCCGAGCGTGAACACCTGGCTGCTGAGAGAAATCAGGAGGATCCCGAAGAAGAGCAACGGACGGTCCTGGAGCGATCCCCCAGCCAGCCAGTAGGCGAGCAGGTAGATGCAGATGAGCGAACCGAAGCCGAAGAGGATGCCTGCCACTCCCCCCAGAAGGTGCAGCGGCCTCTTGTGGTAGCGGGTCAAGAAGGTGACCGTCACCAGGTCGAAAAGCCCCCTCCATGACCTCTCAACGCCGTAATGAGACCTTCCGTGGATCCTGGGCCGGTGCTTGACGTCCACCTCCGTCACCTTGAATCCCTTGAAGGCGGCCAGCAAGGGCAAGAGCCGGTGCATCTCGCCGTAGAGGTCCATTCCCTGGACGACCTTGCGGCGCATGACCTTGAACCCGCTGTTGACGTCTCGCAATCTCAAGCCGGAGGCCATCCGGACGACCGAGTTGAACGCGAATGACGCCAGCCTCTTGCCCACCGGGTCCTGCCTGGGGACCTTGCGACCGATGACCATGTCGTATCCCTGGTCGAGTCGTGCCACAAGCTCGGGGATCATCGCCGGGTCGTCCTGGAGATCCGCGTCCAGCGTGACGACCACATCGCCCGTGGCCAGAGTGAACCCCGCGGCCAGGGCAGAGGCCTTGCCCAGGTTGCGGCGGAAGACCACGAGGGTGACTCTCCGTCCGATCTCGTCCGGTAACCTCGACAGCCCTTCCATGTAGTCGTCCGTGCTGCCGTCATCCACGATGATGGCCTGCCAGTCGTTCTCTCTGGCCAGTGCTTCGTGAATCTGCACGAGCAGGGTTGGCAGGCTCGAAGCCTCGTTGTAGAACGGAACCACGATGCTGAGCCTGCGTCCACCTGCCGTCATGCGTGCCGCGCCTGGATGCCTTTCAAATACCCGTTGTTCGCGAAGTACCGATATTGTAAGATCAGTTTCCAATTTTTATCAAACGATCAGGCCGAGTTCGGTCATCGTGACAGGTTGAGGGCTGGTGGCGCTGAACAAACAGAAGGCGCTGGATGCTGCCCAGAAGTTCCTGCAGAAGGGGCAGATCGACAAGGCCATCCTGGAGTTCAGGAAGGTCTGCGAGACGGATCCCGAGGATCTGCGGTCGCTGCAGAAGCTCGGAGATCTCTATGCCAGGCAGGGACAGCGTCAGGAGGCCATCGCCACCTACATGAAGCTGGCGGAGATGCTCACCGCACGCGGGTTCGCCAACCGCGCAGTGAGCATCTACAAGCAGATCCTCCAGCTCAATCCCCTTCTCGTGCCGGTGTACATCAAGCTCTCGGATCTGTTCAGGGAGCTCGGGCTGAGCAAGGACGCCCGCATCTTCAACCAGCGCGCCATCGAGATACTGCAGAAGACGGGGAACCAGGACGATCTGCTCGGCCTGCTGCGCAAGATCGTCGAGGGGGATCCCGAGGACGCCATCAGCCGTATCACCCTGGCAGAGACCTTCCTGAGGTTGAACAACACGGCCTCGGCGGTGCAGGAGCTTCAGGCCGCCCTGCCTCTGCTCAGGGAGCAGAAGCTCGACGACCTGTTCATCCGGGCCGCGGAGCGGCTGCTCTACCACTACCCTGACAACATCGAGCTCTGCCGCGAGCTCGCCGTCCTCCATCTGAGGCGCAACGAGGTGCCCAGGGCGATGAAGCTCCTGCTGTTCTGCAGGAAGAAGGATCCCGAGGACGTCAAGGCCATGGAGCTTCTGGCCGGACACTTCATCGCGACAGGCGAGATCAACAAGGCCAGCATGGTGCTGGCGGAGAAGGCCAAGGTACATCGCAAGCTCGGCGAGACCGACCTTTTGCGCGAGACCTACAGGTTGATGGTCCAGATCGATCCCGACGATTCGCAGGCCAGACGGGTACTGTCCGAGATGGACCCTGGGGCGGTCGAGCCGGCCACCCCACGCAGAGGCGTCGAGGACGAGGCCGAGATACCCATCTTCGAAGACAGCATCGTGGGTTCCCGGAGATCTTCCGTGCCGACCCCTGCGAGCGAGGCACCGCCGAGACCGACCCCGCCCCCCACTTCGCACTCACCGCGGGAGAGTCGAGAGGACATGCCCCCGGCTCGCTCCCGGCCGGCCGATGCAGATCCCGTGGCGACACGCTACATCGAGGAAGCGGATATCTACCTGAAGTACGGGCTCGTGGACAAGGCCACGGAACATCTGCGCGACGGCGTGGACAAGACCCAGGGAAACCCGCTTCTGCACGAGAGGCTCAAGGACATCTACCTCGATCAGGGAGACATGGAGCAGGCCGTCGCACATCTGTTCCAGCTGGCCGAGGTCCTTTCAGACACAGAGCCCGCGAGGGCCGTGCTCGCGCTGAAGGAGATCCTCCTGGTCAGCCCGGGCAAGGCAAGGGCGGTCTCCATGCTCGCGGCCCTGGGTGAGTCTACCCTCGGGCCGGAAGCCAGGGTCGAGGATGTGCAGGAGCTCGAGGCCGAGGACGACCAGGACGACATCGAGTCCATCCCCGACATCGAGCCCATCGACGAGGAGCCGGTCGAAGAGGCCTCGGATGAGCTCAGACCCCTGCTGCCGCAACCCCTGGTGAAGCCGGTAGCCGACGCAGCCTACTCGAGCTTCCTCGATGAGGAGACGAGCGACCCGGGCGCCCATCTGCCGTCGATCGAGGAGATCGAGAAGCTCCCCCCCGCGTCCGCTTTGCCACATCCTGTGGATGTGCCAGAGATCGGGAGCATTGCGGATTTGGAGCTGCTTCCCGACAGCGAGGCGGAGATGTCGCGGGCTCTGGACTCCGTCACGTTGCCCGATCTGGAGCTCGAGGAGATCGACGCGCTGGAAAAGGAGACCGAGGATATCGTCTCGCCCATCCGGGCAGCGGGCGACCTGGATGTCCTGGACACCGAGACCGACGAGATCGACGGACCCACCGTTCCGGACCTGTTCGGGCACGGGGACGGGCATGAGGCGCTCGACCTCCCGACCGAGCCGGAGCCAGTCCAGGTTGCTGCGAGGGTCAAACCTCCTGCTTTTTCCGGCCCTCGATCGATGCCTCCCCCGGTTCCACGGTCGGCCCCGCCCCCGCCACCTCGGGCTGAGCTCGACGAGCTGTTTCCCACGCTCACCGCGTTGCCGCAACCGGCTGCGGCAGCCCGGACGGCCGTGGCCGGTCCAGAGCCTGCCACATCCTCCACCGTCGTCGAGGATGCGCTCGAAGAGGCCGAGTTCTTCGTTTCCCAGGGGCTCGTCCAGGAGGCCGTGCTGTTCTTGCAGGATCTGCTCGGCCAGTTCCCCGGCAACCGGCTGATCCTGGACAGGATAGGTGAGCTCCAGGGCGGACAGTCCACGTCGTCATCGCCCCCGGCTCCTTTCGTGACAAACGAGGGGCTGCTCGAGCCCTTGGATTCGGAGAGCCAGATCGCTGATGAGGCCTTCGATGCCCTGAGTGCGCTGGAGTCCATCATCCAGGAGGACGGAAACGGCACGGCGGCCGTCCTCGGAGCTCAACCCACCGAGATCGATGCCTCGGATGCGCGCACCCACTACGATCTCGGTATCGCCTACCAGGAGATGGGCGTGTACGAGTCCGCCATCCAGGAGTTCAGGATCGCATCGGCCTCGCCGGACATGGAGTCGATCTGCTTCAACATGATCGGCAACTGCCTCATGTCGCAAGGCCGGGTCGAGGACGCCATCAAGGAGTACAAGCTGGGGCTCTTCTCACGGCAGAAAAACCAGGACCAGGAGCTGAATCTCTACTACGACATCGCCGAGGCATACATCAAGCTCCAGGATCACAGGGAAGCCGTTTATTATCTTCAAAACATCAAGAAGCGGGATCCGGGGTTCAAGGACGTGAAGCTCAAGCTCATCGCGCTGAGCTCTTCGTACAAGCCCACCACGCGTGCCGCGGCACAACCTTCCCCCAGGGTGGCCCAGCCCGTCCGCAAGGATCCCTCGGAGGCCGCCAAGGAAGTCGACGATGCCTTCGACGATCTGTTCGGCGACTTCGGCGGCAAGAAGGGATGAAGCTCGCAAGGCCCGTCACTTTCTGCGGGCGGGGATTGCACGGTGGAACAGATGGCGCTGTCGTCGTCGAGCCTCACCGAGAAGGCCTCGGGATCCAGGTGCGAACCCGTGAAGGGGCCGTGGCCATCGGTGAACTCGATCGGATCGGCGCGTACCGCTCGACGAGGCTCGTGCGGCCAGCCTGCGGATTCTCGCTCTCGTCCGTCGAGCACCTCCTCGCCGCCCTCGCTGGCCTGGATCTGTGGGACGTGTGCATCGTGCCGCTTGGCGAGGAGGTGCCCGTCCTCGATGGGTCGGCCCTGCCTTTCGTCGAGGCCCTCTCGGCGGCTTGCCAGCCCGCCTCGGTCCCGGAGGCGCTGTCCGTCCACGCTCCGATCCACGTCGGGCAGGGCGCCTCGATCATCGAGGCTTTGCCTTGCGACGAGCTGGAGCTCGAGGTCGAGATAGATTTCCAGGATCCGCACGTGGGTGTCCAGCGCCTCTCGTGGAGCCCTGGCGCTGGTTTTTTCGTCGAGGATCTCGCACCGGCACGCACGTTCGGATTCGTGGACGAGCTTGGGGACCTCGTGCGCCGCGGGCTCGCACGCGGAGGCGGCCTCGACTGCGCTCTGGTATTCGGTCCCGATGGGGCACTCGAACCATCCAAGGTGAGGTTTCGAGACGAACCCGTGCGCCACAAGACCCTCGACCTTATGGGCGATCTCGCGCTTCTCGGCCGGCCTCTTCATGCACGGGTGATGGCCCGAAGGCCGTCACACGCGTTGACCCACGATCTCGTGTCCAGGATCCTGGCGCAGCCGGCCTGAGAGAGAGGCAGCTTCACTCCTCGCGCAGATTGGTGGTGTCTATCCCGTACTTCTTGAGCTTTCTCCACAGTGTCGTCTGGCTCAGCCCCAGCATGTGGGCCGCCTCGCGCAGGCTCCTCGTACCCTTGATCGTCGTCTCGATGGCGATGCGCTCGGTGATCTCGACCCTCTCTCTGAGGGTCGTGCCCGTTGGCTGGTCGCTGTCGGCGAGGATCGGGATCTCCTCGCGCTTCATGGTGCCGTCCACGTTCAGGGCCACGCCCTGCTCGATGAGGTTCTCCAGCTCCCGGATGTTGCCCGGGTAGTCGTAGGCGAGCAGGAAGTCCATGACGTTCTCGCCGAGCCGGATGGTCCTGCCGAACCGGCGCTGGTACTTGACCATGAAGTGCTCGACGAGAAGCGGGATGTCCTCCTTGCGCTCCCTGAGGGGAGGCAGGTGGAAGCGGGCCACGTTGAGCCGGTAGTAGAGGTCGTTCCGGAATCGCTTGCGTTCTATGGAATCATCGAGGTCCTGGTTGGTGGCGGCGATGATCCTGACGTTGACCTTGATGGAGGAGTTGCCGCCCAGCCTGCGGATCTCCTGGTCCTGGATGACTCGCAAGAGCTTCGCCTGGAAGCTCAGCGTGGTCTCGGCGATCTCGTCGAAGAAGAAGGTGCCCCCGTCGGCCTCCTCGAACAGCCCCTTGCGGGTGGAAACCGCTCCGGTGAAGGCTCCCCGCTGGTGCCCGAACAGCTCGCTCTCCAGCAGCGTCTCGGAGATGGCCGCGCAGTTGATCGGGATGAACGCCCGGCCGACGCGCTTGGAGTTGGCGTGCACGGCTCTCGCCACGAGCTCCTTGCCCGTGCCGCTCTCGCCCGTGATGAGCACGGTAGTGTCCGTGGGCGCGAGCCGGATGATCCGGGTGATGATATCACGCATGGTACGGGAGCGGCCGATGATGTTCTCGAACTTGTACCGCTCGCGGAACTCGCTGGCCATGAGGGAGATCTCGCCGCTGAGCTGGCGCCTCTCCAGTGCGCGCCTGAGCCGGATGAGCAGCTCGTCCTCCCCGAACGGCTTCTGGATGTAATCGTAGGCGCCCAGCTTCATGGCCCGCACGGCGCTCTCCACGGTCCCGAAGGCAGTCATCACGATGACCTCGGTCAAAGGAGCCTTGGCCCGCGAGTGCTTGAGCACGTCCAGCCCGTCCACCTGGCCGAGCTTGAGGTCGGTGATCACCACATCGAACGAATCCTCGTCGATGAGCTTGATGGCGCCGTTGCCGTCGCTGGCCACTGCCACGTCATAGCCCGCACCCTTGAGCATGATGCTCAGGGTCTTTCGCATGTTCTTCTGGTCGTCCACGACCAGGATCCGGGCCTGGCTCCTCGAGATATTCGAGGTGGTCTGCTGAAGATCCTGCATTCCCCTTTTCCCCGTCCCATCTCTATCGGATCGAAGAGGTTCTGGCAATGCCCGGTGTGATACCATCGGCCAGGATGGCCACGCGGCAGACAGCATCCGGGCTCTTGGCGCTCCTTCTCGTCGTGCGGCCGGCGCCGGGAGGCGCCCAGGAGTCGACGGAGACAGATGACCAGACGGTGACCGCTGCGTGGGTGGGCGCGGGCCAGGTGCTGATCTCGGCACCACGGCTCGTGGTGGGGCTCGAGGAGGGAGTCATCCTGGCGCCCGAGGGTGCGACGCTGTCCACCCCGGGCTTTTACCTGACGGCGGGAGAGCTCACGATCGATCCCTCGGGGAAGGCGCTCCTGGCCGGAGACGCGGAGCTCTCCATGACGATGGGCGCCCGCGCGGTCACGGCCAGCGCGGCCTGGCTGGCGGCCTCTTCTGGCAAGCTGCTCCTCGTCGACGGGAGGTTGACCTTGTGCAGCTGTGACCCGCCTCCCTGGTCCCTGGGATTCGGCGAGCTCGAGGTGCAGGATGACGGCGACATCCTCGTGCGTCATGGCTGGATCGCCATCGGCGGTCGCCCAGTCCTCCCAGTGCCCGTCCTGCTCTTGCGCACGGGGCGGGAACCCGGCCTGCTCGCGCCCACGCTCGGGTGGATCGCGGGGCGTGGTCTTCATGCGAGCATGGGAGCGCAGGTGCCGGGCCCGGCAGGCTTTGACATCCAGGCCCGGCTGGGTTGGATGGCACCGGCGGGTATGAGCCTCGAGGCCGGGCTCCTCCTGCCCGGTCGTCGAATCGGCGCCGTGCTTTTCCTCGATCCAGTCGGGTCAGGAGTCGATACCGCATGGCTCGAGGGTCGGATGTGGGGAGAGCGCAGATCCCTGGCCATGGGGCTCGTCCTGGATCTTCCGCTGACGGGGCACCTGGGGAGGGCGGACATGCCCGGCCCCGGGCTCGGGGTGCAGCGCAAGGCAGTGTCGTCGCTCTCGCTCGTGATGTTCCCTTCCGCTGTCGGGGTCTCGATCCTCGCCAGTGCCGGATTGACCCGCTCGGTCCATGGCTCGTCCTTGGAGGGTGCGGACGGCGGCTTCTCCGTGGCAGGTACGTGGGTCCGGGTGCCAGCGCTCGTGCTCGCCCTGGGGCCGGTCGGCCTCAAGGGGGCGCGGCTGCCCCTGACGCTGGGCGGCGAGATCTCCCACGCGCAGCTCGTCGAGGTGGGTGGCAGTGGGATTGACGATCCGTTGCTCGTCACCGGAGCCAGCCTGTCTTTGGCTGGCAGGTGGCTCGCCGCGCGAGTCGTGGACATCATTGCCGAGGCCCTCTGGAGAGGTGCCCTGCACCAGTGGGGCGCAGATGGAGAGCTCTCTCGGTGGTCACAGGTTCTGAGCACGGGCGTGCAGGGCGAGGTGGGGATCGCGAGCCCAACCTCGAAGGGTGGCTGGTCGCACGGGCTTTTGTTCTCGATGCTCTACAGGGGTTCGTACTGGTCGATTGCAGGAACGGCCTTCGGCCCGTATCGCAGCAAAGCGCCTCCCTCGCACCTGGCAGGCGTCGGGATCCACAGCGCTCTGCGCCACGAAGGCGCGGATCTGCTCTCCATCGACGCCCGAGGATGGCTCCTCGTCCCGCCGGGCAGCCGGGTCCGACCCATGCTGACCGCGAGCGCAATGCTGGATCTGGGTGATGCGCGCCTCACGGTGGATCTGGACCTGCCGGGGTCTGGCCCTTCTCTCGTGACGACGTCTCTTCACATCGAAGCAGGCCATGCGAGCATCGTGGCGCGTCACGTGTACATGGGTCGTCGGTCGATGACCCACCTCGATATCGAGGTCTGGACCTCCGGGCGTCTATCCATCCTCCCGGTGTCCCTTCCCTGGCGCCAGGTGCACCTCGGCCTTCTGGGGCTCCAGGTCCCCCTGGCAAAAGGCCTGGTGTTGCTCATGCAGGGAGCCATCGACCTGGATTCCAGGAGAGCTTCCTCGGGCGAGCTCACCCTCTCCTACTCCCATCCGTGCAAGTGCCTGAGCCTGGGGCTCACGGTCGTGGGGCGTGCGGGCATGAGAGTGCCGGACGTGCTCCTGAGCATCGCTCTGTGAGCTCGCGATGGGCTCAGGGCGTCGGAGGCGCGGGTGGGGCGAGAGACTCGCGCACATCCGCGAGATCGATCCGGATCTGCCGATCCTCGAACACGAGGACGAGGCCATCGGCGCTGCGTGTGATGGTCGGAGCCTGTGTGGCCACCAGGCCCAGGCCCAGCACGTGCTCCTCGAAACGGCCCGCCACGTCCAGATCGACGACAGTGTAGCTGTCGCCCTGACCGAAGACGAACAGGAGACCGTCGGCAAATGCCATGGCCGCCGGTGGCTCGGCACCGTGGTGCAGGATGTGCTCTCCGA